>NZ_JBJGYS010000001.1:0-364549 GCF_054050115.1 Geodermatophilus sp. SYSU D00708 | reverse complement strand
CCCCCCCCCCCCCCCCCCCCCCCCCCCCCCCGCCCCCCCCCGCCCCCCCCCCCCCCCCCCCCCCCCCCCCCCCCCCCCCCCCCCCCCCCCCCCCCCCCCCCCCCCCCCCGCCCGGGACGGGGTCTGCCTCAGGTGGTGCGCAGGGTGGGGAAGCCGGCGGCGAGCTGGTGGAACGCGGCGTGCAGGTCGTCGGCGAGCGTGGTCGTGCCGTCGGCGAGCCACACCTCGAACGCCGTCGTCGCAGCTGCCCGGGTGGTGGTCGCGACCAGCCGCGGGAGGAGTGCGTCCGGACCGTCCCCGGTGCGCCGCGCCACGTGCTGGGCCACCACCCGGTCCACGTCGGCGTAGCGGACCTGGGAGTGCGCCTGCAGGGCCGGCTCGCGCAGGATCAGCGCCATCCGCTGGCGCAGCATCGGCAGGTCGGCCGTGGAGTAGTCGTTGACCTCGACGTAGGCGGCGCAGATCGAGGACAGCACCGGCAGGCCCGGGTCCGCGGCGGCGAGCAGCGCGTCCAGCCGCTCGACGTGCGAGGTGAAGTCGCCCCAGACGGCGTCGGCCTTGGTCGCGAAGCAGCGGAAGAAGGTGCGCCGGCTGGTCCCGGCCGCGTCGGCGATCTCGTCGGCGGTGACCTGCTCGAAGCCCTTCCGGCTGAACAGGTCGAGGGCGGCCTGCTCGATGCGGGCACGGGTCTCCGCCCGGACGTCCCCCACCACCGCGGTCACGGGTACATCTTGCGGCACGCGACCCGCCGTCCGGCCCCGTCGGCGCTGCACAGGGGGCAGGTGGTGCCCCGTCCGGGTCGGGCGGGCAGCACCCGACCCCCGGTGTTGCCCGTGGCACTGGGTGTCACTAACGTCCTCCCCACTTCGTAACCCGGATCACAGGGAGGCCCCATGCCCGAGACCACCGACACCCAGGTCGCCGAGGCGCCCGCCGCCGAGGAGACGCTGGTCGAGGAGTCGCTCGTCGAGGAGGTCTCCATCGACGGCATGTGCGGGGTGTACTGATCGACGCCCCCGTCGCGGCGCCGGTGCCACGCTCTGGTGACGCCGGCGCCGCACTCCTGCCGGGTCCCGGACTCCCCGTGTCCACCCCTGACTTCGACCCGTCGCTGCCCTGGCGGCGGGCCCGCTCGGTGGCGCTGCGCCCCGAGCCGTTCGGCGCGCTGGTCTACCACTTCGGCAACCGGAAGCTGTCCTTCCTCAAGTCGAAGACGCTGGTCACCGTCGTGGAGACGCTCGCCGACCACCCCACCGCCGAGGCCACGCTCGTCGCGTGCGGGGTCCCCGAGGCCCAGCGCGCCGCCTATGTGAAGGCGCTGGCCGACCTGGCACGTTCGCAGATGATCGAAGTACGGGAGAGCGCCGAATGACCGCCGTCCTGCCGCCCCGCACGCCCGCCCCGGAACGCCCGACCGGCGGCCGCCTGATCGACCAGTTCGAGTACGGGCTGGACGCGCCGATCTGCCTGACCTGGGAGCTCACCTACGCCTGCAACCTGGCGTGCGCGCACTGCCTGTCCTCGTCGGGACGGCGGGACCCGCGGGAGCTGACCACCGCCGAGGCCGAGGCGGTCATCGACGAGCTGCAGCGGATGCAGGTGTTCTACGTCAACGTCGGCGGCGGCGAGCCCACCGTGCGGCCGGACTTCTGGCACCTGCTCGACTACGCCATCGGCCACGACGTCGGCGTCAAGTTCTCCACCAACGGCGTCAAGCTGGACAAGACGCGGGCCGCGCAACTGGCCCGCACCGACTACGTCGACGTCCAGATCTCCCTCGACGGTGCGACCGCCGAGGTCAACGACCGCGTCCGCGGCACCGGCTCGTACGCCACCGCCGTCCGGGCGCTGGAGAACCTGGCCGAGGCCGGGATGAAGGACTTCAAGGTCTCCGTCGTCGTCACCCGGGAGAACGTCTCCCAGCTCGACGAGTTCAAGGCGCTCACCGACCGCTACGGCGCCCAGCTGCGGATCACCCGGCTGCGCCCGTCGGGCCGCGGCGCCGACGTCTGGGACCAGCTGCACCCCACCCAGGAGCAGCAGCGCGAGCTGTACTCGTGGCTGCTGGCCAACGGCGACAACGTGCTGACCGGTGACTCGTTCTTCCACCTGAGCGCCTACGGCCAGGCCCTGCCCGGGCTGAACCTGTGCGGCGCCGGCCGGGTGGTCTGCCTGATCGACCCGGTGGGCGACGTCTACGCCTGCCCGTTCGCCATCCACGAGAACTTCCTCGCCGGCAACGTCCGCGACGAGGGCGGCTTCCAGCGCGTGTGGCAGCAGAGCGACCTGTTCGCCGAGCTGCGCAGCCCGCAGACCGGCGGCGCGTGCACCAAGTGCGCCCACTTCGACGCCTGCCGGGGCGGCTGCATGGCGGCCAAGTTCTTCACCGGCCTGCCGCTGGACGGCCCCGACCCCGAGTGCGTGCAGGGCTACGGCGAGAGCGCGCTGGCGTCCCGCGACGCGGGCACGGTCATGCCGAAGTCGCACATCGACCACTCGCACACCGGCCCGGTGCGCGGGCAGCCCACGCTGCTGGGCATCCCGTCGATCCCCGCGAAGATCTGCGACGAGTCGCCGCTGGCCGGGCTCGACCTGCGCTGAGGCTCCTCGAGCCGCTGGTCCTGGCGGGCCGGACGGCGCCCTCGCGGGTGCTGTTCGGCCCGCACGTGACCAACCTCGGTCGCGGGCGGGCGCTGTCGGAGCGGCACGTCGCCTACTACGCGCGCCGCGCCGAGGGCGGCTGCGGGATCGTCGTCACCGAGACCGCGTCGGTGCACGACAGCGACTGGCCCTACGAGCGCGCGCCGCTGGCCGCCAAGTGCGGTGCGGGGTGGGCCGCCGTCGCCGCCGCCTGCCGGCCGTCGGGCGCGCTCGTGCTGGCCGGGCTCGGGCACACCGGCGGTCAGGGCACCTCCGCGTACTCGGGGACGGCGCTGTGGGCGCCGTCGCCGGTGCCCGACGTCGTCGGCCGCGAGGTCCCGGCGGAGATGCAGCCCGACGAGATCGCCGCCCTCGTCTCCGGCTTCGCCGCGGCGGCCCGCACCGCCGTCGCGGCCGACGTCGACGGCGTGGAGGTCGACGCCGGGCCGCGGTCGCTGCTGCGCCAGTTCGCCTCGGGGCTGACCAACACCCGCGCCGACGCCCACGGCACCGACCGGCTGCGGCTGCTGCGCGAGGTGCTGGCCGCCGTCCGCGGCGAGCTGGGGACCGGCCGGGTGCTCGCGCTGCGGCTGTCCTGCGACGAGGAGGCCCCGTGGGCGGGTATCACGCCGGAGACCGCCGCCGGGCACGTCGCCGACCTCGCGCCGCTGGTCGACCTGCTCGTCGTCGTCCGGGGCAGCGGGCTGGCGCTGTCGGCCTACCGCCCCGACGGGCACGTGCGGCCCGGGTTCAACGCCGGGCTCACCCGCGGGCTGCGGGCGGCCGCCGGCGGGACGCCGGTCGTGCTGCAGGGCTCGGTCGTCGACGTCGAGGACGCCGAGGCCGCGCTCGCCGACGGCACCGCCGACGCCGTCGAGATGACCCGCGCGCAGATCGCCGACGCCGCCCTGGTCGCCAAGGCCCGCGCGGGCACCCCGGTGCGCCCCTGCACCCTGTGCAACCAGGCCTGCCGGGTGCGCAACGTCCGCAACCCGCTGGTCAGCTGCGTGGCCGACCCCCGCAGCGGGCACGAGACGGAGGACCTCGACCCCGAGGGCAGAAATGGCCATTTCTGCCCTCCGGGGCGGGAGGTCGTGGTCGCCGGCGGGGGGCCGGCGGGCCTGGAGGCGGCGCGGGTGCTGGCCGCGGCAGGGGCCGCGGTGCGGCTGGTCGAGCGCGGCGACCGGCTCGGCGGCGCGTTGCCGCTGGTGGCGGCACTGCCCGGCCGGCAGCGCTTCGCCGACCTCGCCGCCTGGCTCGCCGGCGAGGTCGAGCGGCTGGGCGTGCGCGTGGAGCTGGGCGTGGAGGCGGCGGCGGCCGACGTCGTCGCCACGGGCGCCCGGGCCCTGGTCACGGCCCCCGGCGCGGTGACCGCCGCGGACGTCCTCGCCGGCGCCGGCCTGCCCCCCGGCCCGGTCGTGGTGCACGACCCCGCCGGCGGCCCGGTGGGCGCGGGCGTGGCCGAGCTGCTCGCCGGCGCCGGGCGGGAGGTCACCGTGGTGACGCCCGACGAGGTGGTCGGCGTGCGGCTGGCCGAGGACCTCGCCCCGGCCAACACCCGGCTGCTGCGGGCCGGCGTCCACCGGCGCACCGGGGTGGTGCTCCGCGGCGTGCACGAGGGGGAGGCGGTGCTCGCCGACCGCTGGACCGGCGCGGAGAGCCGCATCCCGTGCGCGGTCCTCGTCGAGGCCGGCCCGGGCGACGCTCCCGCCCAGCACGCCGGAGGCGAGGGCATCGTCGCCGGAGACGCCGTCGCGCCGCGCACCGTGCTCGAGGCCGTCCTCGAGGGCCGGCGCGCGGCGCTGGCGTGGTTGGGCCGGTGTCCCGGGCCCTGAGCTCTGCCCAGGTCGTGGCGCACGTCGCCACGCTGCGGACCACGAGGGAGCGCACATGGGCATGCTCGACGGGAAGGTCGCCTTCATCACCGGAGCGGCGCGCGGGCAGGGCCGCTCGCACGCCGTCCGGCTGGCCCAGGAGGGCGCCGACGTCATCGCCGTCGACCTGTGTGCGCAGCTGGACACGATCGCTACCCCATGGCCACCCCCGAGGACCTGGCCGAGACGGTGCGGGCGGTGGAGGCCCTGGACCGGCGCATCGTCGCCCGCGAGGCCGACGTCCGGGACGTGGCGGCGCTCCGGTCGGCGGTCGAGGACGGCGTCGCCGAGCTCGGCCGGGTCGACATCGTGCTGGCCAACGCCGGCATCTCCGCCGCGGGCAGTCCCCAGAGCGACCCCTCCCGCACGTGGGACGACGTCATCGGGGTCAACCTGACCGGCGTCTGGAACACCGTGCACGTGGCCGCGCCCCGGATGATCGCTGGCCGACCTCATGCCCGTCGAGCTCATCGAGGCCGTCGACGTCAGCAACGCGATCGCCTGGCTGGTCAGCGACGAGGGCCGCTACGTGACCGGCGTGACGCTGCCCGTCGACGCGGGCTTCACCGTCCGGTAGCGGCCGCGCCCGGCCGGCCGGCGCTCAGCCGGCCGGCCTGAGGCCCTCCTCCGGCAGGAGGTCGGGCAGCAGGTCGGCCAGCGTGAGCGCGGCGAGGAACACGACCAGGACGGCGACGGCGAACACGGGGACCTCCAGCGGGGACGGTGCTCCACCGTCCCGCCGCGCTCTGGGGACCGGCCCGGCGCCGCCTGGGAGTCGCCTGTGGGCGGGAGGCCGACGGGCTACTGCAGGTCGACCTTCTCGCTCTCGCCGGCGTCGATGCGCTGCCCGGTCGCCTTGGCCTTGACGAAGCTGAACGCGGTGGCGAGCCGGCCGCCCGGGGTGTCCCAGTACTCGGCCGAGTCGGCGTCGACCCGCACCAGCACGGTCGAGGGGTCCTCGGGGCCCTGCGGCAGCCACGCCTCGACCCCGCTGTTCCACAGCTCCTTCTTCGTGGCGACGTCGTCGACGACCGACGCGTGCCCGGTCAGCGACACCCACGTGCCGCCGGAGCCGACGCCGACGTTCACCTGCGGCGAGGCGGCGATGTGGGCGAGCCAGTCGGTGCCCCGCTCGGCGAAGAACCACAGGTCGCCGTCGAACTCCACCTCCTGCAGGGTCATCGGGCGGCTGGTGAGCTTGCCGCCGGGCTCGGTGGTGGTGAGGAAGCCGAAGCGCTCCCCCTTGAGCAGGCCCGCGACCTTGCGGGTGTCGTCGGTGGTCATGACCGGGCAGTGCCCAACTCGATCGCCCGCAAAGCATCGCCGCCGTTGTCCCGGGCACCGGGCGCCCCTAGGTTGTGGCCCCATCCCGAGCCGGAGGGGGCGGGCATGGGCAAGCTCGACGGCAAGGTCGCGTTCATCACAGGAGCGGCGCGCGGGCAGGGTCGCTCGCACGCCGTCCGGCTGGCCCAGGAGGGCGCCGACGTCATCGCCGTCGACCTGTGCCGGCAGATCGACACCGTGCCCTACCCCATGGCCACGCCGGAGGACCTCGACCGGACGGTCGCCGAGGTGGAGGCCCTCGACCGCCGCATCGTGGCCCGTCAGGCCGACGTCCGCAGCCTCGCGGCCATGGAGGACGCCGTCCGCGCCGGGGTCGCCGAGCTCGGCCGGCTGGACATCGTGCTGGCCAACGCCGGGATCGCGCCCATGGGCGACGAGGACGAGGCCGCCCGCGCCTGGCAGGACGTGATCGACGTGAACCTCACCGGGGTCTGGAACACCCTCCGGGCCACCGCCCCGGTCCTCGTGGAGCAGGGGCAGGGCGGCGCCATCGTGCTGACCAGCTCCACGGCCGGCCTCAAGGGGATCGGCGGCGACGCCGGCGGCGCGCAGGGCTACGCCGCCGCCAAGCACGGCGTCGTCGGCCTGATGCGCGTCTTCGCGAACACGCTCGGCCCGCACGGGATCCGGGTGAACTCGGTGCACCCGACCGGCGTGAAGACCCCCATGATCATCAACGACTTCATGCAGCGGTGGCTCTCGGAGCGGCCGACGCCGGCGCAGGCCGCGGGGCTGAGCAACCTGCTCCCGGTCGACGCCATCGAGCCGGTCGACGTCAGCAACGCGATCGTCTGGCTGGTCAGTGACGACGCCCGGTACGTCACCGGCGTGACGCTGCCGGTCGACGCCGGCTTCACCGTCCGATGAGTCAGACGGCGTCCAGGTAGCGCCAGGCGCCGCCGTCCCGGACGAACCGGCTGACCTCGTGCTGGCTGCCGGTCTCGCCGGCGTGCCGGTACCAGGCCCGGAACTCCACGGTGCCCTCGTCGGCCAACATCCCGCCGCCGGTGGTGGCGAGCACGTCGAGCCCGGTCCAGCGGACCGCCGGGTCGAGCTCCAGCGACCGCGGCCGGGTCGTCGGGTGCCAGGTCGCGAGCAGGTAGGCGGGGTCGCCGACGGCGAAGGCGCTGTACCGCGAGCGCATGAGCTGCTCGGCGGTGGCCGCCGTCGCGGTGCCGGCGTGCAGCCGCCCGCAGCACTCGTCGTAGGGGAGCCCCGTTCCGCAGGGGCAGCGTCGGGGTGCCATGGGCGCAGTCTCTAGGGTCGCCCCGGCGGAGGAGGTGGGCAGTGCGGTACGAGCGGCTGGCCTCGCCCTTGCGCGTCGGCCCGGTCACCCTGCCCAACCGGGTCGTCTTCCCGGCCCACCTGACGAACTTCGCCGTCGACGGGCTGCCGACCGCCCGGCACGCGGCCTACTACGCGGCCCGCGCCGCCGGCGGTGCCGGGCTGGTCGTCACCGAGGAGTCCACGGTCGACCCGGCCGACCGGCCCTACGAGAAGCTGGTCCGGGGGCACGACGACGCGGTCGCGCCCGGCTGGCGGCTGGTCACCGACGCCGTCCACGCGCACGGCGTCCCGGTGTTCGCCCAGCTCAACCACAACGGCGGCCAGTCGGACGCCACGCACACCCGGGCGCCGGTCCTCGCGCCCTCGCCGGTGCCCGACCCGCTGTTCCGGGAGGTGCCGCGGGAGGCGTCGGCCGCCGACCTCGCCCGGCTGGTCGGCGGCTACGCCGACGTCGCGGCCCGCTGCGCCGCCGCCGGCTTCGACGGCGTGGAGGTGCAGGCGTCGCAGTCCTCGCTGGTCCGCCAGTTCCTGTCCCCGGCGACCAACCGGCGTACCGACGGCTACGGCGGCCCCCTGGAGAACCGCGTCCGCTTCCTCGTCGAGGTGCTGACCGCCGTGCGGGAGGCGGTCGGGCCGGGCCGGGCCGTGGGCGTCCGGCTGGCCGGCGGGGAGGGCGTGGACGGCGGGACGACGCTCGCCGACGCCGCGGCCACCGCGCGCCTGCTCGCCGCCGCGGGGCTGGTCGACTCCGTGAGCACCACCGTGGGCGTCGCGACGGCGACCCTCGAGCAGGTCGTCCCGCCGATGACCACCGAGCCGGGCTACGCGCGGTCCGTCTCCGCGGCGATCCGGGCGGCCGTCCGGGCGGTGTCCGACGTCCCGGTCATCGGTGTCGGCCGGTTCCTCACCCCCGCGCAGGCCGAGCAGGCCCTCGCCGACGGCGACTGCGACCTGGTCGGGGTCGCCCGCGGGCAGATCGCCGACCCCGGGTGGGCCGGCAAGGCGTGCACCGGGCGGGCGGCGGAGATCCGCCGGTGCCTGGGCTGCAACCAGGAGTGCATCGGGCGGGTCGGCACCAACCGGCCCCTGGGCTGCGTCACCAACCCCCGGGCCGGCCGAGAGGCACCGCTGCCGGCCCCGGTCCGCCGGCGTCGGGTGCTCGTCGTCGGCGGCGGTCCGGCCGGGCTGCGGGCGGCCGCCACCGCCGCGCAGCGCGGGCACGCGGTCACCCTGCTGGAGCAGGCGCCGGCGACCGGCGGAGCGGTCCTCGTCGCGGCGTCCGCCCCCGGCCGCGACGGGCTGCGACCGCTCGTCGACGACCTGGCCGCCGAGTGCGCCCGGGCCGGGGTCGACGTCCGGACCGGGTCGCGGGCCACCCCCGACGACGTCCGCGCGCACGCTCCCGACGTCGTCGTCCTCGCCACCGGGGCGCGGCCGGCCCGGCCCGCGTGGGCGGGCGACAGCGCGCGGGTGGTCGACGTCCGCGACGTGCTGACCGGCGCGGCGTCGCCGACCGGCCACGTCCTGGTCGTCGACGACCTGGGCGCCGCCGCGGGGCCGTCGGTCGCCGAACTGCTCGCCGGCCGGGGCTGCGCGGTCGAGGTCGTGACCGCGGCGATGGTGGTCGGGCAGGACCTCGGGCTCACCCTCGACCGGCCGCGGTGGCAGCGGCGGGCCGCGGAGCTGGGCATCCGGCAGAGCACCGACCTGCTGGTGCAGGCCGTCGAGGGGCGGGCCGTGCGGGCGCTGCACCACCCGACCGGCGCGGTGCAGGAGCGCGCGGTCGACTGGGTGGTGGTCGCGACGCACGCCCGGGCCGACGACGAGCTGTGGCGGGCGCTGCGCGGCAGCGGCCTGGAGGTGCACCGGGCCGGCGACTGCCTGGCCCCGCGGCGGGCGTCGGCGGCGACCCTGGACGGCGACCGGGTCGGCGCGTCGATCTGAGCGGAGTCGCAGGGGCGCGGGAACAGCGCCGGCGTACTCCGCTCAGGGCGCGTAGCGGGCCCGCAGCCCGTCGAGGATCAGGTCCAGACCGAACTCGAACGCGGCCGAGTGCGGGCGGTCGAGCAGCTCGGAGATGGCGGCGAGCAGGAGGGGCTGGTCGCTCAGCAGGTCCGCCCGCAGCGCGTCGAGGTCCTCGTCGTCCGCGTCCGGCAGCGGCTGGCTGCGCTCGCGCTCGGCCTCGGCCTGCCACTCGATGGCGCTGCCGATCACGTACGCGCCGATGGCGAACAGCGTCTGCTGGGCCTGGCCGGGCGTCATCCCGGCGTCCACCAGCGCGCCGAGCACCCGCTCGATCCCGGGGAGGCTGTCCGGGCTGGGCCGGTTGCCGGCCAGCACCCGGGGCGCGTCCCGGGTCGAGGTGAGCGCCGCGAACACGCGGCGGGCGTCCTCGCGCAGCCACTCCCACCACGGCTGGCCCTCCGCCGGCCCCGCGTAGGCCCGGCCGCTGCGCCGGACCAGCTCCTCGGCCATGAGGTCCATGAGCTGGCGCTTGTTGTCGACGTGCCAGTACAGCGTCGGGCCGGACACCCCCAGCCGGGCGGCGATCCGCCGGAAGGAGACCGCCTCCAGCCCGCCCTCGGCCAGCAGGGCCAGCGCCGCGTCGACCACCGCCTCGCGGGTCACCGGCGCCCGCTCGGTCCCCGCCTCGGCACTCCCGGCGGCCCGCTCGGTCACCGCGTCAGGATTCACGCTTGACAGCCTAACGGTGTTAGAGGACGGTGTCCGCCGTGTCTAACGCCGTTAGAGTGCCGGCCATCGAAGTGGCCGGGTTGACGAAGACCTACAAGGCCGGCGACACGGTGGTCGAGGCGGTCAAGGGCATCGACCTGCGGGTCGAGGCCGGGCAGACCTACGGCTTCCTGGGGCCCAACGGGGCGGGGAAGTCGACGACCATCGAGATGCTCTGCACCATCCGCAACCCGACGTACGGCTACGCGCGGGTGGCCGGGTTCGACGTCGTGCGCGAGCGCGACCAGGTGCGCCGCCGGATCGGGCTGGTCTTCCAGCAGCAGACCCTGGACCTGCAGCTCACCGCCGAGCAGAACCTGCGCTTCCACGCCGAGCTGTACGGGCTGTCCCGCCCCGAGGCCGACCGCCGGATCGCCGAGGTGCTGGAGATGGTGGCGCTGGCCGACCGCCGCTCGGACACCGTCGCGCGCTTCTCCGGCGGCATGAAGCGCCGGCTGGAGATCGCCCGCGGCCTGGTGCACGCCCCGCAGGTGCTCTTCCTCGACGAGCCGACGATCGGGCTGGACCCGCAGACCCGCGCCGCGATCTGGGACCACCTGCGGTGGCTGCGCGAGAACAGCGACATCACCGTCTTCGTCACCACGCACTACATGGACGAGGCCGAGCACTGCGACCGGATCGCGATCATGGACCACGGCGAGATCGTCGTGGAGGACACCCCCGAAGCGCTGAAGTCCAGCGTCGGCACCGACCGGATCGCCCTGCGCACCGACGACGACGAGCTGGCGATCGCCCGCGTCCGGGAGCGGCTGGGCATCGAGGCCGGCGTCCACGAGGGGCAGGTGACCCTGGCCGTGGCCGAGGGGGCGCAGGTGGTCCCGCGTCTGTTCACCGAGCTCGGCGTCGGCATCCGCTCGGTCACCGTCACCCGGCCCAGCCTCGACGACGTCTTCCTGACCTACACCGGCCGCACCATCCGTGACTCCGAGGGGCCCGGGCACCCGGCGTTCCCGTTCGCCGGGAGGCGATGAGCATGACCACCCGCGAGACCGCCCCCGACCTGTCCCCCGCGCCCCTGACCGAGGTCCGCAGCGACGCCGCGCACGAGCTGCGCGCCACCTGGGTGGTCATGCGCCGCGAGCTGCTGCGGCTCAAGCAGGACAAGGCCCGCATCCTCACCATGCTGCTGCAGCCGCTGCTGTTCATCTTCGTGATGGGCACCGGGCTGGCCAGCATCGTCGACACCGGCGGCAGCACGGACTTCCGCACCTTCCTCTTCCCCGGCGTCCTGGCGACGTCGGTGCTGTTCACCGCGGCGTTCGCCGGGATCAGCCTGGTGTGGGACCGGGAGTTCGGCTTCCTGCGCGAGATGATGGTCGCGCCGATCTCCCGCGGCTCGATCATCTGGGGCAAGTGCCTCGGCGGCGCCGTCGTCGCCACCGTGCAGAGCCTGGTCCTGCTGGCGTTGATGGGCACCGTCGGCATCCCCTACGCGCCGTCGCTGATCCTCGAGCTGATCGCCTGCCTGTTCCTCGGCTCGCTGCTGCTGACCGCGCTGGGCGTGCTGCTCTCCACCCGGATCAAGACCATCCAGACCGCGATGCCGGTCAGCCAGCTGCTGATCATGCCGATGATGTTCCTGTCGGGGGCGCTGTTCCCGATCTCGGGCCTGCCCGACTGGCTGGCGGTGCTCACCCGGCTCAACCCGCTGACCTACGTGGTGCAGCCGATGCGGTACTTCGTGCTCGAGCACCTGTCGCTGTCGGAGGCCGAGCAGGCACGGCTGGTGCCGGTGCTGACCTGGTTCGGCTGGCACGTGCCGGTGGCGGTGCAGCTGATCACCGTCGCGGTGATCACCCTGGGCCTGGTCACCGTGGCCGCGCGGGTCTTCAAGACCACTGAGTAGGAGGACCCCCAGGAGGACCTCGTCTCCCCCACCACTCGCAGGCTCGCGGCGGGACCCTGCGACGGGGCCGCCTGACCGCTCGCACGCTCGCGACGGGACCCTGCGACGGGGCCGCTGGGCAGGGGGTCCTTCTAGGCTGCCCCGGTGACGTCCCTCGCCGGGGCAGCCTGGCCCGACCTGCCGGAACGCCCGCTCCTCCTCGTCCCCCTCGGCGCGGTCGAGCAGCACGGCCACCACCTGCCGGTGGCCACCGACACCACCGTGGCCTGCGCGGTCGCCGAGTCCGCGGTCGACGGCCTGGACGGCGTGCTGCTGGCCCCGGCGCTGGCCTACGGCGCCAGCGGCGAGCACGAGGACTTCCCGGGCACCATCTCCATCGGCACCGAGGCGCTGACCGGGCTGCTCGTCGAGTACGGCCGCTCGGCCGGCCGGTGGGTGGGGCGGCTGGTCGTCGTCAACGGCCACGGCGGCAACCTCGACGCCCTGCGGACGGCGGTCCCGCGACTGCGGTCGGAGGGGCGGGACGTCGCCTGGTTCCCGTGCGGCGTCCCCGGCGCCGACGCGCACGCCGGCCGCACCGAGACCTCCCTGGTGTTGCACGTGGAACCAGCGCGGGTGCGCGACGACCGCGCGGTGGCGGGGGAGACGACGCCGATCGCGCAGCTGCTGCCCCGGCTGCGGGCCGAGGGCGTGCGGGCGGTCAGTCCCACCGGCGTGCTCGGCGACCCGGCCGGTGCCTCCGCGGAGGAGGGCGCGCAGCTCCTGGCGGCGATGGCGGCCCGGCTGGCCGACGCCGTCCGGACGTGGGACGTCGACGCCACCGGCCGGCTGCTCGGGTAGCCCCCGGCCGGGGTCCGGGGGCCGGGTTATGGTCCGGAGCATGGGGTCCCCGTCCGGCTGGCTCGTCGTCGTCGACTACCAGGAGGTCTTCCGCGACCCCACGTCGCCGTGGACGACGCCCCGCTTCGACGAGATCCGCCCGCGCATCCGGTCGCTGGCCGAGGCCTTCGGCGACCGGGCGGTCTTCACCCGCTTCGTCGTGCCCGAGGAGCCGGCCGGGGCGTGGGCCGACTACTACGCGAAGTACGACTACTTCCGCGCGGAGCACGCGATCCCGCTGCTCCAGCTGTCCGAGGACCCGGGCGAGCGCCGGGTCATCGAGGCACCGACGTTCGGCAAGTGGGTCCCCGAGCTCGCCGACCTCGTCGGGGACGGGCCGCTGACCGTCGCCGGCGTGGCCACCGACTGCTGCGTCCTGTCCACCGTGCTGCCCGCGGCCGACGCCGGCGTGCGGGTGCGGGTGGTCGCCGACGCCTGCGCCGGCGCCAGCGACCAGGCGCACGAGGACACTCTCGAGATCCTCGGCTGCTACGCCCCGCTGGTGGAGGTGACGACGACCGCCGAGGTGCTGGGCGCGGGATGACCACCCGGGTGGGTGCGGAAGCGCTGGTCCCGCCGGCTCCGGCGGAGCGGCTGCCCGACGGGTTCGCCGTCCGGCTGGACCCGCGCACCCGGCGCCGGGACGGCGGGACGGCGCTGCTCGGCGGCTCCCCGCTGCGGCTGCTCCGGCTGCGGCCGCGGGCCCGTGACCTGCTGGACGGCGACCGGCTCGTCGTCCGGGACGCCGCCACCGCAGCGCTGGCCGCGCGCCTGCTCGACGCGGGCCTCGCCCACCCGGACCTGGCCCACCCGGACCTGGCCCACCCGGACCTCGCCGGGCCGGTGCCGGTCGACCTCACCGTCGTCGTCCCGGTCAAGGACCGCCCGGTGGAGCTGGACCGGCTGCTGGCCGCGCTGCGCGCCGACCCCGACACCGCCGCGGTCCCGGTGCTCGTCGTGGACGACGGCTCGGCCGACCCCGCCGCGGTGACGGCCACCGCCGCCCGGCGCGGCGCCACGGTGCTCCGGCACCCCACCCCGCGCGGGCCGGCCGCCGCGCGCAACGCCGGGCTGCGGGCGGCGGCCACCGACCTGGTCGCCTTCCTCGACTCCGACTGCGTGCCGCTGCCGGGCTGGGCGGCGGGACTGGTCGGCCACGCGGCCGACCCGCGGCTGGCCCTCGTCGCCCCCCGGATCACCGCTCTGCCCTCCCCGGCCGCCGGCTGGGTGGCCCCGTACGAGGCGGCGGTCAGCGCGCTCGACATGGGGTCGCACCCCGCGCCGGTCGCGGCCGGGACGGCGGTGTCGTACGTGCCCAGCGCCGCGCTCCTGGCCCGCCGCTGCGCGCTGGGCGACGGTTTCGACGAGTCGATGCGGGTGGCCGAGGACGTCGACCTGGTCTGGCGGCTGACCGCGGCCGGCTGGCGGGTGCGGTACGAGCCGGCGGCCACGGTCGCTCACGAGCACCCGGCGCGGACCGCCGAGTGGCTGCGCCGGCGCGCCTTCTACGGCACCGGCGCCGCGCTGCTGGCCACCCGGCACGGCGCCGCGGTCGCGCCCGTGGTGGTCTCGCCGTGGTCGGCGCTGGCCTGGGGGCTGGTGCTGACCGGACGCCGCGGCGCCGCGGTCGCCGCCGCCGGTGTGCTGGCCGCCGCGACCGGGCGGCTGGCGCGGCGGCTGGCCCGTCCCGGGGAGCGCCCGCCGATCGGGCTCGCCGCGGTCCTCGTGCTCCGCGGCAGCGCCGCGGGCGGCCGCACCCTCTCCCGCAGCGCCACCCGGCACCACTGGCCGCTGGCGCTGCTCGCCGCGTCCGCGTCCCGGCGGGCCCGCCACCGGATCGCCGGGGCCGCCCTCGTCGACGCCGTCCTCGCCTGGTGGCCGCACCGCCGGCAGGTCGGCCCGCTGCGCTTCGCCGCCGCCCGCCGGCTGGAGGACCTCGCCTACGGCACCGGGCTGTGGTGGGGCGCGCTGCGGGCCCGTGACGCGCGGGCGCTGCTCCCGGCCGCTCCACCCGACGCCGGCCGGCCCCGGGGTTCCCTGGTGGAAACGCGGGTCAGGGGCCACGATGGGCGCGAGATGAGCCCGAGCCCGCGGACGACGTCGTGACCACGGTCAACCCGTGGCTCGCCCTGCCCGAGGGGCGGCCCGACCCCGCGCTCGCCCGCCGGCTGCGCGCCGCCCACGAGGCGCTGGTCACCCGCGGCGGCCCCCCGGTGCGCGACGCCGTGCGGAGCGTCGTCTGGGACTCCTGGCGGCGCTGCCTGGGCAGCGGCGTCGACCCGGACGGCAGCGCGCCCCCCGTCGACCTGCTCGACGACGACCTGGTGGCCTACCGCGCCGCGCACCCCCTGGCCCCGGTCCTCCCGGTGATCCGCCGGCTGCTGGTCGAGGACGCCGAGGCCGACCAGATGATCGTCGCGGTCACCGACGCCGCGGGGCGGATGCTCTGGGTCGAGGGCGACCGAAGGCTGCGCTCCCGCGCCGAGGGGATGAACTTCGTCGAGGGCGCCCGCTGGTCGGAGGAGGTGGCGGGCACCAACGCCCCGGGCACCGCGCTGGCCCTCGACCACGCCGTCCAGATCTACGGCAGCGAGCACTACCGGCGGCCGGTGCAGAACTGGAGCTGCTCGGCCGCGCCGGTGCACCACCCGGTCACCGGCGTCCTGCTCGGCGCGATCGACGTGACCGGCGGCGACCACGTGGCCAGCCCCCAGGTGCTCACGCTGGTCCGCGCGACGGTCGCCGCGGTGGAGGCCGAGCTGCGCTGGCTGCACCGCGACGCCGACGTCCCCCGCCGGCCCGCGCCGCCGGCCCCGCGGCTGGACGTCCTGGGCCGGGAGCGGGCGCGGCTGCGGCTGCCCGGCGGTCCCGTCGAGCTCTCGCTGCGCCACTCGGAGCTGCTGCTGCTCCTCGCCGAGGCCGGCGCCTCCGGGGGCGGCCGCACCGCCGAGCAGCTGGCCGCCGAGTGCCACGCCGGGGACGCCGCCGCGGTGACCGTCCGCGCGGAGCTGTCCCGGCTGCGCCGGCTGGTCGGCACCGACCTCGTCGGCTCCCGCCCCTACCGGCTGCTGGCCCCGCTGGAGACCGACGCCGGCCAGGTGCGCCGGCTGCTGGGCAGCGGTGCGGTCGGGGCCGCCCTGGAGCGCTACGCCGGTCCGGTGCTGCCGCGCTCGACGGCGCCCGGGGTCGTGGCCACCCGGGAGCGGCTGACCGCCCGCCTGCGCCAGGCGGTGCTGGTCAGCCGCCGCCCGGAGCTGGTGCTGCGGTACAGCCGGCTGCCCGAGGCGCACGACGACGTCGCCGTCTGGCAGAGCTGCCTGGAGTGGCTGCCCCCGGGGTCGCCGAGCCGGCCCGCGGTCGCCGCCCACCTGCACCGGCTGCGCCGCGCGCCCCGGGGACCGCTGCGCGTCCACTGAGGACGACGATCATGGGGTTCGGGAGACGACACGCCCCACGGCGTCGGCGTGTCGCTCCCCGGGCGCCATGATCGCCGGGAGGGGCCTCAGCGCCCGAGCGCGTCCGCGAACAGCGGGACGGCGTTGTCCAGCGCGTAGCCGGTGCCCAGCGCCGAGCCACTGGAGAAGGCGCTGACCAGCGTCTGGTCCTCGAGGACGACGGCGTGCCCCTGCTGCACCGACGGCAGGGTCTGCCACACCGGGTTGCCGGTGATCTCCGCGGCGTCGACGAAGATCGGGAAGACGACGGTCAGCGGGGCGTCCAGCACCTGGAGCTGCTCGTCGCTGACGGAGACGAAGAAGTTCTCGCCCGCCAGGTCCTGGATCGCCGGCTTGTTGGTGAAGCCGAGGGCCTCCATGAAGTCGACGCGGGAGTCGCCGCGGACGTAAGCCCCGAAGCCCTCCGAGGTGTACGCGCCGACCGCGACCTCGGTGCCCTGGAACTCCGGGTTGGCCTCCCGGGCGTCGGCGAACTGCTGCTCGACGTCGTCGGCCAGCGTGGCGGCCTCCTCGCTGCGGCCGAGGGCCTGGCCGACCAGCTCCAGCTGCTGCTGCCACGTCGTCTGGTAGGGGCCCACCCCGTCGGGCTGGCCGATGGTGGGCGCGATCGCGTCGAGCGAGTCGTAGCGCTCCTGCGTGCCGTCCGATCGCGTGTCGAGGATGAGGTCGGGCTCCAGCGCGGCGATCGCCTCCAGGCTGGGCTCGAGGGTGTCGATGATCTCCGGGGCCTCGTCGTAGCGGCCCTCCGCCCACGGGCCCACACCCTCGCCGCCGAAGCCGAGCCAGTCGCTGGCGCCGACCGGCTGCACGCCGAGCGCCAGCGCCGTCTCGGCGTCCGACCAGCCGAGCGCGACGACGCGCGTGGGCTCCTCCTCGACGGTGACGTCGCCGAAGGCGGTGGCCACGGTCACCGGGAACGCCCCGGACGCCTCGCCGGAGGGGGCGCCGGACGCGGTCGCGGCGCCCGAGTCGGGCTCCTCCTCCGACGAGCCGGAGGTGCACCCGGCGACGAGGACGGCGGCGGCCAGCAGGACGGTGCCGCGCAGGGCGGTGCGGACGATCATGGGCACTCCTTCGAGAGCAGGTGAGGCTCACCTAACTACCCCGAGGTCACGGCCTGGTCACGGGGGTCTGCCCACCGCCGCTGCAACCCCGCTGCAACGTTGCGGCCCCGCGCTGTTCCGGTCCACGCCAGCGGTGGGACCTCCGCAGCTGCGGACGTGAGGGGCGTACCGTCCCCGCTCGTGCGGATCCGCTACGAAGAGCCGCGCAGATAAGCGTGGCCTAAGTCACTCCCCGGTTGCCAGACTCCCGGCCCAGGTGGCGATGCCACAGACCCCTGCAACGAAGCGGAGGATCCGTGACCCAGATCAACGTACGGGTCGACGGGGTGACCTACACCGACGAGGTCGAACCCCGGACCCTGCTCGTCCACTACCTGCGCGAACACCTGGGCAAGGTGGGCACCGTCGTCGGCTGCGACACCAGCAACTGCGGCGCGTGCACCGTGCACCTCGACGGTGCGGCGGTGAAGTCCTGCACCGTGTTCGCCGTCCAGGCCGACGGCAGCGAGGTCACCACCATCGAGGGCCTCTCCGAGGGCGGCGACCTGCACCCCGTGCAGAAGGCGTTCCGCGAGATGCACGGCCTGCAGTGCGGCTTCTGCACCCCGGGGATGATCATGGCCTCGGTCGACCTGCTCAAGGAGAACCCCGACCCCAGCGACACCGAGGTCCGCGAGGGCATCGAGGGCAACCTCTGCCGCTGCACCGGCTACCAGAACATCGTCCGCGCCGTGCAGGCGGCCGCCGCGGAGATGAGCGGCCGCGCCGCCGAGGTGCCGCCCGCCCGCTCGGCCGCCGTCGACACGGCCGCCGCCGACCACGTGGTGGTGCAGGCATGACCCTCACCGAGGACGCCGCGACCCAGGCCCCGGCCAAGGAGGTCGGGAAGGCCCGCCGCCGCAAGGAGGACGCCCGGCTGATCACCGGCCGGACCACGTGGACCGACAACACGGTGCTGCCCGGGATGCTGCACATCTCTGTGGTCCGCAGCCCCGTCGCCCACGCCAAGATCGGCAACGTCGACGTCACCGCGGCCCAGCAGGCGCCGGGCGTCGTCGCCGTGTTCACCGGCCGCGACTTCGCCGAGGAACAGGGGTCCATCCCCTGCGCCTGGCCGGTGACGCCGGACATGGTCAACCCCGGCCACCCCTCGGTCGCGGTCGAGGAGGTCAACCACGTCGGCGAGGCCGTCGCGGTGATCGTCGCCCGGAGCAAGGCCGCCGCGCAGGACGCCGTCGAGCTGGTCGACGTCGACTACGACCCCCTGCCGGTGGTGCTCGACATGGAGGAGGCGATCGGGCAGCAGCCGGCCCTCTGCCACGACCACCTCGAGTCCAACCAGAGCTTCCACTTCGTGTTCGACGCCGGGGAGGCCGGCACGGGCAGCGACACCGAGCAGGCGTTCGCCGACGCCGAGGTGGTCGTGAGCCGCCGGTTCGTCCAGCAGCGGCTGATCCCGGCGTTCATGGAACCCCGGTCGGTCGTCGTCCAGCCCCAGGGCGACAACTACACGATGTGGTCGGCCACCCAGGTCCCGCACATCCTGCGGGTGATGCTGGCGATGGTCACCGGTGTGCCCGAGCACAAGCTGCGGGTCATCGCCCCCGACGTCGGCGGCGGGTTCGGCGGGAAGCTGCAGGTGACGCCGGAGGAGGTCATCAGCCTGCTGGTGGCCCGCCGGCTCGGCAAGCCGGTCAAGTGGACCGAGACCCGCAGCGAGTCGCTGATGACCGCCCACCACGGCCGCGACCAGATCCAGTACGTCGACATCGCCGCCGACCGCGAGGGCAACGTCAAGGGCCTCCGGGTCCGGCTGCTCGCCGACATGGGGGCCTACCTGCGGCTGGTCAGCCCCGGCGTGCCGGTCCTCGGCGCCTTCATGTTCAACGGCATCTACAAGTTCCCGGCCTACCGCTTCGAGTGCCAGGGGATCTTCACCAACAAGGTGCCCACCGACGCCTACCGCGGCGCCGGCCGGCCCGAGGCCACGTTCGCCGTCGAGCGGATCATGGACGAGCTCGCCGTCGAGCTCGGCATGGACCCGCTGGAGCTGCGCCGGAAGAACTGGATCCAGGCGGAGGAGTTCCCGTTCACGACCGTCGCGGGGATGACCTACGACAGCGGCGACTACGAGAGCGCGACCCGGCAGGCGCTCGACCTCATCGGCTACGACGAGCTGCGCGAGGAGCAGCGACGGCGCCGCGAGTCGAACGACCCGGTGCAGCTGGGCATCGGCTTCTCGACGTTCACCGAGATGTGCGGCCTGGCGCCCTCCCGGGTGCTCGGCTCCCTCTCCTACGGCGCCGGGGGCTGGGAGCACGCCGCGATCCGGATGCTGCCCACCGGCAAGGTCGAGGTGGTCACCGGGTCCTCCGCGCACGGCCAGGGCCACGAGACGGCGTGGAGCCAGCTGGTGGCCGACCAGCTGGGGGTGCCGTTCGAGGACGTCGAGGTGCTGCACGGCGACACCTCGGTCGCGCCGCGCGGCCTCGACACCTACGGGTCCCGGTCCCTGGTCGTCGGCGGGGCGGCGGTGGTCAAGGCCGCGGACAAGGTGGTCGCCAAGGCCCGCACGGTCGCCGCGCACCTGCTCGAGGCCAGCGAGGACGACCTGGAGTTCTCCGGCGGGAAGTTCTCCGTCCGCGGTACGCCCGGGTCGGAGATCGGCATCCAGGAGATCGCCCTGGCCACGTTCGCCGCGCACAACTTCCCCGAGGGGGTGGAGCCCTCCATCGACGCGGACGCGACGTTCGACCCCGAGAACTTCTCCTTCCCGCACGGCACGCACATCTGCGCCATGGAGGTCGACACCGAGACCGGCATGGTGAAGATCCGCAAGTACGCCTGCGTGGACGACGTCGGCACGATCGTGAACCCGCTGATCGTCGAGGGGCAGGTCCACGGCGGGCTGGCGCAGGGCATCGCCCAGGCGCTGTTCGAGGAGGCCGTCTACGACGCCGACGGCAACCTCACCACCGGCACCTTCGTCGACTACCTGGTCCCGTCGGCGGCCGACCTCCCGCACTTCGACACGGGCAACACGGTGCACGTCGCCCCGGGCAACCCGATCGGGGCCAAGGGCGTCGGCGAGGCCGGCTGCATCGCCAGCACGCCGGCGGTCGTCAACGCCGCCCTCGACGCCGTCCGGCACCTGGGGGTCGACGACATCCGCATGCCGCTGACGCCCGAACGCGTGTGGCGGGCCCTCCACCAGGGCGGGGACGGCGGCGACCGCGCCACCGCCGGCACCAACGCCTACGGCGGGGCGCAGACCGAGACCACCGCCGGCGTCTCCACCCCGCAGTCGTCCCTCGGAGGTGACCGGTGATCCCCGCCCCGTTTGCGTACGCCCGGCCGACGACGGTCGACGAGGCCGTGCAGGCCGTCGCCGAGGGCGGCGAGGACGTCAAGATCCTCGCCGGTGGGCAGTCGCTCATCCCGGTCATGCGGCTGCGGCTGGCTGCTCCGGAGACGGTCGTGGACCTGGGCCGGGTCAGCGAGATGCGCGGCGTCCGGGACGACGGCGACGCCATCGTCATCGGCGCGATGACGACCCACCACGACGTCATGACCGACCCGCTGGTGCAGCAGTACGCACCGCTCATCGCCGAGGCGACCGAGACGGTGGCCGACCGGCAGGTGCGGGCCCGCGGCACCTTCGGCGGGGCGCTGGCCCACGCCGACCCGGCCGGTGACCTGCCGGCGGTGGCGCTGGCCCTGGACGCCGAGTTCGTCATCGCCGGCCCGACCGGGCGACGCACGGTGCCCGCGACGGACTTCTTCGTCGACTACCTCACCACCGCGCTGGAGGAGGGGGAGTTGCTCGTCGAGATCCGCGTCCCCAAGCTCTCCGGCCAGTGGGGGATGCACTACGAGAAGTTCAACCGGGTGGCCCAGGCCTGGTCGATCGTCGCCGTCGCGGCGGTGGTGCGCCGGGAGGACGGGCGCATCGCGGAGGCCCGGATCGGGCTGACCAACATGGGGCCGACGCCGCTGCGTGCCCGGGCGGCGGAGGCCGCCCTGGCCGGGGCGGAGGCCAGTGCGGACGCCGTCGCGGCCGCCGCCCGGTCCGCCGCCGAGGGCACCAGCCCGAGCAGCGACCTCAACGCGCAGGCCGACTACCGGCAGCACCTGGCGCAGGTGCTGACACGGCGAGCGGTCAGCGTCGCCGCGGGGTTGTAGCGTCCATCACCAACCCCCGGAACCCGCCAGTCCCCTCGGCCGGCCCGCCCCCACGGGGGTGGACCGGCCGAGCTCCGTAGCCCAGGAGGTCGCACCGTGCAGTTGGAGAACTCGTTCACCGTCCCCGTGCCCATCGACGAGGCCTGGCGGGTGCTGCTGGACATCGAGCGCATCGCGCCGTGCATGCCCGGCGCCGCCCTCGACTCGGTGGAGGGCGACGACTTCACCGGACGGGTGAAGGTCAAGCTCGGCCCGATCAACCTCACCTACCAGGGCAAGGCGTCGTTCGTGGAGAAGGACGAGGCCGCGCACAAGGCGGTCATCGACGGCCGCGGCAAGGACCAGCGCGGCAACGGCACCGCGGCCGCGCTCATCACCGCCCAGCTGAAGGCCGAGGGCGACACCACGCGGGTGGACGTCCTCACCGACCTGAACATCACCGGCCGTCCGGCGCAGTTCGGCCGCGGCGTGATGACCGACGTCGGCAACAAGCTGCTCGGCCAGTTCGCCGACAAGCTGGCCGCGCAGCTCGGCGCGGGCGACGCGGGGGCGGCCCCGGCGCCCACCGAGGCGGCCGCGCCGCCGGCCCCGGGTGCGGCGGCCACGGTCGCCGGCGCGGCCGAGGAGGTCGCCGCGGCGGCCGAGGCCTCGACCAGCGCGGAGCCGGCGAAGAAGGCCGCGGCCGCGGCCCGCAAGACCGCTGCTGCAGCGGCGGACCGGGCGGCCGGGACGACGGCCTCGGTCGGGGACACCGTGCCGGTGAGCACCCCGGCCGGCCCCGCCGCGACGCCGGCCTCCACGCCGGCCGAGCCGGCCACCGCGGCTCCGGGCGCGGCGGCCCCGGTCACCGCCCCCACCACCACCCCGGCCGGCCCCGCGGCGACCTCCGCGAGCACGTCGGCCCGGCCGGCCGCGGCGGCCGAGCCCGAGCCGATCGACCTGCTCGAGGTGGCCGGTGGCGCGGCGCTGACCCGCTACGCCAAGCCGCTGGGCGTGGCCGCGGCGGTGCTGCTGCTGGTCAGCCTCGTCGTCCGGCGCCGCCGCCGGCGCTGACCCCGGCGCCGCCGGACCCGTGCCCGCGGGGCGCGGGTCCGGCGGCACCCAGGGGGAGGCCGGCGACGCCCTCGAGCCCGTCCATCGCCGCGGCTGCGACGACGTCCGGGTTCGCCCGGAGCGCGTGGTCGCCGGGGACGCCGTAGAGCGAGACGCCGGGCTGCCCGGTCAGGACGGCGGCGAGCTCCTCGGGGCGGCCCATGGCGTCGGTCTCGCCCTGCACCACGACCAGCGGCACCGGGACCGCGGTGAGCTCGGCGGCGCGGCTGCGCTCGGGCCGGCTCGGCGGGTGCAGCGGGAAGGCCAGGCAGAGGACCGCCGCCGCCCCCTGCTCCGCCGCGGTGCGGCAGGCCACCCGCGCGCCCGCGCTGCGCCCGCCCAGGACCAGCGGCCCCGCCAGCCGGTCGTCGTCCCGCAGGCCGTCGAGCACCGCCGCCCAGCCGACGTCCAGACGCGCCGGTGCCGGGGCGATCCGCTTGCCGGCGACCCGCCACGGCTGCTCCACGCGCAGCACCCGCCACCCGGCCGCCGAAGCGGCGGCGGTCACCGCCACCAGGTCGGCCGACTCGATCCCCCCGCCGGCGCCGTGCCCCAGGACCAGCGTGCCGCGGAGCTCGCCGGCCGGGTCCGTCGCGGTGACCCGGGCCGGGCCGAGCGGGGTCGCGTAGCGCGTCACGGCCGCGGCAGGGCCAGCAGCGCGTCGACGGCGCCGGCCAGGTTCTCGGCGACGAGCGCGGCCGGGTCGTACACGTCGGGGTAGCTGCGCTCGGTGCGCGGGAACCAGGCGCCGGTCAGGCCGGCCCGCAGGGCGCCGTGCACGTCCCAGCCGTGGGCCGCGATGAGCGCCAGGCGCCCGGGCTCGACGTCGCAGACCCCGGCCGCCCAGAGGTAGACCTCGCGGGCCGGCTTCCAGGCCCGGATCGCCTCGCTGGACAGCGACCGTTCCACCAGCGGCGCGACACCGCCGCGCTCCAGCCCGGCCTCGGCGACCCCCGGCGCGCCGTGGGTCAGCGTCACCACCCGCACCCCGGCCTCGGTGAGACGGCGCAGCGTCGGCTCGACGTCGGGGTGCGGCGCCAGCTCGAGGAAGGCGTCGGCGACCCGGGACCGGTCGGCGGCCGACAGCGGGGTCGCCTGGGCGAGGGCGGCGTCGAAGGCCTGCCGGAAGCGGATCCAGGTGCCGGCCGCGGCGGTCGCGAAGCCGGTGAGCAGGGTCCGGGCGAAGACGGTGGACAGCAGGTCGGCGGGCTGGTCGAGCTCGACGAGCGCGGCCCGCACGGGAGCGAGGTCGAGCAGCGTCTCGTTGACGTCGAACGCGACGACCTCGGGGCGGACGGGCGCGCTCACGGGGCCTCCTCGCTGGCGCTCGTCGGCCGCGTGCGCGGCGCTGCTGTGCCCATGCGTGAGCTCGCGAGCGCGCTCACGGGGCCTCCTCGCTGGCGCTCGTCGGCCGCGTGCGCGGCGCTGCTGTGCCCATGCGTGAGCTCGCGAGCGCGCTCACGGGGCCTCCTCGCTGGCGCTCGTCGGCCGCGTGCGCGGCGCTGCTGTGCCCATGCGTGAGCTCGCGAGCTCGCTCACGCCGCGGGACGGTCCACGCCGCCGGTCTCGGGGCCCCGGGCCGCACCCTCGCGCCGGTGACGGCGGACGTCCCGGTAGCGCTTCACCACCAGGTAGCCGATGCCGAGCACCACGGCGGCGACGACGGCGTAGTCGAGGTAGTGCAGGTTGGCCTGCACGAAGTCGCCCGCCGCCACGCCCAGGCCGATGAGCACGCTGTTCCAGATCAGGCTGCCGCCGGCGGAGAACAGGAGGAACTGGCCCAGCGGCATCCGCACGACGCCGGCGGGCACGGAGATGAAGCTGCGCACGATCGGCACCATGCGGCCGAAGAACACCGCCGGCCGGCCGTGCCGCTCGAACCAGGCGAAGGTCTTGTCGACGTCCTCGGTCTCCACCAGGGGCAGCCGGTCGAGGAAGGCGTGCGAGCGGCGCGGGCCCAGCGCCCGGCCGACGTAGTAGAAGAAGATCGCGCCGAGGACCGACCCCAGGGTGGCGAACAGGACCACCGGGACGACGTTCATCCGGCCGTCGTTGATCAGCACGCCGGCCAGGCCGAGCACCGCCTCGCTGGGGATCGGCGGGACGACCGTCTCCAGCAGGATGGCGCAGCCGACGCCCACGGCGCCGAGCTTCTCCACCAGGTCGAGCAGGAAGCCGGTGATGCCGCCCTGGTCGGAGGATGCAGCGGCGGCGAGGAACGACATGGCCTCCACGGTAACGGCGCGCTCCGGGAGGGACCTGGCAGCGACGGGGGTAGGTTCGCCGTCCATGCGGCAGCGCTTCACCGCCCGGGCCGTCGTCGTGGGGGACCGTGCGGGCACGGTGGTCCTCGACGGCGTGGTCGACGTCGAGGACGGCCGGATCGGCTGGGTGGGACCGGCCGCCGACGCCCCGCCGGCGGCCGACGCCGAGGTCGTCGCCGTTCCGGGGGTGCTCGTGCCGGGGCTGGTCAACGCCCACTCGCACGCGCCGATGGTGCTCTTCCGCGGGCAGGCCGAGGGGCTGCCGCTGGCGCGCTGGCTGCGCGAGGTGATCTGGCCGCGGGAGGCGCGGCTGACCCCCGACGACGTCGAGGTCGCCATGGAGGCGGCGTCGGCGGAGATGCTGCGCGGCGGGGTCACCACCAGCGTCGAGATGTACTTCGAGCCCGAGCGGATCGCCGCCGCCGTCGAGCGCACCGGGGCGCGCGCCGTCGTCGCCACCCCGCTGATCCCGCTGCCCGGGATGCCGCCGCTGGCCGACCAGCTGGAGGACGCCGTCGCCCTGGCCGGCCGCGCGCCCGGCGACGGCACCGTGGAGTTCGGCATCGGCCCGCACGCGGCGTACACGATCCCGTTGCCGGTGCTGCGGGACGCCGCGGCGGCCGCTCGCGAGCACGGCCTGCTGCTGCACCTGCACGTGGCCGAGACGATCGCCGAGGACGCCGACCTGCTGGCCACCCACGGGTTGTCGGTCCCCGCGCTGCTGGCCGCGCACGACGTGCTCGGCGGGCGGGTGCTCGCCGCGCACTGCGTCCACCTCGGCGAGGGCGACCTGGAGCTGTGGCGGGAGTACGACGTCGCGGTCGCCCACTGCCCGGCGTCCAACGCCAAGCTGGCCAGCGGCATCGCGCCGGTGCGGGCGATGCTCGACCGCGGCGTCCGGGTGGGGCTGGGCACCGACGGGCCGGCGTCCAACGACGGGCTGGACCTGCTGGGCGACGTCCGGCTGGCCGCGCAGCTGGCCCGGCTGCGGGAGCACTCCGCGACCGCGCTGACCGCCGCCGAGGCGTTCTGGCTGGCCACCGGCGGCGCCGCCGACGCGATCGGCCGGCCCGACCTCGGGCAGCTGGCGCCCGGCCGGCGCGCCGACCTGGTGCACGTCGACAGCCGGGACCTGCTGTTCGAGCCGGTGCTCAGCCCGCCCGACGTGCTCACCCACCTGGTGTGGTCCGGCGCCTCCCGGCTGGTGCGCGACACCTGGGTGGGCGGCCGGCAGGTGGTGCGCGACGGCGTCTGCACGACGGTGGACGCCGAGGCGCTGCGTGCGGACGTCGCCGCCCGCGCCGCCCGCCTCGCCGCCCGCTGAGTGGAGTGTGGGAGTGCAGGAGCCTGCGCTCCCACACTCCACTCAGGGCCGCAGGCTGATCGTCTCGCCGCGCACCACGGGGCGGAGCTCGCCGGGCACGCGGCGCGCGGCGACCTCGCGGACGAAGTCCCCCAGCGGCGAGGCGAACCGGTCGTAGTCGTCGTAGTGGACCGGCACGGTCACCGGCGGCTTGAGCAGCTCGACGAGGTCGGCGCCCTGCCGGCCGTCCATGGTGACGGTGACGCCGAGCGCCTTGGTGCCGCCGAGGTGGGGGATGAGGACGTCGAGCGGGCCGCAGCGCTGCAGCACCTCGCCCAGCCACGGGCGGTAGATCGTGTCGCCGCTGATGTAGCCGCGCCACGACACCTCGCCGTCCCGCACCAGCTCGAGCACGCTGCCCATCACCGGCGGGAGCAGCTTCCCGACCGGGCCGGGGCCGTGGACGCCGGGGACGGAGGTGATCCGCAGCGTCTCGCCGTCCCGCGTGTGCTCGTGCCGCTGCCAGGGCTGCAGGTCGACGGTCTCGCGGAAGCCGCGGCGGTCCAGGGCCTTGGCCGCCGCCTGCGTGGTCACCACCGGTGTGCCCTTGTCCAGGGTGCGGGTGGCGATGCGGTCCCAGTGGTCGGCGTGGAAGTGCGACAGGAGGATCGCGTCGAGCCGGGGGAGCAGCGTCGGCTGCAGCGCCGGCTCGGTGAGCCGCTTGGTCCACAGCCCCTTGCCGAGGTAGGCCCGCTGCCCGCGGTGCAGGAAGTTCGGGTCGGTGAGCAGGGTGAACCCGCCGATCCGCAGCAGGGTGGTGGCGTTCCCGCCGAAGGTGAGCGTGACGTCGGATGCCGGGGTCGCGGACGAGGCCATGCCCGCGACTACCCCTGCCCGGCTCGCTCGACGCCGCCGTCCCGGCGTCGAGTTCCCGTGATCTCGCACCGCGGCGGGCCCGTTCCGCGTGCGGGATCGCGCGATCTCGACGGGGACGGAGGACGGCGGCGGGTGGCTGGTAGACAGGGCGGGTGGCTGCCTCCCGCGACGTGGACGCGTCCTTCCTCGCCCTCCCGCTCTCCGCGCTGACCGACGCGGCGCTCACCCGCGCCCTCGACCTCGGCTGTGAGCACGCCGACCTGCGGGTGGAGCGCATCCGCACCCAGACGATCAGCCTGCGCGACGCCCGCCTGGAGTCCCTGGCCGACGGCGAGGACCTCGGCCTGGCCGTGCGCGTGGTCCACGAGGGCACCTGGGGTTTCGCCGCGGGCGTCGTCCTGACCGCCGCGGAGGCCGTGCGGCTGGCGGAGGAGGCCGTCGCCGTGGCGAAGGTGTCCGCCGCCGTCGCCAGCGACCGCGTCGAGCTCGCCCCCGAGCCGGTGTACACCGACGCGGTCTACGTCTCCGACTACGACGTCGACCCGTTCACCGTGCCGGACGCCGAGAAGACCGGGCTGCTCACCGAGCTGTCCGAGCTGCTGCTGGCCGCCGACGGCGTCGAGCACGTGCAGACCGGCTGCACGGCGGTCAAGGAGCAGAAGTACTACGCCGACACCGCCGGCACCCGCACCCGCCAGCAGCGGGTCCGCATCCAGGCCGACCTCACCGCGCTCACCGTCGACCGGAGCACCGGCGCCTTCGAGAGCATGCGCACCCTCGCGCCGCCGGTCGGGCGGGGCTGGGAGCACCTGACCGGCGGCCGGGACTGGCGAGGCGAGCTGGCCGAGATCCCCGAGCTGCTGCGGGAGAAGACCAAGGCGCCCTCGGTGCAGGCCGGCCGCTACGACCTCGTCGTCGACCCCTCGAACCTGTGGCTGACCATCCACGAGTCGATCGGCCACGCCACCGAGCTCGACCGCGCCCTGGGCTACGAGGCCGCCTACGCCGGGACGTCGTTCGCCACCGTCGACGGGCTGGGGAGCCTGCAGTACGGCTCGCCGCTGATGAACGTCACCGGCGACCGCACCGTCGCTCACGGGCTGTCCACGATCGGCTGGGACGACGAGGGCGTCGCCGGCCAGCAGTGGGACATCGTGCGGGACGGCGTGCTGGTCGGCTACCAGGTCGACCGCAACACGGCCCGCCTCGGCAGCATGCCCCGGTCCAACGGCTGCGCCTTCGCCGACTCGCCCCAGCACGTGCCGATCCAGCGGATGGCCAACGTCTCGCTGCAGCCGGCACCCGACGGCCCCTCCACCGAGGAGGTCATCGCCGGGGTCGAGCGCGGCATCTACGTCGTCGGCGACAAGAGCTGGTCGATCGACATGCAGCGGTACAACTTCCAGTTCACCGGCCAGCGCTTCTACCGGATCGAGAACGGGCGGCTGGCCGGGCAGCTCCGGGACGTGGCCTACCAGGCGACGACGACGGACTTCTGGGGCTCGATGGCCGTCGTCGGCGGCCCGCAGACGTTCGTGCTCGGCGGTGCGCTCAACTGCGGCAAGGGCCAGCCCGGGCAGGTCGCGCCGGTCAGCCACGGCTGCCCCGTCGCCCTGTTCGAGGACGTGAACATCCTGAACACCGTGCAGGAGGCCGGGCGATGACGAGCTGGACGCGTCCGCAGGACGTGGTCGAGAAGGCGCTGGCCGCCTCGACCGCCGACGGGCAGGTCACCTTCGTGGTGGAGAGCTCGCAGGCCAACCTGCGCTGGGCGGGCAACAGCCTGACCACCAACGGGTCGATGCGCTCCCGCCAGGTCGTCGTCGTCTCCTTCGTCGACGGCGGCACCGGCATGGCGGCCGGCACCGTGGCGCGCACCGGCAACCCGGACGTCGAGGAGCTCGTCGCGGCCAGCGAACAGGCCGCCCGCGACGCCGGCCCCGCCGAGGACGCGGTGCCGTTGGTGTCGGAGACCCCGCCCGGCGCGGGGGACTGGGACGCCGACGCCGCCGAGACCTCGATCGGGGTCTTCGCCGACTTCGCCCCCGCGCTCGGGCAGGCCTTCGGCGAGGCCCGCGGGCGGGAGGAGCTGCTGTACGGCTACGCCGAGCACGCGATGGCGACCACCTACCTGGGCACCTCGACCGGCCTGCGGCTGCGCCACGACCAGCCCACCGGCCGGGTGGAGCTCAACGGCAAGAGCGCGGACATGAGCCGCTCGGTCTGGGCCGGCGCAGGCACCCGCGACTTCGCCGACGTGTCGGTGGAGGCGCTGGCGGCGGAGGTGGAGCGCAAGCTCGGCTGGTCGCGGCGCCGCGTGGAGCTGCCCGCCGGGCGGTACGAGACGCTGCTCCCGCCGTCCGCCGTCAGCGACCTGATGATCTACGCGTACTGGACGATGGAGGCGCGCGACGCCGACGAGGGCCGCAACGTCTACGCCCGGGCCGGCGGGGGCAACCGGATCGGCGAGCGCCTCGCCGCGCTGCCGCTGACGCTGCGCAGCGACCCGTTCGAGCCGGGCCTGGAGGCCTGCCCGTTCCAGGTGGTCAGCGGCTCCTCCGGCATGGCCTCGGTGTTCGACAACGGCATGGCCACGCCCGCGGTGGACTGGATCCGGGACGGCGTCCTGACCGAGCTGATCCGTCCCCGGGCGTGGGCGCTGAGGACGACGGCGCCGGCGACCGCCGCGGTGGACAACCTGGTCCTGGAGGCACCGGAGGCCACCGCGAGCCAGGAGGAGATGGTGGCCGCCACCGACCGCGGGCTGCTGCTCACCACGCTCTGGTACATCCGCGAGGTCGACCCGCAGACGCTGCTGCTGACCGGGCTGACCCGCGACGGCGTCTTCCTGGTCGAGGGCGGCGAGGTGACCGGCGCGGTGAACAACTTCCGGTTCAACGAGTCCCCCGTCGACCTGCTGGCGCGGGTCAACGAGGTCGGCCGCACCGAGCGCACGCTGCCGCGCGAGTGGAACGACTGGTTCACCCGCGCGGCGATGCCGACGCTGCGGGTGCCGGACTTCAACATGAGCAGCGTGTCGCCCGCCAGCTGACGCCGCCGGATCGCGCCGCGGTGAGCATCGCCGGCCGGCTAGACGTCGGTGGTGTGCGTTCGTGGCGGCTCCTGCGGCCGGGACGCGCCACCGTCGCACACTGCTCCGGTCCACCGCCGCTGACGCTGTGGGCCGACGCCGACGGCCCCGTGGCCGCCCCTGCAGCCGCGACGCGCCGTCGACACACCCCCGTCGGTCGCGGTGTGCCAACCGGTTCGTCACATCGTTGTCATTTGATTCCCGTGACGCTCCGCTCTTGCCCCCCTACCGTGGGTGCAGCGAGAGGGAACGTTCACAAGTACCCCCTCGCCGTACGACCGAAACGTGGCTCGAGCGGAACTCCTCGCCCGGCCGCATCCGGAACCCGCGGACGAGCGGGGCAGGTGAGGGGGAGTTCGATGACCACGGGTCAGAAGCCGTCGGTGTTCCAGGTGGGTCAGGTCTGGGACGACGGGAGCACGGTCGTCGTCTCCGGCTGGGGTCTGGGTCTGTGCGCCGCCGCGTGCACCTGCCACCGCCACCCGACGGCCGGCCACCTCACCATCGACGAGGACCACGCCCAGGGCCTGCTCGGCCTGGTGAGCCACCGCGAGGGCGGCTGCGAGTGCTGCGAGCCGTGGACCGCCGACGAGCTCGGCGCCATCCTCCGCGACCTGGAGATGGTCTCCGGCCTCGACGCCCAGGAGCCCCTCGCCTGGTGAGGACCCGTCGCGAGCTCCCGCACCGCGGGCCTCGCCACGGTTCCCCGGGGACGCCACCCGGGTAGGGGCGTCCCATGCTGGGACGAGCTGCCCTCCGCGGCGCCCTGGCCGGGCTGGCCGGCACCGCGGCCATGACGCTCGGCGAGAAGGTCGAGCAGTCGTTCACGCGCCGGCCGGACTCCTACGTGCCCGCGCGCACCCTCACTGCGCTGACCACCCGACGCCGGCTGCCCGGGTCGGCCCGCCCGCCGGTGCGCAACCACCTCATGCACTGGGGGACCGGTGCGCTCGTCGGCGCGCTGCGCGGCGTCTGGGCGGCCAGCGGCCTGCGCGGCTGGCGCGCCTCGGCCTGGCACACCTCGGTCCGGCTGGCCACCGACCAGACCCTGGAGAACGCCACCGGCGTCGGGTCGCCGCCCTGGACCTGGTCCCGCCGGGACCAGGTCGTCGACGTCGGCGCCAAGGCCCTCTACTCGCTGGTCACCGGCGCGGTCGCCGACCGGCTCGTCCCCCTGGCGCCGGACCGCACGCCGTCCGGCTCCGCTCCGCCGCGGCGGCGCTAGCCCGCAGGTCCGAGAGCAGGAGGACCCCGTCCTCCTCACCCCTCGCACGCTCCGGGTGAGCCTCGGGACGGGGCCGGTGCCGGGACGGCGGAGCCCGCTGTGGCCGGTGTGACGACTGAGGTGTGCCGGCGTCCCTGACCTCCGCGCGCCGCCCCCTACGACCTGCGAACGCCTCCTTACGGTGCGTGCTGACGCGCATGGAACACCGCCCACTTCCCGGGCGGGGCGCGCGGCGAGAGGGGGCCGGCCATGCGGCGCGACCGGACGACGAGGCGACGCTGGCTCGGCGCCACGCTCTCCCTGCCCGCCGTGGGGCTGGTGCTCCTCGCCCCGGCCCCCGCGAGCGCCGCGCCGTCGACCGCCGCCGAGGCCGCGAAGCTGGTGGCCGAGGCCGGTCAGCAGCTGAGCGTGCTCGACGAGCAGGTGCACCAGGCCGAGGTGACGGTGGCCGAGCAGCAGCAGGCCGCGGAGGAGGCCGCGGCGCGCGCCGCGCAGGCCCAGGAGGACCTGGCCGCCTACGAGCCCCAGTTGCGGGCGATCGCGCAGAGCGCCGGGACCACCCAGTCCCGGATGGCGGCCTTCCTCACCGGCGACTCGGCCGACGACGTCGTCCAGCAGATGACCACGCTGGACGTCATCGCCACCCACACCGAGGGGCTGATCTCCGAGGTCGCTGCGGCCCAGGACGCCGCCGAGGAGGCCCAGGCCGCCGCGGACGCCGCGGCCGCCCAGGCCACCTCCGCGCTCGAGGAGCTCCAGCGCCAGCAGGGTGAGGTGCAGGCCCGGGTGGACGACTACGAGGCCGACTTCGACCGGCTCACCGCCGCCGAGCAGGCCGCCGTCACCACGCAGCTGGCCGGGCCGTCGCTGGACGCGCCGTCCACCGCGTCGGTGGTCGCCGCGGCGCCGAGCGACCAGGTCGCCGCCGTGCTCGAGAAGGCGCTGGCGCAGGTGGGCGACCCCTACGTCTGGGGCGGCACCGGCCCCGACGGGTTCGACTGCTCCGGGCTGACCAGCTACGCCTACGCCGCCGCCGGCGTCTCCCTGCCGCACTCCAGCCGCGCCCAGTCCGGCATGGGCGTCGCCGTCTCCCGCAGCCAGCTCCAGCCCGGCGACCTGGTCTTCTTCGGCTCACCCGTCTACCACGTGGGCATCTACGTCGGCGGCGGGAAGATGGTCCACGCCCGCACCTTCGGCCAGCCGGTCGCGGTCACCAGCGTGGACATGGGCGGCTACTCCGGCGCCCGCCGCATCCTGGGTCAGTAGGGCCGGCGGCCCTCGGCGAGCATCGCGACCAGGGCCGCGATCCGCCGGGCCCGCGTCGCCGGCGTCGCGGCCGTGGCGACCCGGTGCAGGACGGCGTACCGGTTGGCGCCGTCCAGCCCCGCGAACGCCTCCCGGGCGGCGGGCTCGGCGTCCAGCGCCGCGGTGAGGTCGTCGGGCACCGTGATGGTGGCCGCGCCGGCGTAGGCGCGCTCCCAGCGCCCGTCGGCCTGCGCCGCCGCCACCGCCGCCAGGCCCGCAGGGCGCATCCGGCCGGCCGCGGTGAGCGCCTCGACCGCCGCCACGTTCTTCTGCGACCAGATGCTGCGCGGCCGGCGCGGGGTGATCCGCTGCAGGTAGGAGGCCTCGTCGAGCCGCAGCGACTTCCCGTCGATCCAGCCGAAGCACAGGCAGCTCTCCACGAGCTCCGCGTAGGTCACCGACGGGACCCCGGCGCCCTTCTTGGCCAGCTGCACGTACAGGCCCGGCGCCGTGGCGTGCTCGGCCTCCAGCCACTCCTCCAGCGCCGCCTGGTCGGGGAAGCGGAGCACCGGCAGGTCGGTCGGCGGCGTCACGGCGGTGATCATCGGACCGGACGCGGCCGCCCGTCCAGCCCACCGGCGGTTTGACGGCTCCGCCGTCCGGCTACGGGCCGCGGGACGCCGGGCGGGAGCGGGACCCGCAGCACGACACGGAGGAGACGCGGGGATGGGCGATCGGGGACCGGGCCCGGCCGTGCTGTGGCTGGTGCGGCACGGCGAGAGCATGGGCAACGTCGCCGACGCGCGCGCCCACGAGGCCGGGGCGGCGCGCCTCGAGCTCGACATCCGCGACCCCGACGTCCCGCTGTCGGACGCCGGCCGGGCCCAGGCCGAGGCCCTGGGTCGCCACCTCGCCGCCCTGCCCGAGGACCAGCGACCGACCGCCGTCCTCAGCTCCCCGTTCGCCCGGGCACTCACCACGGCCCGGCTGGCGACCGCTGACCTCGGCGTCCGCGTCCGGACCGACGAACGACTCCGGGAGCGGGACTTCGGCGCCTTCGACGGCATGACCGGTGCCGGCATCCGGGAGCACTATCCCGACGAGGCCGGCCGACGCGACCTGCTGGGCAAGTTCTACTACCGGCCGCCCGGCGGCGAGAGCTGGGCCGACGTCGCGCTGCGGCTGCGCAGCCTGCTGGCCACCGAGGCGCTGCGGCACGACTGCGACCGGTTGCTCGTCGTCGCCCACCAGGCCGTGATCATGGTCTTCCGCTACGTGCTCGAGGAGCTCACCGAGCAGGAGCTGCTGGCCGTCGACCGGGACCAGCGGGTCGCCAACGCCTCGCTGACCCGGTACGAGGCCGACCCCGACGGGAACCTGCGGCTGGCGGCGTTCAACGAGGTCGGCCACCTGACCGCCGAGGACGAACCGGTCACCGAGGAGCCCGATGCCGCACCGCGACCCTGAGCCCACGCTCGTCACCCCCCAGGTGCTCCGGGGGTGGCCGCTGCCCGAGCCGACCGGCGGCAAGAACGCCCGCGGCTCCGTCCTCGTCGTCGGGGGCAGCGCCGAGACGCTGGGGGCGGTGCTGCTCGCCGCGCACGCCGCCATGCGCGCCGGGGCCGGCAAGCTGCAGGTGGCCACCGTGGCCTCGATGGCGCCCCACGCCGCGGCCGCGCTGCCCGAGGCGCTCGTCCGGGCGCTCCCGGAGACCGGTGGCGGCGCCATCCGCGCCGACGCCGCCGACGCCGTCCGCGACCTCGCCGAGGCCGCCGACGCGGTGCTCATCGGTCCCGGCATGGCCGACCAGGAGGAGGCCCGCGGCCTCGGCGAGCGGCTGCTGCCCTCCCTCCACGGGTGCCTGGCCCTCGACGCCCTCGGGCTGGCCTGCGTGACCGCCGACGACGGGTGCCTGCGCCACCTCGACGGCCGGGTGGTGCTCACCCCCAACCCGACGGAGATCGCCTACGCGTTGCACGTCGAGGAGGACCGGGTGGACGACGACCCGGGCGCGGCGGCGACGGAGCTCGCCGACCGGACGGGGGCCGTCGTCGGACTGGGCGGGGCGACCGCCTGGATCGCCGCACCCGACGGCGGGCTCTGGCAGGACGACAGCGGCCTGGCCGGGCTCGGCGTGTCCGGGGCCGGTGACGTCCGCGCCGGGATCACCGCCGGCCTGCTCGCCCGCGGAGCGCCACCCGAGCAGGCGGCCGTGTGGGCCTCCTTCGTGCACGGCCGGGCCGGCGAGCGGCTGGCCGCCTCCGTCGGCCGGCTGGGCTTCCTCGCCCGGGAGCTGCCGCCGGAGGTCCCGCGGGTGCTCGGCGAGCTCGAGCCCTGACGCCGCTGGCGCCGCGCGGGGTCCGGCCGCCCCCGGCGTCCCGTGGGTCCACACCGGTTCCGTGGCGTTCCCCGGTCGGACCTGAACCGGAGGAGGACCAGGGTGAGCGGCGAGGTGCCTGCGACGGTGCAGGGCATCTACGACGAGGTGCTGCGGCGCGGCGTCGTTCGTCGAGGGCGGCCGCGTCTGGGACGTCCCCCTGCGACATCGCCCTCCCCAGCGCGACGCAGAACGAGCTGGACGGCGACGCGGCGAAGGTCCTCGCCCGCAACGGGTGCCGCTACGTCGTCGAGGGGGCCAACATGCCCTCGACGCCCGACGCCGTGCGGATCTCCCGCGACGCCGACATCGCCTTCGCCCTGGGCAAGGCGGCCGACGCCGGTGGCGTGGCCACGGGCTTCCTGCAGGTGGCCGAGGCGGTGCACGCCCACGGCCTGGTCTGAACCGCGCCGGCCCGGGGGCGCCCCGGGCCGGCGCGGGCCTCACACCTCCGCGCGCAGCGCCTCGGCGGCCAGGGCCAGGGAGCGCATCTTGCCCGCGGCCGAGGCCCGCGGCAGGTACTTCAGCCCGCAGTCGCTGGTGAGGACCAGCCGCGAGACGTCGACGTCGTCCAGGGCGCGGCGGACCCGGTCGGCCACCACCTCCGGGGTCTCCACCTCCGGCGTGGACAGGTCCAGGACCCCGAGGGCGATGCCCTTGCCGCGCAGCGGGCGCAGCGTGGCGGGGTCCAGGTGCGACTGGGCGGTCTCCACGGAGATCGTGTCGACGGGGGTGTCGGCGAGCTCGGGGAGGAACGAGTAGCCCTCCGGCCGCTCCGAGACCATCGCGGCGTAGCCGAAGCACAGGTGCAGGTGCACCGGCCCCGGAGCGCCCTCCACGGCCCGCGTGACCGCCTCCGCGCCGTACTGGCGGGCGACGTCGGGCCGCGCCTGCAGCCACGGCTCGTCGATCTGCACGATGTCGGCGCCGGCGGCGAACAGGTCGGCGATCTCGGCCCGGACGACGTCGGCGTAGGCCAGCGCGAGGGCGCGGTCGTCGGGGTAGTGGTCGTTCTGCGCCTGCTGGGCCATGGTGAACGGCCCCGGGACGGTGATCTTGACCGTCCGGTCGGTGTGCTTCCGCAGGAAGCGGACGTCGGCGACCTGGACCGGCTCGCGGCGGGTGATGTCCCCGACCACCCGCGGCACCGGGATCTGCTTGCCCGAGCGGTTGGTCACGTGCCCCGGGGTGTCGAGGTCGAGGCCGTCGAGCGCGGTGGCGAAGTGGTTCGAGTAGGACTCCCGGCGGATCTCGCCGTCGGTGAGGATGTCCAGCCCGGCCTCCTCCTGCGAGCGGATCGCCAGCAGCGTGGCGTCGTCCTGCGCCTCCGCGAGGAGCTCGGGGGCCACCCGCCACAGCTCCTTCGCGCGCACCCGGGGCGGGAACTGGTGGGCCAGCCGGTCGCGGTCGATGAGCCAGTCGGGCTGCGGGAGGCTCCCGACGATCGAGGTGGGCAGCAGCGGAAGGGACGCGAGCATGCCGCCGAGTCTGCCGTGCGCTCGACCGGTGCGCCCGGGCCCCTCCTGTGCTGTGCTGGCGTCGTGGCCGAGAACTACATCGCGCAACTGGAGTTCGGCTCCCCGAAGATCGACGACGACGCGTTCGTCGCCCCGACGGCGGTGGTGGTCGGGGCGGTCACCATGGGGCCGCGGTCGAGCATCTGGTACGGCTCGGTCGCCCGTGCCGACCACGAGGTCATCGAGATCGGCGAGGGGTCCAACGTGCAGGACGGCAGCATCCTGCACTGCGATCCCGGCTTCCCCCTGGTCATCGGGCGCGGGGTGACCGTCGGCCACCGGGTGGTGCTGCACGGCGCCCGCGTGGACGACGACGTCCTGGTCGGGATGGGCAGCGTCGTCATGAACGGCGCGCACATCGGCGCCGGGTCGATCGTCGCCGCGGGAGCGGTCGTCACCCAGGGCACCGAGGTGCCGCCGGGCTCGCTGGTCGCGGGCATCCCGGCGAAGGTCATCCGGCAGACCGGCGACGACGACCTCGCCCACATCCGCGGCAACGCGGCCAGCTACACCGATCGGCTGCCGGCCGCGCGGAGGGTCCGGCCGGTGGTCCGCCGTCCGCTGCCGCCCGCCGGAGCCGTGCCGGGCGACGACTTCGCCGACTAGAAGGACCCCCCTGCCCCCCGCCACTCACAGGCTCGCGACGGGACCCTGCAGGGGGGCCAAGAGCCAAGGGCGACCCCCCTGCCCCCCGCCCCTCCCAGGCTCGAGGTGAGCCTGCGAGCGGGGCCGTCGGGTGTGCGTCAGGTGGCGGGGTGCTGCACGGCCGTGGCCGGGTCGCCGTCGGCGGCCTGGGCCAGGGCCGGCACGACCTCGTCCAGCAGAAAGGGCAGCGAGAGCGGGCTGCCGAAGCCGAGCGCGGCGGACACGTCGCCGGAGTAGCCGCCGAGCAGCACCGTGCGGTCCTGGGTCACCACGTCGAGCGCCGAGAACAGCGGATCGGCGTCGGCGTCCGCCTGGTCGTACCCGTTCACCGCCAGCACGTCGGCCTCCAGCAGGTCCAGCCGCTCCTGGCTGACGTCGGTGCTGGTGTCGGGCACGGTGAAGCCCAGGTCGGAGAAGAACTGGGTGCGCAGGTCGTCCGTGCCGAGCAGGTAGTGGCCCGAGCCGACGCCGGTGAGGTCCACGGCGAGCGAGCTGCCGGCGAAGGCGGGGTTCTCGTCGATCGCCTGCTCGAACCGGCCCTCGACCTCGTCGACGAGCTGCTGCGCCTCGTCCTCGCGGCCGAGCGCCCGGCCGGTGAGGAGGGTCTGCTCCTGCCACGGGGTGGCGCCGTCGGCGTAGTCGTCGGTCTGGGCCAGCGTCGGCGCGATGCCGGACAGCTGGTCGTACACCGCCTGGTCCATGAAGGAGTACACGCCCACGATGAGGTCGGGCTCCAGGGCCGCGACCGCCTCGAGGTCGATCTCCTCGCCACCGACGGTCGGGATGGCCTCCGCCGGCAGCTGGTCCTGCGCCCAGGGGCGCGTCGTGGCGTCGTAGTCGCCCAGGAGCTCGCGTTCGCCGACGGGGGTCACGCCCAGGGCCAGCACGAAGTCCTGGTCGTTGAAGCCCACGGTCACGACCCGCTGCGGCTCGGCCGGGATCTCCGTGGTGCCGAACCGGTTCTCGATCGTGACCGGGAAGGCGCTGTCCGCCGCGGTGGCCGCCTCCTGGCCGGTGTCCGGGTCGGCGCCGCAGGCGGCCAGGGCCAGGGCGGGGACGAGGGCGAGGGGCAGGAGCCGGCGTGTGAGCACGAGGCAGGTTAGCCTTGCCTAATCTTGATGCGACAGAGGGGTCGCCTGTCCGTGCGGCAGGCTGGCCCGGTGCGCGCCCTGGTGTTCGACGAGTTCGGCGGCCCGCTGACCGTGCGGGAGGTGCCTGTCCCCGACCCCGCCCCCGACGGCGTCGTCGTCCGGGTCGGCGCCAGCGGGATCTGCCGCAGCGACTGGCACGCGTGGCAGGGCCACGACCCGGACGTCGTCCTGCCGCACGTCCCCGGGCACGAGCTGGCCGGCACGGTCGCCGCGGTCGGCGCCGGCGTCCGCCGGTGGCGGGTGGGGGACCGGGTGACCGTGCCGTTCGTCAACGCCTGCGGCCGCTGCCCGCAGTGCGCGGCGGGGGACCACCAGGTCTGCCCGCACCAGACCCAGCCCGGCTTCACCCACCCCGGCTCGCTCGCGGAGTACGTCGCCCTGGAGGCCGCCGACGTCAACCTGGTCGAACTGCCCGCGGACCTGGACGACACGACCGCGGCGAGCCTCGGGTGCCGGTACGCCACCGCGTTCCGCGCGCTGGTGCAGGTCGCCGCGGTCCGGGCGGGGGAGTGGGTCGCCGTGCACGGCTGCGGCGGCGTGGGCCTGTCCGCCGTCCAGATCGCCGCCGCCGCGGGAGCCCGCGTGGTCGCCGTCGACGTCTCCCCGCCGGCGCTGGAGCTCGCCGGCCGGCTGGGCGCGGAGCACGTGGTGGACGGCACCGGGGACGTCGCGGGTGCGGTCGCGGACCTGACCGGCGGCGGGGCGCACGTCTCCGTCGACGCGCTCGGCGCCGCGGTCACCTGCGAGAACTCCGTGCGGTGCCTGCGCCCGCGCGGCCGCCACGTGCAGGTCGGGCTGCTGCCGCCGGCCCAGGGACGGCCGGCGGTGCCGATGGACCGGGTGATCGCCCTGGAGCTGCAGGTGCTGGGCAGTCACGGCATGGCCGCGCACGCCTATCCCGAGCTGCTGGGCCTCATCGCGGCCGGTCGGCTCGACCCGCGTCGGCTGGTGACCCGCGAGCTGGCCCTCGACGACGCCGGCGCGGCGCTGGCCGACGTCGGCCGCAGCCCCGGCATCGCGGTGGTCACGTCGTTCTGATCGAGGACCCTCACCGAGGGGCAGAAGTGGCCATTTCTGCCCCTGGGCGAGTCAGAGGACCTTGGAGAGGAACGCCCGGCAGCGCGGGTGCTGCGGGTCGCTGAGCACCTGCCGGGGCGGGCCGGCCTCGAGCACCACGCCCTCGTCGATGAAGACCAGGGTGTCGCCGACCTCGCGGGCGAAGCCCATCTCGTGGGTCACCACGACCATCGTCATCCCCGACTCGGCCAGGCCCCGCATGACGTCGAGGACCTCGCCGACCAGCTCCGGGTCCAGCGCGGACGTCGGCTCGTCGAAGAGCATCAGCTTGGGCTCCATCGCCAGCGCCCGCGCGATCGCCACCCGCTGCTGCTGCCCGCCGGAGAGCTGGTTCGGGTAGTTGTGCACCCGCTCGCCCAGCCCCACCCGCTCGAGCAGCTCGACCCCCCGCCGCCGCGCCTCCTCCTTGCGCACGCCCTTCACCTGGGTGGGCGCCTCGACGACGTTCTCCAGCGCCGTCATGTGCGGGAAGAGGTTGAACCGCTGGAACACCATGCCGATGTCCCGGCGCTGCGCGGCAACCTCCTTGTCGCGCAGCTCGTGCAGCTTGCCGCCCCGCTCGCGGTAGCCCACGAGGTGCCCGTCGACCCACAGCCGCCCGGCGTCGATCTTCTCCAGGTGGTTGATGCAGCGCAGGAAGGTCGACTTGCCCGAGCCGGACGGGCCGACGACGCAGACCACCTCGCCGGGGGCGACCTCGAGGTCGATGCCCCGGAGCACCTCGACGGAGCCGTAGGACTTGTGCACGCCCTCGGCCTTGACCATCGCCTGCCCGTTGCCGGTCACTTCGAGCTCCCCACGTCAGCGGCCCGGCGGGCGGCGCGCTGGGTGCGGGTCTCGCGCGCGCCGAACCCGCGGCTGAACCGCTTCTCGAGGAAGTACTGGCCGATCATCAGCAGGCTGGTCAGCGCCAGGTACCAGAGGATCGAGGCCACGGCCATCGGGATGATCTGGAAGGTCCGGCTGCCGATCGACCGCAGCTGGAAGTTCAGCTCGCTGGTCACCGGGACGGCGATCAGCAGCGAGGTGTCCTTGAGCATCGCGATCGTCTCGTTCCCGGTCGGCGGGATGATCACCCGCATCGCCTGGGGGAGCACGACCCGGCGCATCGTCTGACCGCGGGACAGGCCCAGCGCACTGGCCGCCTCCGCCTGACCGGGGTCGACCGACTGGATGCCGGCCCGCACGATCTCGGCCATGTACGCGCCCTCGGACAACGCCAGGCCCAGCAGCCCGGCGGTGAACCCGGCGAAGATCTGGTTGCCGTTCAGCCCGAGGAAGCGCCAGTCGCCCTCGAAGCCGAACAGGCCCATCAGCTGCTGGTCGAACGGGAAGCCCAGCTCGTAGGTCGCGTACAGCGCGCCCAGGTTGGCGATGAAGAACAGCAGCACGATGCGGGGGATCGCCCGGAAGAACCAGATGTAGGCCCAGGCCGCCCCAGACACGATCGGGTTGGGCGAGAGCCGCATGACCGCCAGCACGATGCCGAGCAGGACGCCCAGCACCATGGCGAGGATCGTCATGATCAGCGTCGTCCGCGCCCCGCGGAGGACCGGGGGCGCGAACACGTTGTCGAACATGAAGTCCCACTGGAACACCGGGTTGGTGGCCAGCATGTGGACGAACATCGCCACCAGCACCGCGATGACGGCGGTGGCGATCCAGCGGCCCGGGTGCCGGACCGGCACCGCCCGGATCTGCTCGGGCGGTGCCGGCCGGGCCGTGGTGTCAGGGGCCTCGGCGGCCATGACTGGGGAGCCCCGGTCAGCCGACGGTGGGGTTCACCGTCGGGTCGTCGATGGCGCCGTCCTCCACGCCCCACCGCGAGAGCACCTCGGTGTAGGTGCCGTCGTCGATGAGCGACTGGACGGCGTCGGCGACGGCCTGGGCGAAGTCGGCCTGGTCCTTCGCGACGACGTAGCCGTACGGGGCGGCGTCGTAGATGTCGCCGAGCAGCTCGAGCTGGCCGCCGGTCTGCTGCACCGCGTAGGCCATGATCGGGGAGTCGGCGAGGCCCGCGACCGCGGCGCCGGAGACGATCGCCGCGGTGGCGTCACTCTGCAGGTCGTACTGGTTGATCGTGATCGGGTCCTGGCCGGCGGCCTCGCAGGCCTCCGACCGGGCGGTGACGTCGTCGACCTGCACGGTGGCCTTCTGCACGGCGATGGTCAGCCCGCAGGCGTTGTCGGGGTCGACCCCCTCGGGGTTGCCGGCCTTCGTGGCCCACTGGGTGCCGGCCTCGTAGTAGCTGATCATGTTGGCCTGCTGCAGCCGCTCGGGGTTGATCGTGAACGACGAGACGCCCACCTCGTACCGCCCCGAGCCCACGCCGGCGATGATCGAGTCGAAAGCGGCGGTCTCGAACTGCGCCTCCAGACCCAGCTTCTGCGCCACGAGCGTGAACAGGTCGACGTCGAAGCCGACGATGGTCTCGCCGTCCTCCGCGATGAACTCGCTCGGCGCGTAGCTGGTGTCGCTGCCGACGGCGATGACGCCGTCCTCGGCGATCGCCGCGGGCACGCGGGCGGCGAGCTCCTGGTCGGCCTCGACGCTGGGCAGCGGCTCGCTGCTCGCCGCCGCGCCGCCTCCGCCTCCGCCTCCGCTCCCGGCGTCCCCGCCGGAGTCGTCCCCGCACCCGGCGAGGACGAGGGTGAGGCCGGCGGCGGCAGCGACTGCTGCCCGTCCGCGCCGGGTCAGGGGTCGGATGGCCACGGGTGTCTCCCTCCTCGGGCACCTGCGGGTTCGAGGTGCGAAGCCCTGATCCTGCCCTGCCCGGCGGAGGCGTGGCGCGCTGCGTCCCCTTGCGGGTGACCGCGCGTGGCGGCCGTCACGGCGCGGTGGTCTCCGGCGTCGCGGGGGCGGGGCTGAGCGGCGACTCCGTGGGCGCGGGCTCGTCGGAGGTCGTCGGCTCCTCCTCGGTGGTCGCCGGGGGCTCCTCCTCGTCCTCCTCCGGTGCCGCCTCCGACGTCGTGGCCGGTGCCGACGAGGTCCGCGACGGGGTCGTGGTGGGCGCGTCCGGCTCCGTGGTGGGCGCGCTGGTCTCCGTCGGCTCCGTGGCCTCCGTCGGCGCGGTGGTCTCGGCGGGCGCCGAGGGCTCCGCCGTCTGCGGTGCCGGCACGCTGCTGCCGCCGGCCGGGTCGACCGAGGTGGACGCCGTCGACTCGGGCCGGACGTACAGGTACAGCGTGCCGATCGCCAGGAAGAGGATGGCGAGGACGACGGTCGAGGTCCGCGCGCGGCCGAGGTGGTGGGGCACCGCCGACCACCAGCGCCGCCGCAGGCCGGCGGGCGGTGCGGTGCTGACCGCCGGGGCCTCCCCGGTGCGGATCGGGGGCATCGCGCGGGTGCCGTCCTGGCCGTCGCTGTGCCGGGGGCTCATCGGGCACCGTCCCCGCCGGCCCCGGAGAGCTCGGTCGACGGCGTGCCGGCGGTCGAGGCCGGCAGGTTCATGCCCTGGCGGTGGAAGGCCAGGACGATGCGGGCACGCAGGTCGCGGCCCACCTCGAACTGCTTGCCCGGCAGCGTGCGGGCGACCATGCGCACGTTGACCTGCTCGAGGTCGAGGGTCTCCACGCCCATGACGCTGGGCGGGTCGAGCAGCAGCGGGCGCATCCGCTGGTCGCGGAACGCCTCGGCGCCGACCTCGCGCAGGATCTCGTTGACCCGGTTGACGTCCATGGACGTCGGCACCGGGACGTCGATGACGGCGCGGGCCCAGTCGCGGGAGAGGTTGGTGACCTTGACGATCTGCCCGTTCGGCAGGGTGATCACCTCGCCGTTGGGCGAGCGCAGCCGGGTGACCCGCAGCGTGACGTCCTCGATGGTGCCCGTGGCCTCGTCACCGCCCCCGACCACCTGGATGGCGACGACGTCACCGAAGCCGTACTGCCGCTCGGTGATGATGAAGAACCCGGCCAGGACGTCGCCGACGATGCGCTGCGCGCCGAAGCCGAGCCCCACGCCCAGGACGGTCGCGGGCGCGACGAGCCCGCCGATGGGGATGCCGGCGCGGTCGAGGACGAAGAAGACGCCGATCGCGTAGATCAGCACGATCAGCGTCCAGGTGATGACCTGGGTCAGCGAGTGCCGGTGCTTGGCGGCCTCGGAGCGGACCAGCGCGTCGCCGCCGGTGGCCCGGGCGTCGATTCGGGAGGTGATCCGCTCCCCAGCCCAGGCGACGAGCCGGGCCAGCAGCACCGAGCCCAGCAGGATGAGGACGATCTCCAGCCCGCGGCCGGCGAGCCAGGTGAGGAGTGTGTCGAGAGGGGCCATCACCGACCAGCCTCACCGACGTCGCCCGCTCGCGCCAACGTGGGTCCTCTCACCGGGACTCGACGAACAACGACTGCGAGGAGCGGCCGATCCGGCCGGTGGAGTCGTAGAGGTCGGCGAAGCACTGCGCGGCGCCGGACGGCCCGATCGTGGTCGCCGCGTCCAGGCCCAGCCAGTCGCCGGCGGGCGGGCGGACCAGCGCGACGGTGAGGTCGACGTTGGCGAAGGTCGCGCGGGTCCAGTCCAGGACGGCGGAGATCCCGCTGGCCGCGTCGGTCATGACCAGCAGGTGCTGCAGCGGTGTCATCGGCTCGCCGTCCACCAGGGCGCACAGCGGCCGGGTCCAGGCCGCTGCGGGGCCGCGGGCGTTGAACGAGCCCGCGGCGAACCGCCAGTCCAGGGCGCGGTGGTAGGCGACGTCCGTGGTGAAGAAGTCGGCGGTCTCCGGGCGGCTCGCGTCGGGGCCGGGGATGCCGGGGGCGGCCTGCGGCGTGGCGTCGGACTCGCCGGCGCGCATCCGCCACGCGGTCAGCCGCATGAGCGGCCGGTCCGCGCCGCCGGCCGTGAGCACCGCCTCCACCAGCTCGATCCGCCGGCCGGGGCGCAGCACCCGGGCGCTCACCGCGACCGGGCCGACCGGGACGGGGCCGAGGATGTCGAAGGCCAGCCGGACGGTCTGGCCGTCGGCGATCCCGCTCGCCCGCTCGGCCTCGCGGGCCAGGAGCGCCGCGGGCGGGCCGGCGTGCTGCAGGCCCGGGTCCCAGGGCCCGATGGTCAGCGCGGTGGCGCGGTAGCCGCCGTCCGCCGGCTCGTACAGCGCGGGAGGCAGGTCCATGCGGGCAGTCTCGCCGCCGGGTCTGTCCGCGCTGCAGCCTGGTCACCCCCCGCTGCGGCGGGTCTCCCAGACGGCGAAGGCCGCCCACGCCGCGGCCACGACGGCGGCTGCGATCCACAGCCAGCGCAGCTCACCGGCGGGGTCGGACAGCGCCAGGAGGACCGCGACGACGAACACCGCGCCGGCCAGCGGGGGCATCCGCAGCAGGTGCCCCAGCGTGTCCGGGCCGGGGATGGTGAGGAACACCACGACGGCGGCCACGAGGAGGAAGCCGCACAGCCCACCGAGGAACAGCGCGGTCACGCCGAACTGCGCGGGCAGCACGAGCGACGCGACGACGCCGAGGACCGCGCCGGCCCCCAGCCAGACCAGCAGTTTCCGGCGTCGGGACGACCACGCGGGCCGGGCCTCGGTCACGCGGCTGTCCCCCTCGGGTGGATCGGTGGCACCTGCCGGGTGTGCCCGGGCGACCGAGGGGGCACACAGAGCCCGGCCGCCCTCCCGCGGTCTCGCTCAGATCACGGCGACCTTGCGCCCCGCCGTCCGCGCTCGGACGGTGGAGGGGTTGCCGTCGGCCTCCACGGGGAGTCCGGCGGCGTTCCGTCGTCGATCGAGAGGGAGGAGCGCCGGCACCGGCGCCGCACGCAACCGTGACGAGTACACGCGACACCACCGACCCCACTGCCGACTCCGGTACGCACCCGGCCGTGGCCCCGCCCCCACCCCTGCCCGCGGACCGCGGCGCCTCGCTCGACCGCGTCGTCTTCGGCGTCTCCGCCGTCGTCGCGCTGGCCTTCGTCGCCTGGGGCTTCCTGTCCCCGGCGGGCCTCGGCACGGCCAGCGGCACCGCCCTGGAGTGGGTGGAGCGCAACCTCGGCTGGCTGTTCGTGCTGCTGGCCTCGGGCTTCGTCGTCTACGTGCTGTGGCTGGCCGCGGGGAAGTACGGCCGCATCCCGCTGGGCCGCGACGACGAGGGGCCGGAGTTCCGCACCGTCTCGTGGGTCGCGATGATGTTCAGCGCCGGCATGGGCATCGGCCTGATGTTCTTCGGCGTCAGCGAGCCGCTGTCCCACTACGTCTCCCCGCCGCCGCGGACGGTGGCCGCCGAGACGCCCGAGGCCGTGCAGACGGCGATGGCCACGACGATGTTTCACTGGTCGCTGCACCCGTGGGCCATCTACGCCGTGGTCGGGCTGGCCATCGCCTACGGCACGTTCCGCCGCGGGCGCCGGCAGCTGATCAGCGCCGCGTTCGCCCCGCTGTTCGGCACCCGCCGCACCGAGGGGTGGGCCGGGAAGACCATCGACGTCCTGGCCATCTTCGCGACGCTGTTCGGCTCGGCGGCGTCCCTGGGGCTGGGTGCCCTGCAGATAGGCAGCGGCGTGGAGATCCTCGGCTGGGCGGGGGACGTCGGCAGCGGCGTCCTGGTCGTCATCATCGCCGTCCTGACCGCGGCGTTCGTCGCCTCGGCGGTCTCCGGCATCGCCAAGGGCATCCAGTGGCTGGCCAACACCAACATGGTGCTGGCCGTCGTCCTGGCCGTGTTCGTCTTCGCCGTCGGCCCGACGGTGTTCATCCTCAACCTGCTGCCGACCACGATCGGCAACTACTTCAGCGACCTGGGGCAGATGGCCGCCCGCACGGAGGCCACCGGCGGCGACGCGACGGCCGCGTGGCTGCGCGGCTGGACGGTCTTCTACTGGGCCTGGTGGATCAGCTGGACGCCGTTCGTCGGGCTGTTCATCGCCCGGATCAGCCGCGGCCGCACCATCCGGCAGTTCGTCACCGGCGTGCTGCTGGTGCCCAGCGTGGTCAGCCTGGTCTGGTTCGCCGTCTTCGGCGGGGCCGGCATCGCCGCGCAGCGCAGCGGGGCGGACGTCGCCGGCCAGGCGACGACGGAGGGCCAGCTGTTCGGCGTCCTGGACACCTTCCCGCTCGCCACGGTGATGACCGTGCTCGTCATGGTCCTGGTGGCGATCTTCTTCGTGTCCGGCGCCGACGCCGCCTCGATCGTCATGGGGTCGCTGTCGGAGCGCGGGACGCTCTCCCCCAGCCGCGGCACCGTGGTCTTCTGGGGCGTGGTCATGGGCGCGGTGGCCGCGATCATGCTGCTGGTCGGCGGGGACGAGGCGCTCACCGGCCTGCAGAACCTGACGATCATCGCGGCGCTGCCGTTCGCGCTGGTGATGGTGGGCCTGGCGGCCTCGCTGGCCAAGGACGTGCGCTCGGACCCGATGGTCCTGCGCCGCACGGTCGCGGCCGAGGCGGTGGAGCAGGCCGTCGTCGAGGGGATCACCAAGCACGGCGAGGACTTCGTGCTCGTGGTGGAGCCGGCGCCGGACGCCGACGCCGACGGCGTGCCGGACACCGCCGTGGGGTCCACGCCGGTGCGGACCGTGGAGCACCGGGAGCAGCGCGGCGGCGTGCGGGTGGCCGACGTCGGGTGGCCGGCCTCCGACGGCGACCGCCGATGAGTTCCGCCGGCCGGCCCCGTCCTACCTGGTGACGGGGCCCGCCGGGCCCCCGGACGACGGGAGCGACCACCGTGCGGATGGTCTTCGTGAACCTGCCCGTGAACGACCTGGCCGCGGCGAGGGCCTTCTACGGCGGGCTCGGCTTCACCTTCAACGAGCAGTTCTCCGACGAGCGGACCGCCTCGGTGGTGATCGACGAGAACATCGTGGTGATGCTGCTGACCCGGGACCGCTTCGCCGACTTCGTGACCGGGGAGGTCGGCGACCCCGCCGCGGGGACCACGCAGCTCGTCGCGCTGTCGGCCGGGAGCCGCGAGGAGGTCGACCAGCTCGTGGAGCGCGCCCTGGCGCACGGGGGCAAGCCGTGGCTGCCGGCCCAGGACCACGGGTTCATGTACGGCGCCAGCTTCACCGACCCCGACGGTCACGTCTGGGAGGTCGTGTGGATGGACCCCGCGCAGGTGCAGTGAGCGGCGTCCGGTGAGCGGTGTCCTGGCCGAGGTCTTCCCCGCCGCGGCGCCCCGGCCGGAGCTGGCCGAACGCCTCGGGGTGTTCGCGCCGCTCATCGGCAGCTGGGACCTCCGGGTCACCGACGTCGCGGCCGACGGCGGCGAGACCGTCCGGGACGGCGAGTGGCACTTCGGCTGGGCGCTGGACGGGCGGGCGCTGGCCGACGTCTGGATCAGCCCGTCCCGGGCGGCCCGTGCGGCCGGCGCCCCCGACGGCGAGTGGGGACTGAGCCTGCGCTTCTGGGACGAGGCGCTGGGCGCCTACCGGTCGACCTGGCACGGTCCGCACCGCGGCTGGGTGATCCCGTTCACCGCCCGCCCCACCGCCGACGGGCTGGCCCTCGAGGGCCAGCGGGAGGGCACGCGGCTGCGCTGGGTGTTCTCCGAGGTCGCTGCGGACTCCTTCCGCTGGCGCGCGGAGGAGGACCCGGACGGCGCGGGCTTCCGGGTGCGGCAGCGATTCGAGGCCACGCGGACCCGGTAGGTGGCTCGGGGGCTTTCGCGGACTACATTCGGCGCTCGTGCCCCGCCCCGCCCTCGGCTACGCCGCCACCGTCGCCGCGGCGGGGTTCTTCGCGGTCAACGGCACGGTCTCCACGCTGGCCCTGCAGGCCGGCCTGCCCTCGACCCGGCTGACCGCGCTGCGCTGCGCCGGCGCGGCCGTGGGGCTGCTCGCCGTCCTCGCGGTCACCGCACCGCAACGGCTGCGGCTGACCTGGCGCGAGGTGCCGTTCCTCGCCGTCTTCGGCGTGGTCGGCGTCGCGCTCACCCAGTACCTGTACTACGTGGCGATCGGCCGGCTGCCGGTCGGCGTGGCGCTGGTGTTCGAGATGACCGCACCGGTGCTCATCGCGCTCTACGTGTGGCTGGTCCGGCGGGAGCGGGTGCACGCCCGGCTGTGGGGTGCGCTGTTGCTGACGCTGGCGGGGCTGGTCCTCGTCGCCGAGGTCTGGCAGGGCGGCGGCTCGCTCGACCCGCTCGGCGTGGCCGCGGCCCTGGCCGCCGCGGTGTGCCTCGCGACCTACTACCTGATGGGCGAGCGGGGCACGACCACCCGCGACCCGGTGGCGCTGACCTGCTGGAGCTTCGTGGCCGCGGCGCTGTTCTGGGCGGTCGCGGCGCCGTGGACGACGTTCGACGCCGGCGTGCTGGGAGAGCGGGTGCCGGTGTCGGTCGGCTCGCTGCATGTCCCGCTGTGGGTGCTGGTCGCCTGGATCGTCGTCCTGGGGGCGATGGTGCCGTTCTGGCTGTCGATCGGGGCGCTGCGGCACCTGTCGCCGACGACGGCGGGGCTGGTGGCCACGGTCGAGCCGGTGTTCGCCTCGGGGGTGGCCTGGCTGTGGGTGGAGCAGGTCCTCTCGGGCTGGCAGGTGCTCGGCGGCCTCGTCGTCCTGGTGGGGATCGGGCTGGCGCAGACCGCGCGGGCGGCCTCCTCGCCGGCCCGGGTGCCCGAGACCGTCGTGCCCTCCTGACCGGAGGGGATCTGTGCGGGTGACCCGCACAGATCCCCTCCGGTGCTCAGGTGAGCTTGCGGGCCGCGGAGAGGTGGCCGGCCAGCTCCTGCATGTACTCGGCCTGGGCGGCGTAGTCCATCCCGAGGTACTTCCACGGGTAGAGCTGCCCGTTCTGCACCGCCGGCAGCAGCGCGGCGGTCGGCTGGGCCGCGAACTCCTCCGGCGCCATGCTCAGCCGCAGCGAGTAGAGGATCACGTCGCTCGGGTAGTTCGGGACCTCCTCCCAGCCGACGGCGTGCCAGAAGTAGTCCTCGCCGCCCGGGTCGACGAACTGCACGCCGAGGTCCTGGTAGAGGTGCAGAGAGGGGTCGTCGGCGGCCCGGCACATCCACCAGCCGTCGCTGGGCGTGGCGTAGACCGGCAGCACCGTCACGCCGCTGGCCGCGGCCTCGGTCAGGGCCGCGGACGCCGCCTCGTAGTCCTCCCGCGCCGCGCTGACCAGCTCGTCGTCGGCGCCGATGGACTCGGCCAGTTCGAGGGTGCGGTCGATGACGTCGGCCGCCGACCCGCCCCAGGTGATGGCGACGATCGGCGCGATCGCGGCGACCTGCTCCTGCTGCTCGAGCGACTCGAAGCCGTACAGGGGCTGGGTCTCGTCGATGGTGCCGGCGGAGTCGGTCGGGTAGACCGAGGTCACGATGAGGTCGGGGTCGGCGGCGGCCAGCGCCTCGAGGTCGATCTGGCCGTAGCTGGTGCCCACGATCGCCAGCTCGCCGAGGTCCTTGCCCTCGAAGGCGACGTCCTCCTCGGCGGAGGTCTGTCCCCAGGAGGCGACCGGCTCGACGCCGTAGTTCCACAGCGAGGAGATGACGTCGTTGAGCCCGGCGACGCGCGTCGGGGCCTCGTCGAGCTCGACGGTGGTGCCGAGGTCGTCGGTGAACTCCCAGCCGCCCTCCCCCGAGTCACCGGTGCCGGCCGGGTCGTCGCCGGCGCAGCCGGTGGTCGCGAGCAGCGCGGCCAAGGTGAGGGAGGCGCCGATCAGGCGGCGCGGCGTGCGGTGCACCGGTTCTCCTCGCAGGTCGGGCCAGGGGTGTTCCCCTGGAGCGGGGGCTCAGGTTAGCCTTGCCTTAGTCGGGTGCCGCAAGGGGCTGGCCCGCCGCAGATCGGAGGGCCCGGCCGTGACGGTGACCGCGCAGCAGGAGGTGGTGACCGCCCCGGGGTGGGCCTTCTTCGAGGCGTCCGTGGCCTCGGTGCGGCGGCTCGGGCCGAGCTTCCTGCGCCTGACGCTGGCCGGTCCGCAGCTCACCGGGTTCGGCGTCGCCGGGGACGACCAGCGGTTCAAGCTGGTCCTCGTGCGCGACCCGGCCGGCCTGCGCCGGCTCGTCGAGTGCGGCTCGGCCTGGTACCCGGAGTACTGCGCGATGCCGGAGGAGCAGCGGCCGCACATCCGCACCTACACGGTGCGCGCCGCCCGGCCCGACCTCGGCGAGGTCGACATCGACGTCGTCCTGCACGGCATCGAGGACGGGCACGCCGGCCCCGCCGCGCGCTGGGCCGCCTCCGCCGTGCCGGGGAACCGCGTCGTCCTGCTGGGGCCCGACCGGCCCGGGCGCGGCCGCATGTGGGGCGCGGAGTGGGCGCCCCCCGCGACGGCGCGCACGCTGCTGCTGGCCGGCGACGAGACCGCCGTCCCCGCGGTGTGCGCGATCCTCGAGGGGCTGGACGACGAAGGCGGCCCGCGGACGGTGACCGCGCTGCTGGAGGTGCCGACCGCCGGCGACGCGCTCAACGTCGCGCTACCGCCGGGGGCCACCGTGCGCTGGCTGCCGCGCGAGGGTGCGGCCCGCGGCTCGCTGCTGGTCCCGGCCGTGCACGCCGCGCTGTGCGAGCTGGGCGTGGCCTCCGGGCGGCCGGCCGACATCGAGGACTTCGACCTCGACGCCGAGCTGCTGTGGGAGGTGCCCGAGGGGGACGCCGCCGGCAGTTGCTACGCCTGGCTGGCCGGGGAGGCCGGCGTCGTCAAGCAGCTGCGCCGCCACCTGGTCGGCGACCTCGGCCTCCCGCGCAGCGCGGTGGCGTTCATGGGTTACTGGCGCCAGGGCGTCGCCGGCTGAAGAAGGACCCCCTGCCCCCCGCCACTCGCGAGCTCGCGGCGGGCCCCTGCAGGGGCCGATCGGGCCGCGGATGGCGCCGAGATCCCGCAGCTACCGCAGGCGGCGGACCGGCACCACCATCGGCGTCCCGGCCACCGGGTCCGGCACTATCCGCGCCTCGAGGTCGAAGACGTCGGCCAGCAGCTGCTCGGTGAGCACCTCCGCCGGCGTGCCCGAGGCGACGAGGACGCCGTCCTTCATCGCGACCAGCCGCTGGGCGTACCGCGCCGCCAGGTTCAGGTCGTGCAGCACGACCGCGACCGTGCGCCCGCGCTCGGTGTGCAGCCGGCTGACCAGCTCCAGGACGTCGATCTGGTGGGAGAGGTCCAGGTAGGTGGTCGGCTCGTCGAGCAGCAGCAGGTCGGTGCCCTGGGCGAGCGCCATGGAGATCCAGGCGCGCTGGCGCTGACCGCCGGAGAGGGCGTCGACCGGGCGGTCGGCCAGGTCGGACATGTCGGTCCAGGCCAGCGCCTCGGCCACGGCGGCCTCGTCGCCGCGCGACCACTGCTTGAGCCACGACTGGTGCGGGTGCCGGCCGCGGGCGACCAGGTCGGCCACGGTGAGCCCCTCGGGCGCGACCGGCGTCTGGGGCAGCAGGCCGAGCACCTTGGCGACCTCGCGGGTCGGCGTCCTGGAGATGGCGTGCCCGTCGAGCAGCACCTGCCCCTCGGTCGGCCGCAGCAGCCGGCCCAGCGCCCGCAGCAGCGTGGACTTGCCGCAGCCGTTGGGCCCGACGATCGCGGTGAACGAGCCGTCGGTGAGCTCCAGGTCCAGGCCCCGGACGACGACCCGGTCGTCGTAGGCCAGGCTGACCGACTCGGCGGCGAGACGGACCGGTCCGGCCTCGGTGGGTGGCGTCTGGGGGAGGGTGCTGGTCACAGCGTCGATCGCCGCCTTCCGCGGACGAGGAGCCAGAGCAGGTAGGGCGCGCCCACGGCGGCGGTGAGGATGCCGACGGGCAGGGCGTCGGGCAGGACGGTGCGCGTGAGCAGGTCCGCCCCGAGGACCAGGGCCGCCCCCAGCAGCGCGGAGGCGAGCAGCGGCGGGCGCGAGCCCCCGACCAGCCGGACGGCGATCTGCGGCACGACCAGCGCGACGTAGGAGATGGGCCCCGCTGCGGAGACGGCGGCCGCGGTGAGCGCCACCGCGACGAGCACCACGCCGGCCTGTGTGGGCGCCAGCCGGACCCCGAGCCCCCGCGCGGTGTCGTCGCCGAACTGCAGCACGGCCAGGGCCCGGCTGGTGGCCAGCGCGGCGGGCACCAGGACCGCGAGGGCGAGGGCGAGCGGCACGGCCTGGCCCCAGGTGCGGGCGTTGAGCGAGCCGGTGATCCAGACGTAGGCGCTCGCCGCGTCGTAGATCTCGGCGCGGGTGAGCAGCCAGTCGGTGAGCGCGGAGGCGACGGCCCACAGGGCGATCCCGACGAGCACGAGGCGGTAGCCGTCCACGCCGCGGCGCCAGGCCAGCACGAACAGCAGGGCCCCGGTCACGAGGGCGCCGAGCAGGGCGGCCAGCGGGACGCCGAGCCCGCCGAGGAGCCCCGTCGCGGAGGCGCTGCCGCCCAGCACGATCGCCGCCACCGCGCCGACGGAGGCCCCCTGGGTGATGCCGAGGATGTCCGGGGAGGCCAGCGGGTTGCGGGCGAAGGTCTGGAACAGCGCGCCGGCGATGCCGAACGCGATGCCGACGAGCGCGCCCACGACGATCCGCGGCGCCCGCAGCTGCAGGACGATGAACTCCTGCCGCGGCTCGCCCAGGCCGACCAGGGTGCGCAGCACGTCGGCGAGGCCGATCGGGAAGTCGCCGCGGCCCAGGCTCACCGCGCCCAGCAGGACGACGACGCCCGCGGTCACCGCGGGGACGGCCAGCGCCCGCCAGCGGACCCGGCCGGACAGCGGGCCCAGCCGGACGACGGCCTGCCCGGGGTGCCCGACGGCCTCCCCGGGCCGCTCCACCGTCGTCGTCACGGCGTCTCCTCGCCGGCGCTCGTCGTCCCCGTGCCGGGTCGTGCTGTGCCCGTGCGGAACCTCGCGAGCTCGGTCACGGGCCGGCCAGCCGGCGGCGGCGGATGAGCGCGATGAAGAACGGCGCGCCCAGCAGGGCGAGGACGATGCCGACCTGCACCTCGCCGGGCCGGGCCACGACCCGGCCGAGGACGTCGGCGACCAGCAGGAAGGCGGCTCCCAGCAGACCCGAGCACGGGATGAGCCAGCGGTGCGCCGGACCGGTGACGGCGCGGACCACGTGCGGCACGACCAGCCCGACGAAGGCGATCGGCCCGCAGGCGGCGGTGGCCGCGCCGCAGAGCAGCGTCACCGCGGCCAGGCCCACCAGCCGGGCCAGCCAGACCCGCTGGCCCAGCCCGCGGGCGACGTCCTCCCCGAGCCCGAGCAGGTCGAGCGCGGGTGCGTTGAGCAGCGCGAGGACCACCCCGACGGCGAGGAACGGCGCCACCTGCCAGGCGATGTCGGCGCCGCGGCCGGCCAGTGCGCCGACCACCCAGAAGCGGAAGCTGTCGAGGCTGTCGCTGTCGCTGACCAGGATCGCCCGCACCAGCGCGTACAGCAGGGCCGACAGTGCGGCACCGGCCAGGGCGAGGGTCACGGGGGTGGCGCCGCCGCGGCCGACGGAGCCGAGCGCGAACACCAGCACCGTGCCGACCAGCGCGCCGGCGAAGCCGAACCACACGTACCCGGCGGGCGTGGTGATGCCCAGCAGCCAGATGGCCAGGACGACGCCGAGCGAGGCCCCGGCGGTGACCCCGAGCAGGCCGGGGTCGCCGAGGGGGTTGCGCGTGTGGCCCTGGGTGAGCGCGCCGGCGACGCCGAGGGAGAGGCCGACCATCAGCCCGAGCACGGTGCGGGGCAGCCGCAGCTCGTGGACGATCACCGCCTCCTCGGTGCCCAGGTCGGGGTGGGTCAGGGCCTGCCAGACCGTGCCCAGGTCGATCGAGCGGGTGCCGACGGCGATGCTCAGGGCGGCGGCCAGGACGACCAGGGCGAGCAGCACGAGGACGGCGAGCAACCGGCCGCCCGACCCGTGCAGGAGCTCGGTCCGCCGCCGCGGGGCGAGGGTGCCGGCCGCCGGGGGAGCGGCGTCGGTCGTCGAGGACACGAGCGGCTCCCGGGCGGACGGGGTGGAGGTAGGCGAGGCTCACCTTACCCAGCTGGTGGCCGGTCCGGTCAGCGGTGCTGGCGGCGGCTGCCGCCGTGCCAGTCCTCCTGGCGGCCGACCTCGCCCGGGCGGACGCCGAACGACGGCAGCTGGGGCTGCTCGCGGAGGCTGCGCTTGAGCTCGGCGAACCCCGGGAAGCGGGCGAGGGCGACGACGTGGTCCCAGAGCTCGGCGGCCTCGGCGTCGCTGGGCAGGCGGCTGATCACCGGGCCGAAGAAGGCCGGGCCGTCGGGCGGGCCGAACTGGAGGATCGGCGTCCCGACGTCCTTGCCGGTCAGCGCCAGCGCGGCGTCGGTCTCGGCCTGGATCTCGGCGTCCCACGACGCGTCGTCCAGGGCGTCGGCGAGGTCGGCCGGCAGGCCGGCGGAGGCCAGGGCGGGCGCGACGAACTCCCGCCGCCCGCGGACCTCGCGGCCGGCGACCTGCTCGGACTCGAAGACGCGCTCGCCCAGCGCGGTGTAGAGCGGGTCCAGGGCCGCCGGGCCGTGCTCGGCGCGGGCCCGGGCGGCGACCCGCAGCAGGCGGAGGCCGGCGGTGTGGCCGGCCTCGTACTCGGGCGGGAACCGGGCGGCGTAGTCGACGTGCCGGTTGAGCAGCCGGAGGGAGATCAGCCGCCACTCGACGGCGACGTCGCGCTGCGCGGACACCAGGCGGACCCACTTGCTGGTCATCCAGGCGAACGGGCAGACCGGGTCGAACCAGAAGTGCAGGTCGGCGGGCGCGCTCACCGGCTCAGGACCTGCTCGATCGCCCGCCGGACCTCGGGGGCGTCGGGCTGCGTCCGGGGCCGGAACCGGGCGACGACCTCGCCGTCGGACGAGACCAGCCACTTCTCGAAGTTCCACTGCACCTCGCCGGCCTCGCCGGCGGGGTCGGGCGTCCCGGTCAGGCGCTGGAAGAGCGGGTGGGCGCCGGGGCCGTTGACCTCGAGCTTGTCGGTCATCGGGAAGGTCACGCCGTAGGTGGCCGAGCAGAACCCGGCGATCTCCTCCGCGGTGCCCGGTTCCTGGCCCATGAACTGGTTGCAGGGGGCGCCGAGCACGGTGAACCCGCGCGGCCCGTACTCCCGCTGCAGGGCCTCGAGCTGGGTGTACTGCGGAGTGAGGCCGCAGCGGCTGGCGACGTTGACCACCAGCGCCGCACGTCCGGCGGTCAGCGCGCCGACGGTGGTCTCCTCCCCCTGCAGCGTGGTCACGGGCAGGTCCAGCAGGTCGTTCACGGGTCTCCTCGTCGTGGAAGGCGGGTTCAGTCGAGGCCGCTGAGGTCGTCGGGGACGTCGACCGCGTGCTGCCGCAGCGCCTCGATCGGGACGACGTCGAGCGCGCGGACGTTGGTCGCCGCGAGGACGACGCCGGCGGCCGTGCCCGCCTGGTAGGCCTGCAGCCACCGGGCGGCGACCACGCACCAGCGGTCGCCGGGGCGCAGGCCGGGGAAGCCGTACTCCGGGCGCGGGGTGACCAGGTCGTTGCCCAGCTCCCGCTGCAGCGCGAGGAACTCCGCCGACACCACGGCGCAGACGGTGTGACTGCCGATGTCGTCGGGTCCGCTGCTGCAGGCGCCGGTGCGGTAGAAGCCGGTCATCGGGTCCGTGCTGCACGGCTCCAGGGGGCCGCCGAGGACGTTGCGCTCGACGTCGCCGGGCTCGCTCATGCGGCCACCGCCACCGGGGGGTGTGCGGAGCGGGTCACCCTGCCCATCTTGCTGCCCGCGCCCGGTCACCGCTCCTCGCAGCCGTCCTCGCAGTGGCAAGGTGCCCGGTGTGAGTGCTGACACGTCTGCCGAGCCCGCCGTCCTCTGGCGCCCCACCCCGGAGTCCGCGCGGGCCACCCAGCTCGGCCGGTTCGCCGGCTGGGTGGCCGAGCGGCGCGGCCTCGACTTCGGCGACCCGCCCGGCTACGACGCGATCTGGCGCTGGTCGGTCGAGCACCTCGACCAGTTCTGGGGCGACTTCGCCACCTGGAGCGGCGTGCTGCCCGGCGTGCCCGACGACCGGGTCCTGACCCGGCGGGAGATGCCCGGGGCCGAGTGGTTCCCCGGCACCACGCTCAACTACGCCGAGCAGGCGCTCCGGGCGGGCGCCGAGGGCACCGTGCCCGCCGACTCCCCGGCGCTGGTCGCCGTCGCCGAGGACCGCGACCCGGTCGAGGTCAGCTGGGCGCAGCTGCGCGCCCGGGTCGGCGCCTTCGCCGCCACCCTGCGCCGGCTCGGCGTCGGGCGCGGCGACCGCGTCGCGGGGTACCTGCCCAACGTCCCCGAGGCGGTCGTCGCCTTCCTCGGCACGGCCGCCATCGGTGCGGTGTGGTCCTCCTGCGCCCCCGACTTCGGCACCCGCGCGGTCCTCGACCGGTTCGCCCAGATCGAGCCCACCGTGCTGGTCGCCGTCGACGGCTATCGCTTCAACGGCAAGGAGTACGACCGCCGCGACGTCGTCCGCGAGCTCCGCGGGTCCCTGCCGAGCGTGCGGACGACGATCGCCGTCCCGCGGCTGCACCCCGACGAGCTGCCGGACGGCGCCCTCGGCTGGGCCGAGGCCGTCGCCGACGAGCAGGAGCCGCGGTTCGAGCAGGTCCCCTTCGACTCCCCGCTGTGGATCGTCTACTCCTCGGGCACGACCGGCCTGCCCAAGGGCATCGTCCACGGCCACGGGGCGATCACCCTGGAGGAGCGCAAGCAGCTCGCGCTGCACGGCGACGTCGGCCCCGGCGACCGCTTCTACTGGTACGCCTCCACCGCCTGGATCATGTGGAACATCGCCACCTCCGCGCTGCTCTGCGGAGCGACCGTGGTCGTGCACGACGGCGCCCCGGCGTACCCGTCGATCGACGCCCAGTTCGCTCTCGCCGCGCAGACCCGGCTGACCTACCTGGGGACCAGCGCCGGCTACCTCACCGCCTGCGAGAAGGCCGGCACCCGGCCGGGGGAGACCCACGACCTGTCGGCGCTGCGGTACATCGGCTCCACCGGCTCGCCGCTGCCGGCCTCGGCCTTCACCTGGGTGTACGACGCGGTGGGGCCTGACGTCTTCCTCGGCTCGCTCTCCGGCGGCACCGACGTCGCCACCGGCTTCGTCGGCAGCTCCCCGCTGCTCCCGGTCACCGCCGGCGAGCTCCAGCGGCCGATGCTCGCCGTCGCGGCCGCCGCGTGGAACGAGGAGGGCGAGCCGGTCGTCGGGGAGCTCGGCGAGCTGGTGGTCACCGAGCCGATGCCCTCGATGCCCCTGTACTTCTGGAACGACCCCGACGGCAGCCGCTACCGCGAGGCCTACTTCGAGCCCTGGCCCGGCGTCTGGCGGCACGGCGACTGGATGGAGGTCACCGAGCGCGGCACCTGCGTCATCACCGGCCGCTCGGACTCCACGCTCAACCGCGGCGGCGTCCGCATGGGCACCGCCGACATCTACGCCGCCGTCGAGGCGATCCCCGAGGTCGCCGACTGCGTCGTCCTCGGCGTCGAGCAGCGCGACGGCGGCTACTGGATGCCGCTGTTCGTGAAGCTCGCCGAGGGTCAGGAGCTCACCCCCGAGCTCGAGGCCGCGATCAAGGACGCCATCCGCCGCCAGGCCAGCCCCCGGCACGTGCCCGACGAGGTCATCGCCGTCCCCGGCGTGCCGCACACCCGCACCGGCAAGCGCCTGGAGGTCCCGCTCAAGCGGCTGTTCCAGGGTGTCGACCCGGCCAGGGCGCTCAACGTCGGCGCGGTCGACGACCCGGCCGCGGTCGAGCACTACGTGGCGCTGGCGCAGGAGCGCGGCCCCCGATGAGGCGCCGCCCCGGTCACCCGCTCCCGGCGGGGACCGCGGCCAGCTCCAACAGGACGGCGGCCACGTCGTCCGGGCAGGTGACGTACGGGATGTGCGAGCAGTCCAGCTCGCGGTACCGCCAGCCGGGCGCCTCCTGGGCCCGCTGCGCGAACCGGTCGTAGGCCGGCTGCGGGTAGCGAGCGGAGCGGACGTAGGCCCGGGGCAGGCCGTCGACCGCCGCGTTGACCAGCCGCACCGGTCGGCTGAAGTGGCCCAGCGGCGTGGCGTGCAACCGCGGCAGGGCCCAGGCCAGGTCGGCCGGGTCGGTGATCTCCCAGAGCCGGGGGAGGATCTCCTCCCACGGCGGCGGCGCGATCCGGGGCACCAGCCAGCCGTCGCCCTCCTGCTCGGCCAGCGCCTCGATGCCGGCCCGGCGCTCGGGGGGGACCAGGTCGAGCAGGCACTGGCCGTCCTCGGGCACGAAGGCGTCGAGGTAGACCACCTCGGCCACCCGCTCGGGCACCCGGTCGGCGACCCCGGTGACCACCATGCCGCCGGAGCTGTTGCCGACCAGCACCACGCGGTCGAGGTCCTCGTAGGTCAGCACGCTGACGACGTCCTCGACGTGGGTGTGCAGGTCGATGCCGTGGTCGAGCAGGTGCGCCCGGTCGCCGAGGCCGGTCAGCGTCGGCGTGACCACCTCGTGCCCGGCCGCGCGGAGCCGCGGGGTGAGCTTCCGCCAGCACCAGCCGCCGAACCAGGCGGGGTGCACCAGCACGAACGTCGCCATCGGACCAGCCCTCCGTCGCGCGGGGGTCCGGCCGCCGGACCTCCCCCGACCAGCGCGTGCGGGTCGACGGTAGGCCCGACCGGGGGGTGCGGGACAGTCAGGCGGCCAGCCGCTCCGGCGCGACCCGCACGACCTCGAAGCCGGGGAAGGGCGGCAGCTCCGGGTCGACGACGAGCGGCACGGCCGGGTGCCCGGCGCTGTCCTGCGCCGCGCGCGACCCGCGGTCGGACGGCGGGAGCTGGGCCAGGACGCGCTCGTGGACCTCGGGGCGGACGCGGATCTCCCGCGGCGGCGCGGCTCCGGGCCGCCAGGCGGTGGCCAGGATGTCGCCGAGCGGGTCGGGCGGGCCCCAGTGGGCCGGGTGGGCCGCCGCGGGGTGCGGCACCGCGGGCGGCGGCGCCGGGGTGGCGGACGCCGGGACGCCGGCGGGCGGGGGGAGTGCGGCGGGGTCGTGCGGCACGGCGGTCGGGGCCGGCGTCTGCTGGCGCCGGACGGCGTCCCGTCGGAGGTCGTCCACGGCCGGCGCCCGGGAGGGAGTGGGCCTGCGCATGACGTGTCTCCTGCTGGGGAGGTGCGTTGCGTACAACGTCGGGAACGTCTCCACCATGCCGCGGGGGTGTGACGGTTCCGCGGCTGTTCCACGTGCAACACCCGCAGGGGTGCCCGGGGCACCGGCCGCCGGGCGGCGGGCACGATGGTCTCGCCGTCCCGGCGCCGGGGCGGAACGAACGGGGGAGTTGCTCGATGGCCGGCCTGCCGCGCGCCCTGACGCCGCTGCGGTACCGGCGCTACCGCCTGCTGGCCGCCTCGCTCGGGTGCTCCCTGCTGACCAACAGCACCTTCGCCGTCGCCGTGGTGTGGCAGGTCGTCGCCCTCGGCGGCGGGCCGGCCGAGCTGTCGCTGGTGAGCGGCCTGCAGGCCGGCGGGATGCTGGCCAGCACCCTGCTCGGCGGCGCGCTCGCCGATCGCGTTCCGCAGCGGCACATCCTGCTGGCCGTCGCGCTGGTCCAGACCGGGGGGACCGCGCTGGTCGCGGCGCTGTCCCTGGCGGGGGTGCTCACCCTCTGGCAACTGGCCGCCGTCGGCCTGGTGGGCGGGCTGGCGAACGGCCTCTACTACCCGGCCTACTCCGCGCTGGTCCCGGCGCTGCTCCCGGAGAGCTCCCTGCTGGCGGCCAACGGCCTCGAGGGCACGATGCGCCCGGTGCTGTTCCAGGCCACCGGTCCGGCGCTGGCCGGCGGGGTGGTCGCCGCGGCCTCCCCCGGCGCGGCCCTCGCGGTCACCGCTGCCGCGGCCCTGGCGGCGGCGGTCTGCGTGGCGGTCCTGCCGGCCACGCCGGTCCGCCGGGAGCCGGGGACGGCGCCCGCGCACCCGGTGCGCGGCCTGTTCGCGGACATGGCCGAGGGCTTCCGGTACATGGTGCGCACGCCCTGGCTGCTGGCCACGCTGGTGTTCGCCTCGCTGATGCTGCTGGTGATGCTCGGCCCGTTCGAGGTGCTGGCCCCCTTCGCGATCAAGGACCGCGCGGGCGGCGGGCCGGTCGAGCACGCCCTGGTGCTGGCCGCCTTCGGGATCGGCGGGGCGCTCGGGTCGACGACGGTCGCCTCGCTGCGGCTGCCGCGCCGCTACCTCACCGTGATGAACCTGCTGTGGGGTCTGGGCTGCGTGCCGCTGGTGGTCTTCGGCACCTCGACGTCCCTGCTGCTGATGATCGCCGCCGGGCTGGTCACCGGTGCGACCGCGCAGGCCGGGATGGTCATCTGGGGCACGCTGCTCCAGCGGCGGGTGCCGCCGGCGCTGCTCGGCCGCGTCTCCAGCCTGGACTTCTTCGTCTCGACGGCGTTCCTCCCGCTGTCGATGGCCCTGGCCGGCCCGGTCAGCGAGGTGATCGGGCTGACCGCGACCTTCCTCGTCGCCGGGCTCGTCCCGCCCGTGCTGGCCGCCGTCGTCCTGCTGGTCGGCCGCCTGCCCGCCGACGAGCTCGCCCATCCGCTCGACCGCACGGAGGAGATCGGTGCAGCTGACGCGGACGACTCTCCTCCGGTCACCGCGCCCGGCGCGCTCACCCCTTCTCGGCGCCGGCGGTCAGGCCTCCGGTGAGGAGCCGCTCGGTGGCCAGGAAGAGCACGACGATCGGCACCGTCAGGATCACCGACCCGGCCATGAGCACGGTCGTGGGGATCTCGATGCTGCCCGCGAGCTGGGAGAGGCCCAGGGAGACCGTCCACCGCGACCGGTCCTCCACCAGGAACAGCAGGGCGAACAGGAACTCGTTCCAGGCGATCATGAAGACGAACAGGGCGTTGGAGAGGATCGCCGGCATCGCCAGCGGCAGGGTGATCCGGCGCATGATCGTGAACCGGTCGGCGCCGTCCACCGCGGCGGCCTCCTCGATGCTGGCCGGCACGGTTTGGAAGTAGTTGCGGAGCATGTAGATGGCGACCGCGACGGTCTGCGACACGTACACCAGCACGAGCGCGGGCAGGGCGCCGCGGAGCCCGACCCGCGTGAAGAAGATGAACAGCGGAACGGCCAGCAGGATGCTCGGGAACAGGTAGACGGCGAGGAACAGCACGCTGATCCGCCGGTGGCCGGGGAACCGCAGCCGGGCGAGGGCGTAGGAGCCCAGGACGGCGAAGGCCAGCGTCACCGCGACCGTGCCGAGCGCGACCACGCCGCTGACGGCCATGAAGCGCAGGAAGCCCTGGCCGCCGGACTCGGTGGGGGAGAGGACGTCGCGGTACGTGGTGAGCGTCAGCTCCGACAGCGTCGGCCACAGGCGGGCCGGCGCCTGCAGCAGCGAGCTCAGGTCCCGGAAGGAGAGCAGCACCATGTAGTAGAAGGGGAACAGGGTGAACAGCAGCAGCCCCGCGATCACCACCCACCGCAGGACGCCGAGCACCCGGGTCTCGACGGTGGTGCGCGACCAGCGGCGTCCCGCCGGGGAACCGCTGCGCTGGGTGCCGGACGCGGCGGAGGTCTCCGCCGGCACGGTCGCGATGCCCGCCATCAGGCCACCTCGTCCTTCGCCGCGAACCGGTAGTACACCGCGACCAGCACCATCAGGACGGCGGAGAGGACCAGCGCCTGCGCGGACGCGGCGCCGATGTCCCCGCGGCCGACCAGGAAGTCGAACACCCGCACGCTGATGACGTCGGTGCCGGCTCCTCCGCCGGTGAGCAGGTAGATGTCGTCGAAGTTGTTGAAGGTCCAGATGAAGCGGAGCAGCGCCAGCACCGCGATCGTCGGCAGCAGCTGGGGCCACACGATGTGGCGGAACACCTGCGTCGGGGTCGCCCCGTCGACCCGCGCCGCCTCCTCCAGCGTGGCCGGCGCGGCCTGCAGGCGCGCGGTGATGAAGAGGAAGGCGAACGGGAACGAGCGCCACATCTCGAAGAAGATGACGGTCAGCAGCGCGGTCGGGCGCTCGGACAGGAAGGGGATCGGCTCGTCCCAGCCGAGCAGGCCGGTCCCCAGCTCGTTCACGATGCCGAACTGGGGGTTGAGCATCACGCCCCAGACGAACGTCGCCGCCACCACCGGCGCGACGTAGGGCAGCAGCAGCGACGCCCGGACCAGGGTGCGGCCGCGGAAGCCCCGGCGCAGGGCCAGCGCCGCGACCAGCCCCAGCCCGATCGACGCCGTGGTGCCGCCGACGGCGTACACCAGCGTGGTCACCAGCGACTCCCAGAACCCGGGGGAGCCGAACACGTCGGCGAAGTTCTCCACCGTGAAGGGCCCGAACAACCCGTCCGTCCGCAGCCGGATGAGCTTGAGGTCCTGGAAGGCGAGCACCACCGTCCACAGGATCGGCAGCACGACGAGCACCAGGACCAGGACGACGGTCGGTGAGATCAGGGCCAGCCCGGTCCGCGACTCGCGTCCCCGCAGGGTCCCGCGACCGCGCGACTCGCGGCCGCCGTCCCGCCGGTCCTCGGACACCGCCGGGCGCACGTCAGTCCACCGACGAGGCGATCTCCTGCAGCGCCTCGGCCGCCTGCTCCGCCGCCCCGCTGGGATCCACCTCGCCCCCGGTCATCGCGGCGATCGCCTGCGGGACGGGCAGCTCGCCCAGGGAGGCGCCGATCAGGGCGCCCTGTCCCTGGGGGATCCCCCAGGGGGCGATCCGGTCGGGCGCGGTCCGGAGGGCGTCGAGGACCTCGGCCGGGTAGAAGTCCGTCAGCGGCGCCTTGGTGTCCACGCCGGCCGGCAGGGTGGCCCAGGTGTCGAGGAACCGCGTGGGCTCCTCGGCCGTGCCCCGTCGGGTGGGCACCTTGCCCTCCGGCGAGAAGCCGATCCACCGCTCGTACCCGTCGTCCATCAGGTAGCTGACGAAGTCGCCGGCGGCGGGCTGCGCGTCGGCCGTGACGGCCCACGAGACGATCTCGCCGAACTGCGCCGGCTCGTCGCCGTCGGGCCCCGAGATCGCGGTGACCACACCGCTGTTCCGGGCGAGGAAGGCCGGGTCGTCCGCGCAGTCGGGGCAGGTCGGCAGCGCGTCGGCCCGCAGGCCGGCCATCTCGTCGAGGATGAACGAGGACCACACGACCATGGCCGCCTCCCCGGCGAAGTAGGCGGCGCGCGTGGTGTCGACGTCCTGCGCGCCGCTGACCGAGTAGTCGCCGATGAGCTCGTCGTAGAACGCGAACGACCCCACGCACGCGTCGCTGTCGATCGTGACCTCCCCCGTGTCGTCCACCAGCTGGCAGCCGTTGCCGAGCGCGAGGTGCTCGAAGGTCTGCTGCGTGAAGGCGTCGTTCGGCACGGTGGACCCGACGAAGCCGGCCAGCTCGGGGCCGTCCAGCTCCCGCGCGGCGACCAGGATGTCGTCGTAGGTCTCCGGTGCGGCCAGGCCGGCGGCGTCGAAGAGGTCCTTGCGGTAGACCAGCATCTGCGCCCACCCGTCACTGGGGACGGCGACCTGCGCGTCGCCGTCCCGGGTCAGCTCCAGCGCGTGCTCGGAGAAGGTGTCGGCGCCCAGGCCCTCCACCACGGCGGCGGTCAGCTCGCGGTCGATGAGCTCGTTGGTCGCCAGCAGCTGGACGCCGGCCAGCGGCAGGGCGCCGATGACGTCGGGCAGCCGTCCCGCGGCGGCCGAGGAGATCAGCAGCTGGTTGAACTGGTTCGGGTCGACGGCGACCAGCTCGACCTCGACCCCGCTGCTCTCGGTGAAGGCGGCGGCGATCTCCTCCTGGACGGCGAGGCGGTCGGGGAGGTTCTCGAGGGTCCACACGGTCAGCGGCTCGCCCTCCTCGCTGCCTCCGAGGTCGCCCCCACCGCAGGCGGCGAGCAGGACCGTCACCCCGACCGCCGCCACCGAGACCCTGACCGGTCGCTCCACGACGCGCATCAGCTCCCCCGTCCGCCGGACCCCGGACAGTAGCGGCTGATCGTGTGGCGCGCGTCACGTCGGCGGAGTGCCGACGCCGCAGGCGGGGAGCGGCGACGACCTGCCCGGCCCGCGCCGACCGCGGGCCCGGTCAGACCCGGAGGACGCGGGCCTCCCAGGGGCGCAGGACGGCGGGGTCGCCGTCGGCCAGGTTGCCCAGCACGAGGTCGCCGTCCAGGGCCTCCGGGAGGAGCTCGGCCAGCCGGTGCTCGTGCCCGCCGAGGTTGCAGACGACCAGCAGCGTCTCGCCGTCCAGGGAGCGGGTGAACGCGTACACCTCGTCGTGGTCGGGCAGCAGCATGGTGAAGTCCCCGAGCGCGACCACCGGCAGCTCGCGCCGCAACGCGATCAGCCGCTTGTGGTGGGCGAACACCGAGCGCGGGTCGGCGCGCTGCGCCTGCGCGTTCCACTCGACGTGGTCGGGGTTGACCGCGATCCACGGCGTGCCGGTGGTGAAGCCGGCGTGCTCCGAGGCGTCCCACTGCACCGGCGTCCGGGCGTTGTCCCGGCTCATCCGGCGCATGGCGGCCAGCACGGTGTCGGGGTCCTCGCCGTGCGCGACGGCCTGGGCGAAGTGGTTGAGCGACTCGACGTCCCGGAAGTCGTCGAGCGAGGCGAACGGGGCGTTGGCCATCCCGAGCTCCTCGCCCTGGTAGACGTAGGGCGTCCCCCGGTGCAGGTGCAGCAGGGTGGCCAGGCACGTGGCCGAGTCGCGGCGGTACCGCGGCGAGTCGTCGCCGAAGCGGGAGACCGCCCGCGGCTGGTCGTGGTTGTCCCAGTAGAGGGAGTTCCAGCCGACGTCGGCCAGCCCTGCCTGCCAGCGGCCGAACGAGGCCTTGAGGTCGGCCATCCGCAGCGGGCGCGGGGCGAACTTGGCGCCGTCGAAGTCCAGCCCGACGTGCTCGAACTGGAACACCATGTCCACCTCGGCGCGGGCCGGGTCGGTGAACAGCCGCGCCTGCTCGACCGTCACGCCCGGCATCTCCCCGACCAGCAGCAGCCGCTCGCGGTGGCCGGCGTAGACCTCGCGGTGCATCTCCTGCAGGAACTCGTGGATCCGGGGCCCGCACAGGTAGGACGCCGAGCCGTCGCCGTAGGGCACCCCCGGCAGCGGCGGGCCGTCGTGCAGGGCGCCGTCCGGGTCGACGTCCTTGCTGATCATGTTGATGACGTCCATGCGGAACCCGTCGACCCCGCGGTCGAGCCACCACCGCATCATCGCGTACACGGCGTGCCGGACCTCGGGGTTCTCCCAGTTCAGGTCCGGCTGCTTGCGGTCGAACAGGTGCAGGTAGTACTCGCCGCTGGCCTCGTCGAGCTCCCAGGTGGGCCCGGAGAAGAACGAGTGCCAGTTGGTCGGTTCGGCGCCCGGCGCGCCCGCGGTCATGCCCCCCCGCGGCGGCCGCCACCAGTACCAGTCGCGCTTGGGCGAGTCCTTCGACGCCCTGCTCTCGCAGAACCACGGGTGCTCGTCGCTGGTGTGGTTGACCACGAGGTCCATGACGAGCTTGATGCCGCGGTCGTGCAGCGCGGCGACCAGCTCGTCGAACTGCTCGAGGGTGCCGAACAGCGGGTCGATGCCGGTGTAGTCGCTGATGTCGTAGCCGTTGTCGGCCTGCGGCGACGGGTAGACCGGCGAGAGCCACACGACGTCGACGCCGAGGTCGGCGAGGTGGTCCAGCCGCCGGAGGACCCCGCCGAGGTCGCCGATCCCGTCCCCGTCGGAGTCCATGAACGAGCGGGGGTAGACCTGGTAGACGACGGCACGGGTCCACCAGGGGGGCGCGTCGGGCACCGCCCCAGCCCAGCACGACGGGCCGGACGGCGCACGGTCAGTCCTGCGGCGGCTGTGACGTCGGCCTGGCTCCGCGCCCGGTCCGCTCCTCGCTCGTTCCTCGCTGCGATGCTCCCGGGCTGTCGTCAGGCGGCAGGCGGTGTGTGGTGGACGGCCTCGACGTTGTTGCCGTCGAGGTCGCGGAAGAACGCGCCGTAGTAGCCGGGGTGGTACTCCGGCCACACCCGCGGCTCGTGCAGCACCTCCACCCCCTCCGCGCGGGCGAGGGCGAACACCTCGTCCACCGCCTCCCGGGAGGGTGCGCGGATCGCCAGGTGCACCGGGCGGTCGGTGCCCTCGCTGAGCGGGCCGAGCCACAGCTGGGGGTGCCCGTCGGGACCGGACAGGCCGACGACCGGCCCGCCGGGGCTGTCGAACCGCATGGCCTCGCGGACCCCGGCCGGCGCGAAGACCCGGAGGTAGAAGGCGGTGGTCGCGGCGACGTCGGTGGCCTGCAGCGCCAGGTGGTCGATCACGCCGCCGCACCGTAGTGGCGGGGGTGGACGGCGCACACCTCCCCGGCGCCCGCCGCGGCCAAATCCGCGTGCGTTCTGTCGTACCCCTCGCCGACCATGAGCGGACCCCCACCGGACGAGGAGGTCTCGCCATGGCCGCCCTGCCGCGCGCACTGGCGCCGCTGCGGCACCGCCACTACCGGCTGCTGGCGGCGTCGATGGCGCTGTCGCTGCTCAGCGCCGGGCTGTGGGCGGTCGCCGTGGTCTGGCAGGTGGTGGCCCTGGGAGGGGGCCCGGCCGCCCTGTCCCTGGTCACCGGCCTGTCCGCCGGCGGCATGCTGGCCAGCACCCTGCTCGGCGGAGTGCTCGCCGACCGGGTGCCGCAGTGGTACCTGCTGCTCGCGGTGGCGCTGGTCCAGGCCGGGGCCGTCGCGGTGGTCGCCGTCCTGTCGCTGATGGAGCTCCTGACGCTGGGGCAGCTGGCCGCGGCCGCCCTGGCCGTGGGGCTGGCGACGGGGCTGTACTACCCGGCCTACTCGGCGCAGCTGCCGGCGCTGGTGCCGGAAGGCGACCTGCTGGCGGCCAACGGGCTGGAGGGCGCGGTGCGGCCGCTCCTGCAGAACGCGGCCGGCCCCGCCGCCGCCGGGTTCCTCGTCGCCGCGTTCTCACCGGGCGCGGCACTGGCGGCGACCGCGACGGTGTCCCTGCTCGCCGTGGCGCACGTGCTGGCCCTGCCGGTCACCCCGGTCCGGCGGGGGGACGACGACGCTCCACCGGCCGGGGTGCTGACCGACCTGCGCGAGGGCTTCGCCTACATGGTGCGCACGCCCTGGCTGCTGGCCACGCTGCTGTTCGCGGCGCTGATGGTGCTGGTGCTCCTCGGCCCGCTCGAGGTCCTGGTCCCGTTCGCCATCCGCGACGCGGGCGGCGGTCCGACGCAGCACGCCTACGTCCTGGCCGCCTTCGGCATCGGCGGGGCGGTCGGCTCCCTGGTCGTGGCGTCGCTGCGGCTGCCCCGCCGCTACCTCACGGTGATGGTCCTGCTGTGGGGCCTGGGCTGCGTGCCGATGGCCGTCTTCGGCCTCAGCGGGAGCCTGGTGCTGATGATCGTGGCCGGCGCCCTCATCGGGGCGGCCTTCGAGGCGGGGACGGTCATCTGGGGCACGCTCCTGCAGCGCCGGGTGCCGTCGTCCCTGCTCGGCCGGGTCTCCAGCCTGGACTTCTTCGTCTCCCTGAGCCTCATGCCGCTGTCCATGGCGCTGGCCGGGCCGGTGAGCGGGCTGATCGGGTCGTCGGCGACCTTCCTGGTGGCCGGGCTGGCTCCTCCGCTGCTGGCGGTGGTGGCGGTCCTCGCGGCGCGGATGCCGGCCGACGAGGTCGCGCACCCGCTCGACGTCGCGGACACCCCGCGGGCGCGCGAGGTGCTCGACCCGGTCTGACCGGCCCGGGCTCCGCGTCTGCGTCGTCCGCCGGCCGCTGATTGGATGGGGCGACGGCGCCGGGACAGCCCCGGTGCGGGGAGGGAGCACTGTGGCCGAACTGACCCGTCCGGACGTCGAGCCGCCCACCGGCCCGGCACCCGACGACCTGGTCATCGAGGACCTCGTCGTCGGCGAGGGCCCCGAGGCCAAGGCCGGCGACCTGGTGAGCGCCCACTACGTCGGGGTCACCCACGACGGCGGCGAGCAGTTCGACGCCTCCTGGGACCGCGGCGACCCGCTGGAGTTCCGCCTCGGCGTCGGCATGGTGATCCAGGGCTGGGACGAGGGGATCACCGGCATGCGCGTCGGCGGCCGCCGCCGGCTCACCATCCCCGCGCACAAGGCCTACGGCGACCGCGGCGCCGGGGGCGTCATCAAGCCCGGCGCGACGCTGGTCTTCGTCGTCGACCTCGTCGGCGTGCGGTGATCCTCCGGTCCTCCGGATCGCATCGCGCACGACTCAGCGGGGCGAAGCATGACCCCGCCCGTCGCGGGGCACCGCAGGCCGCATGACCCGGCCGGGGACCACCGATCACCAGCCCTCCACACCGCTGTCCGTCCAGGGCGAGATCGGCAGTCCCGAGCACGGCTCCGGCGGCGGGGAGAGCACCGGCACGGTGGTCCTCGCCGGGCTGGCCAACCTCGGCATCGCCGTCGCCAAGCTGGTCGGCGGCCTGATCAGCCACTCCTCGGCGATGCTGTCGGAGGCCGCGCACTCGCTGGCCGACACCATCACCGAGGTACTGCTGTTCGTCGCGCTCAAGCGCGGCAACCGCGCCCCCGACGCCCGGCACCCGGTCGGCTACGGCCGGGAGACCTACTTCTGGGCGCTCCTGGCGTGCCTGGCCACCTTCACCCTCGGCGCCGGCTTCTCCTTCTACCAGGGCGTCACCACGATCATCGAGGGCGAGGAGCAGGGCGACCCGGTCATCGCCTACGTCGTGCTGGCCGTCTCCTTCGTCCTCGAGGGCGTCTCCTGGCTCAAGGCGGTCCGCCAGGTGCGCAGCTCGGCGCGCCGGTGGCGGACGACGCCCCGCCGCTACCTCGCCGAGACCAGCGACACCACCGTCAAGGCGGTCACCTTCGAGGACAGCGCCGCGCTCGTCGGGCTCGTGCTCGCCGCGCTCGGCCTGTTCCTCGAGCAGATCACCGGCGACCCCACGTGGGACGGCGTCGCCGCGATCGCCATCGGCGTCCTCCTGCTGCTGGTCGCCGGGTCGCTCGCCCGGGCCAACGTGTCCCTGCTCATCGGCCAGTCGGTGGCCCCACGCATCCAAGAGGAGCTGCGCGCCGAGATCGCAGCCCTGCCGCAGGTCACCGCCGTCCCGTTCCTGTTCACCACGGTGATCGGCCCTGGTCAGCTGATCGTCGCCGCCAAGGTGGACTTCGCCGACGACGCGACCGTCGCCGACGTGGAGCGGGCCTCCGACGAGGCCGAGCGGCGACTGGTCGCCCGGCACGAGGGCGTGCGGTACGTCTTCCTCGACCCGACGCCCGGGAACGGGCGGGCGCGGGCGGAGGCGCACCGGCCGGGATGACCGGCGCCGCCTCGGGTGTTGGGGGCGTTCGTGCGCATCGAGGTGTGGTCCGACGTCGTCTGTCCGTGGTGCTTCATCGGCAAGCGCCGGCTGGAGGCCGCGCTCGCGCGCTTCCCCCACCGTGACCAGGTGGAGGTCGTCTGGCGGTCGTTCCAGCTCGACCCGACGGCACCCGAGGGTCAGACCTCCGCCGCCCTGCCGGCCTTGGCCGCCAAGTACGGCCGCAGCGTCGAGGAGATGCGGCAGATGCAGCGCCGGGTCGAGCAGATCGCTGCCGAGGAGGGGCTCGAGTACCACCTCGACGAGGGCCTCAGCGGGAACACCCTGCTCGCCCACGAGCTGATCCATCTGGCCGCCGAGCACGGTCTGCAGGGCGCGGTGAAGGAGCGCCTGCTGCACGCCCACTTCGAGGAGGGCCGGTCGGTGTTCGACGTCGACTCGCTCGCCGCGCTCGCCGTCGAGGCCGGCCTGGACGAGGCCGAGGTGCGCGCCGCGCTGGCCGACCACCGCTACCGGCCGGCGGTGCACCAGGACGGCCGGACCGCCCAGGCGCTGGGCGCGACCGGCGTCCCGTTCTTCGTCGTCGACCGGAAGTACGGCGCCGCCGGCGCCCAGCCGGCCGACCTGCTGCTCCAGGTCCTGGAGCGGGCCTGGGCCGACGCCCACCCCCTCGAGACGGTGCCCGCCGCCGACGGCTGCACGGACGACACCTGCGCCGTGTGAGAGAGGACCCCGTCCTCCCCGCCCTTCGCCGGCTCAGGGCGGTGCCCGGGACGGGGCCGGCGGCGAGCCTCTGGACGGGGCCGGGAACGACGACGGCCGCCTCCCGACAGTGAGAGGCGGCCGTCGTCTCGGCGTCACTGGGTGGCGGGGCCGCCCTGTTCTGTGCCGGAGATCTGGCGCAGGAACTCGTGGCAGCGCTTGGCGCGGGCGGAGTCCTGCTCCATCACCTCGCGGAAGAAGCCGGCGATGTCCTGCAGCCCGGCGTTCTCCGCGTCTCGGACGTACTGGCCGTAGTCGTGACCGGCCTTGAGCGAGTGGTACTGCACCGAGATCAGGTCGTAGGTGACGTCCTCGAACCCGGTCTCACCGGTGGCCATGGCTGACCTCCTCGTCTCGGAACGGTGGAGACCCGACAGTTCCCGCGTCGGGAGCGGCGGAAACGGACCGCTCCGTCTCAGCCGGGCGGCAGTTACGAGAACGCGCCGCCGGTCACGTCCCCGCCGTCGTCGCCGGAGTCCGCCCCGCCAGGGGTCGGCCGCTCCTCGGCCATCTCCTCCTCGCCGCTGACCGCGGGGTCGTCGGCAGCGGAGGCGAGGTCGTCCCCCTGTCCCTGGGCGCCGGGGTCGGCCTGGAGGGTGCGGGGGTCGTTGAGCGGGTCCGGGACGTCGGGGTCGGTGACGGTCATGTCCACCCCGTGCCCCGCCCCGCCGCCGGGCAACCCCTGGGCAGACGCGTAACTGATGTGTTACACATCTGTCGTGGAGGCGCTCGGTGCCCTCGCCGACCCGACCCGCCGCGAACTGGTCGCCCTGCTCGCGCAGGGTGAGCTGGCCGCCGGGGAGCTGGCGGGCCGGTTCCCGGTGAGCCGCCCGGCGATCAGCCGGCACCTGCGGGTGCTGCGCGAGGCGGGCCTGGTCACCTGCCGGGAGGAGGGGCGGCGCCGCCTCTACACGCTCGACCCGCGACCGCTGCGGGAGCTCGACGAGTGGCTGGAGCCCTACCGCGACCTGTGGGCCCAGCGGCTCGACGCACTGGACACCGAGATCGCCCGCGGCCGGCGGGCCCGAGAGGGGCGGGGGGCCTCGGCACCTCCGCAGAGCGGAGACCCGACGTGACACAGCAGGACGTGCCCGCCCGCCGCGGCGTCGTCACCACCGAGCCCGACGGACGGCGGCGGCTGGAGTTCCGCCGATCGTGGCCCGACCCGATCGAGGACGTGTGGGGTGCGCTCACCGAGCCCGAGCGGCTGGCCCGCTGGATCGGCCGCTACGACGGCGCGCGGGGCGCCGGCGCGACCGGCACGTTCACGATGACCCACGAGCAGGAGCCGGCGAGCGAGTCGGTGCGCATCCTCGAGTGCGACCCGCCCCGCCGGCTGGTCCTGGAGTGGACCCTCGGCGACGAGCCGTGGCGGGTGGAGCTCGACCTCTCCACCGACGGGACGACGACCACGCTGGTGTTCACCCAGGTCTTCCGCGCCGGGTTCCCCGTCGGGGACGTCGCCGGCGGCTGGCACTGGTACCTCGACAAGCTCGACGCCGAGATCACCGGCGGGGCGGGCCCGGGGGAGTGGGAGCCCTTCTGGGCCGAGGTCGGCCCGCACTACGGCAGCGGCGAGTCGGCCGGCTGACCCGATCGGCCCGCGAGGGTCCCCGGGGGCGCAGGTGACGACCAGGGACCTTGGTCCCATCGGGTAGACGTCTTATACGTAACATCTCTCACGGTTACAGTGGACGTCCCCGCTTGTACGCTGACCGGACCCGACCTCCAGTCGGCGCCCGTGGCGCCCGGCGGTCGGCTGTCAGCTGAGCAGGACCAGCAGCAAGGCGCCGGCGGTATGTCCGTCCGGCGTACCCAGAGGATGGAGACGCCGTGACTTCCGTGGCCACCCCCGGTCTCGACAACGCACCCACCACGCACCCCCGGCTGCTCGCCTGGGTCCGTGAGATGGCTGAGCTGACCACCCCCGAGCGGGTCGTGTGGGTCGACGGGAGCGACGAGGAGTACGAGCGCCTCACCCAGCAGCTGGTCGACGCCGGCACCTTCCGGCGCCTGGAGAAGAAGCCGAACTCCTTCTGGGCGGCGTCGGACCCCAGTGACGTGGCGCGCGTCGAGGACCGCACCTTCATCTGCTCGGTCGACGAGGCCGACGCGGGGCCGACCAACAACTGGATGGCCCCCGACGAGATGAAGTCGATCATGACGGGGCTGTACCGCGGCTCGATGCGTGGCCGGACGATGTACGTCATCCCGTTCTGCATGGGTCCGGTCGAGGCCGAGAACCCGATGTTCGGCGTGGAGCTCACCGACTCCGAGTACGTCGTCGTCTCCATGCGCGTGATGGCCCGCATCGGCGGCCGGATCCTCGAGGCGATGGGGGACGACGCCGACTTCGTCCCGGCCATGCACTCCCTCGGTGCCCCGCTCGAGCCCGGCCAGCAGGACGTGCCGTGGCCGTGCAGCACCACCAAGTACATCTCGCACTTCCCCGAGGAGCGGGCCATCTGGTCCTACGGCTCCGGGTACGGCGGCAACGCGCTGCTGGGCAAGAAGTGCTACTCGCTGCGGATCGCCTCGGTCATGGCCCGCGACGAGGGCTGGCTCGCCGAGCACATGCTGATCCTCAAGCTGACCAGCCCGCAGCAGAAGACCTACTACATCGCCGCCGCCTTCCCGTCGGCCTGCGGCAAGACCAACCTGGCGATGCTCGAGCCGACCATCCCGGGCTGGAAGGTCGAGACCCTCGGCGACGACATCGCCTGGATGCGGTTCGGCGAGGACGGCCGGCTCTACGCCCTCAACCCCGAGTACGGCCTCTTCGGCGTCGCCCCCGGCACCGGCTGGGACACCAACCCGAACGCCATGCGCACGGTCGAGAAGGGCAACTCGGTCTTCACCAACGTCGCCCTCACCGACGACGGCGACATCTGGTGGGAGGGCATGACCGACGAGCCGCCGGCCCACCTCACCGACTGGAAGGGCCGCGACTGGACGCCGGAGAGCGAGGAGCCCTCCAGCCACCCGAACAGCCGGTTCTGCACCCCGATCACCCAGTGCCCGATCCTGGCGCCGGAGTACGAGGACCCGAGGGGCGTGCCGATCTCGGCGATCCTCTTCGGCGGCCGCCGCAAGACCACCATCCCGCTGGTCACCGAGGCGCGGGACTGGAACCACGGCGTGTTCATGGGCGCGACGCTCTCGTCGGAGACGACCGCCGCCGCCACCGGTGCCGTCGGCGTCGTCCGCCGCGACCCGTTCGCCATGCTGCCGTTCATCGGCTACCACGCCGGTGACTACGTCCGGCACTGGGTCGAGACCGGCAAGGCGCACGACGCCGCCAAGCTGCCGCGGATCTTCTACGTGAACTGGTTCCGTCGCGACGAGGACGGCGGCTTCCTGTGGCCGGGCTTCGGCGAGAACAGCCGGGTCCTCAAGTGGGTCGTCGAGCGGCTCGAGGGCACCGCGGCCGCCGTCGAGACCCCGATCGGCCACGTCCCGACCGCCGACGCCCTCGACGTCGCCGGGCTGGACATGACCCCGGAGCAGGTGGAGAAGGCCCTCGCCGTCGACAAGGACGAGTGGCGCGCCGAGGTCCCGCAGATCAACGAGTGGTTCCAGAAGTTCGGCGACAAGCTCCCCAGCACGATGTGGGACGAGCTGGCGATCCTCGAGCACCGTCTCGCGTAGGAAGGGACCCCCTGCCCCCGTCGCTCGCAGGCTCGCGGCGGGGGCCCTGCAGGGGGCCACAGGGCCCCGTACCGGTCAACGGCGACCGGTGCGGGGCCCTCTCGCGTCCCGCCCGGCGTGTCGGCGGTCCCGGCACGCTCCCACGAGGCCGGGGGGACCGAGGTCGGATAGCGTCATCTGACGTCCACACCCGCCGGCTCAGCGCCGAGCCGCCCGACGACAGGCATCCCCGCCCGTGCCCAATCCGTATCTGCACGTGCTCCGCACGCCGCACGCGCTACCCATGGTGCTGGCCGCGTTCATCGGACGGCTGCCGCTGTCCATGGTCGGCCTCGGCTCGGTGCTGCTCATCGCGTCGGAGAGCGGGTCCTACGGCTACGGCGGTGCGGTCGCCGCCACGGGAGCGGTCACCACCGCGATCTCCGGGCCGCTGATCGGACGGTGGGCCGACACCCACGGCCAGCGCCGCACCCTCCTGCCGGTGCTGGCGGTCTTCGTCGCCGCCGGCTGCGTCTTCCTGCCCGCGGTCAAGGACGACTGGCCGCGCTGGGTCGTGTTCGTCTCGGCCGGGGTCGCCGGCGCCTGCATCCCGCCGGTCGCCTCGATGATCCGGGTGCGCTGGACCCACCTGCTGCGCGGCACCCACCGGCTGCCGACGGCGCTGGCCATGGAGTCGGTGGTCGACGAGTTCGTCTTCATCGTCGGCCCGGTGCTGGTCACCTTCCTCTCCACCACCGGGCACGCCACCTCCGGCGTGGTCACCGCGTTCACCCTGGCCGTCATCGGCAGCCTGCTGTTCGCCGCGCAGGGCCGCACCGAGCCCCCGCCGCACGGCCACGAGGCGCGCACCGGCCCGCGGGCCATCCGCAGCCCCGGGATCCGGGTGCTGTTCGTCGTGGGCGCCGCGGTGGGCGCCATCCTCGGCACGCTGGAGATCGCCCTGGTCGCCTTCGCCGACGAGGTGGGCGCGATGTCGCTGTCCGGCGTGCTCATCGCCGCCCTGGCGGTCGGCTCCATGGCCAGCGGCATCGGCTGGGGGACGGTGCACTGGCGCTCGCCGCTGCGGCTGCGCCTGGCGGTCGTGCTGGTCGCGCTGACCGTGCTCAGCGTCCCGCTGCTGCTCATCGGCAACATCTGGGTCATGATCCCGTTCGTGATCGTCGCCGGGATCGCCGTCTCGCCGTCCCTGATCAGCTCCTTCACCCTCGCCGAGCTGCTGGTGCCGCGGTCGGCGACCACCGAGGCGTTCACCTGGATCGGCACCGCGCTGGGCCTGGGCGTGGCCGTCGGAGCCTCGGTCGCCGGCAAGGTGGTCGACGTGTTCGGGGCCAACGCCGCGTTCGCCGTCGCGACGGTCGCTGCCCTCGTGGCCGCAGTCGTCGTCGCCGCCGCCCAGCGCGTGCTGCACGTGCCGGCCGAGCACGCCACCGAGCCGGCCATGGCCCGATGAGCACCGACCGCCCGGCGGGGGCCCGCACCATCGACGAGCTGCTCGAGGAGGCCCGCGGCCGCATCGACCGCGTGGAGCCGGCCGAGGCGGCGCAGCGGTGGGCGGCCGGTGCCCTGCTGGTCGACACCCGCCCGGCGTTCCAGCGGGACGCCGACGGCGAGGTGCCCGGCGCGCTGGTCGTCGAGCGCAACCACCTCGAATGGCGGTTCGACCCGGCCAGCGACGCCAAGCTGCCCGAGGCGACCGGCTACGACATCGAGGTCATCGTGATGTGCAACGAGGGCTACTCCTCCAGCCTGGCCGCGGACTCGCTGCGCGCCCTCGGCCTGCACCGGGCTTCCGACGTCGTCGGCGGCTACCAGGCCTGGCGGGCCGCCGGCCTGCCGACGACGCGGGACTGACCGCCGCTCAGCCGGGCCGCGGCGCGCGGTCGAGCGCGTCCCGGGCCTCGGCGGCCAGCCGGCGGACCAGCTCCCCGGCCGGCACCGCCTCGGCCAGCGCGGCCGACTGCCCCGCCCACAGGTGCAGCTCCTCGACCTCTCCGGCGGCCCGCGCCGCGGCCCGGACCGGGGCGGTGAGCAGGTGCACCTCGGGATAGGCCGCCGGGGCGGTGTCACCCAGGTCGCGGACAGCGTCGTTGACCAGCGCCCGGGCCCGGCGCCCGGTGAACGCGCGGGTGACCGCGGTGGGCCGGGCCTCGGCCAGCGCCGCGGCGTGCACCGGCGCGGTGCCGGCCTCCGGTGTCGGCAGGAACGCGGTGCCCAGCTGGGCCAGCGCCGCCCCGGCGGCGAGCACCGCGGCCACGCCCGCGCCGTCGGCGATGCCCCCGGCGGCGACCAGCGGCAGCGGGGACACCCGCCGGACCAGTGTCAGCAGCGGCAACAGGCCCAGCTGAGCCGGCTCCTCGTCGGACAGGCCGCCTCGGTGCCCGCCCGCCTCCCACCCCTGGACGACGAGCCCGTCGGCGCCGGCCGCGGTCGCGGCGGCGGCGTCCTCGGGCGAGGTGACCGTGACCCACACCGGCAGCCCGGCGTCGTGCAGGGCGTCGAAGGCGGCCGCGGGCGGCAGCCCGAACGCGAACGAGACGACGGCCGGGCGCAGCTCGCGCAGCAGGTCCACCTTGGCGGCGAACCCGTCGTCGGTGTGGGCGGGTGTGCCGGGGGAGACGCCCAGGCGGGCGGCGCGGTCGGCGATGCTCTCTGCGTAGGCCGGCACCCGCGCGGACTCCTCCGGCCGCTCGGGCACCGGCGCGAACACGTTCACGCCGAACGGCGCCCCCGTGCGGCCCCGGACCTCGGCCACCTCCGCGGCGACCTGCTCGGGCGTGCGGTAGCCGGCGGCCAGGAAGCCCAGCCCGCCGGCGTCACCCACCGCGGCGACCAGCGCCGGCGTCGACGGACCACCGGCCATGGGCGCGGCCACGATGCGGGCGGGGACCGGGGGCAGCGGGAGGGGCACGACGGCGAGCCTGCCGCGCACCGGCGCCCCGGCTCAAGGCGGGGTCGTGTCGGTCCCGCGCCCTACGATCCGCGCCGTGGGTCCCTCCCGTGCCGCCGTCCCCCGTCCGCGCCGGTGACCCGTCCGCGCCCCGCGGCCGGCGGTGGTCGCCTGCTGCGCGTCCCGCCGGAGCGGCTGGGCCGCTGGCTCGACGGCGTGGCCACCCGGCACGGGCCCTTCGCCCCGGCTGAGCTCGACGAGGAGTCGGTGCGGATCACCTGCGCGGACACGACGACGGTCACCCTGCGCGCGCCGTTCCCGTGGCGGCCCGGCCCGGCGCTGCTCACCGCGTTCTCCGCCGCGGCGCGGCAGCCGCACCGGGCTGCGGTGCTGCTGGTCCGGCGCGGGCGCTGGGCGGTCGGTGTGTTCGACGGCGCCGACCTGCTCGTCTCGAAGGTCGACGCGCGGCTGGTCCAGGGCCGGACCGCCGCGGGCGGGTGGAGCCAGCAGCGGTTCGCGCGGCGGCGGGCGAACCAGACCGACGCCGTCGTCACGGCCGCCGCCGACACCGCCGTCCGGGTGCTCCTGCCGCACGCCGGCGACGTGGCCGCGCTGTTCACCGGCGGGGACCGCGGGCTGGTCGACGCCGTGCTGGCCGATCCGCGGCTGCGGGCGCTGGCGGCCCTGCGCCGGGGCCCGGCGCTGGAGGTCGGCGACCCCACCAAGGAGGTGCTGCTCGCCACCCCCGACCAGTTCCGGGCGGTCGCCGTCCACCTGGTGGAGCCGGGGGACCGGCCGTGAGCCAGGGACGCGCGCCGACGACCGCGGGGACCTGCCCGACGTGACCGCGGGGTGAACACCCGCTCACGCTCGGACGTCGGAGGCGGGCGTGCTCGGCGCGGGTGGTTGTGGGCGGTCGAGTTCTCTGTTCCAGTGACCCCCGTCACGGAAGGGGGCCCATGGACCTGCGCGCAGAGGCACGGGTCAGGACGCTGCTCAAGCTGGCCGCCACGGTCGTCGCGGCCGGGGCCCTCCTCGCGGCGGTCCTGTTCCCGTGGGTGGGCGGCCCGTCGCTGGCCGCCCAGCAGTCCACCAGCCTCTTCGGGGACCTCCCCACCGAGCTGACCGTCGACCCCCCGGCCGGCAACACGGTGCTGCTGGCCGCCAACGGCGAACCGATCACCTACTTCTACGACGAGAACCGCGCCCCGGTGGCCGGCGACCAGATCGCCGAGGTCATGAAGCAGGCGATGGTCGCCATCGAGGACGCCCGCTTCTTCGAGCACCACGGCCTCGACGTCCAGGGCACGCTGCGGGCGCTGATGACCAACCTCGCCGCCGGCGGCGTCCAGGAGGGCGGCTCGACGCTCACCCAGCAGCTGGTCAAGCAGACCCTGCTGCAGACCGCGCAGACCCCGGAGGAGCGCAGCGCCGCCACCGAGCAGACGGTGGGCCGCAAGCTGAGGGAGGCGCGGCTGGCGCTGGCCCTGGAGGACACCTACGCCAAGGACGAGATCCTCACCCGCTACCTGAACATCGTGTACTTCGGCCAGAACGCCTACGGCGTGCAGTCGGCCGCCCGCGCCTTCTTCGGCGTCGACGCCGCCGCGCTGACCCTGCCGCAGGCGGCCCTGCTGGCCGGGCTGGCGCAGAGCCCGACCGCCGACGACCCGTTCACCAACCCCGAGAAGGCCACCGAGCGGCGCAACGAGGTCCTCTCCCGGATGGCCGAGCAGGGCCGGGTCGGCCAGGCCGAGGCGGCCGCGGCCCAGGCCGCGCCGCTCGGGCTGGCCCCGGCCCCGGCGCCGCCCCGCGGCTGCGTCCAGGCCGGCGTCGGCGCGTTCGTCTGCGACTTCGTCCAGCGGTACCTCATCCATGAGCTCGGGCTCACCCAGGAGCAACTGGACAACGAGGGCTACGTCGTCCAGACCACGCTGGACGTCGACCTCCAGCGGGCCGGTGACGCCGCCGTCCTCGAGACCCTGCCCATGGGCGACCCGCTGGCCGCCATGTTCACCGCCGTCGAGCCGGGCACCGGTCACCTGCTCGCGATGAGCGTCAACCGGGTCTTCGGCTACGACAAGGAGGACCCGGCGCAGGAGTCGTTCAACCTCAACGCCGCGCCCAGCAAGGGCTCCGGGTCGACCTACAAGGTGTTCACCGCCGCGGCCGCGCTGGCCCGCGGCTACTCCAGCTACTACACGCTCACCACGTCCGACCCCTACGTCTCCCGGGTCTACCGCGACGGCACCGGCCGGTACGACGTCGAGAACGTCGGGAACTACCGGTCGACGCTGGACATGACCACGGCGCTCTACCAGTCCTCCAACACCTACTTCCTCGGCCTGGAGGACGCGCTGGGCAGCGTCGAGGAACCGGTGCGCATGGCCGAGCGGATGGGGCTGTTCCAGTTCAGCGACCCCGCGCTGCCGCAGCAGATCATCGACGAGAACCGCGGCTCGTTCACCTTCGGCGCCGAGGCGACCAGCCCCCTGGCGCTGGCCAGCGCCTACTCCACGCTGGCGGCCAGCGGCACGCAGTGCGACGTCGTCCCGGTGACCGCCGTCCTCGACCGGGACGGCGAGCCGGCCGTCGGCCCCGACGGGCAGCCGCTCGCCCTCGGCGACCGGTGCACCCCCGAGGCGATCCCGCCGGGGGTGGCCACCACGCTCAACCAGATGCTCGTCAAGGACGTCGCACCCGGGAACCCGGGGCAGACCGGCGCCCGCGCCCACGTCCCGGGTCACCAGATCGCCGGCAAGACCGGGACGTCGCAGGACAACGACTCGATCGCCTTCGTGGGCTACACGCCCGAGATCACCGCCAGCGTCATGGTGCTCAACCCGAAGCAGAAGCAGAACGTGGGTGGCTTCGGGGGTGGCAAGGCCGCGACGGTCTGGCGCGACGCCATGGCGCCGGTCCTCCAGGCGCGCGGCAGCGGGGAGTTCCCGCCGGCCGACGAGGTCGTGCAGAACGGCAACACCCGGCCGGTCCCGGGCTGCACGTCGGTGCGGCGCTGCCAGGCAGCGCTGTCCGACGCCGGCTTCCTGTCCACGACCGTGCGGGTGGACAGCGCCCGCGAGGCCGGCACCCTGCTCGGCACCAGTCCACCGCGCGGCGGCCGCGCCGTGCCGGGGCAGCAGGTGTCGATCCTGGTGAGCAACGGCGCCGACTACGTGGAGCCGGCGCCGCCGCCGCGACGCGCGCCGGAGCCGGAGGAGCCCCCGGCGCCCGAACCCGAGGACTCTCCGGCGCCCGAGGAGCCCGCCGACCCGCCGCCGGAGGAGGAGGCGGAGCCGGCGCCGGAGGAGGCGGACTCCGAGGAGGCCGACCAGGGCGACTCCGAGGACGACGGGGACGACGAGGGCGAGTCCGACGGCGGGGAGGTCTTCGAGGGCGGCTCCGACGACGAGGGGTGACCGGCGCGCAGGCGCTCGTCGAGGGACTGGGTGAGCAGCCAGCCCCCGAGGACCACCAGGTGCAGCAGGAACAGCCACAGGCTGATCGCCACCACCGCGCCGACCACGGTCAGCCCGCCGAACGGCGCCCCGAGGGCCAGGGGCAGCGCCAGGAACAGCACGAAGCCCTGCAGGAAGCCCGACAGGCAGGCGGCGGTGAACAGCACCCCCGAGACCAGTGCCGGCCAGCGCAGCCGCCCGGCGGCGACCACGCCGAAGCCCCACAGCAGCGGCACGGTGAGCGCGAACAGGACCGAGTAGTAGCCCACGGCCAGGCTGCCCAGCCGGTTGCCCCGCTCGGTGAGCTCGGCCATCGCCGAGGCAGCCAGCAGCAGCGGGTACAGCAGCAGGGGGGTGGCGGCCACCAGCGGCAGCCCCAGCAGCCGGCCCCGCCAGCCGGTCAGCGTGTCCCGGCGCGGGGTGAAGCGCAGCAGCGCCCGCCGCAGGCCCTCGCCGTAGAACGACAGCGGCAGCAGGGCCAGGACGACCTCGAGCAGCCCCATCCCCACGCCGGCCCGGACCAGCGCGCGCAGCGCCTCGGGCGCGCCCAGCTGCGCCGGGAGCAGCCCGGCCAGCCGCCCGGCGAGGTCGCGGACGGTGCCCGCGGAGGTGACCAGTGCGGTCAGGCGGACGGCGACCAGCAGCAGCGGCACCACCGCGATGCCGGCGTAGAAGGTCAGCCCGGCCGCGATCAGCGCGAGGTCCCGGCCGTGCAGCCGCCGCGCCGCGCCGCGGATCAGTGCACGGGTCTCCCGCCGCAGGTCCACCGGCCCATGCCACCAGGTCCGGGCCGATCCCGCCGATCCAGTGGCCTGGGCCACGTGTTCGGCATGCTCCTCGTTGACTTATGTCTGCCTCGAACAATAGTGTGCGCGTCACGTTCCGAAGGGGAGGCGCGACGATGCGACTCGGGTACCACAGCATCACCTGGGGCGGGGTCATCGGCGCCCCGCAGGGGGTCACCAGCATCAAGGACCTCTACTACCTGTCCAACGGCTCGATCGAGACCGCCGTCAGGGACATCTCGGCAGCGGGGTACGAGGGCGTCGAGGTCTTCGACGGCAACCTCGTCCCCTATGCGGACCGTCCCGAGGTCCTCAGCGAGCTGCTGTCGACCGCCGGTGTGGAGTTGGTCAGCGTCTACACCGGTGCCAACTTCGTCTACGCCGACGTGCTGCCCGACGAGATGCACCGCATCCGGTCGGCCTGCGAGCTGGCCCGGACCTTCGGCGCGGCCCGACTCGTCGTCGGCGGCGGCGCCCGTCGCGCCGCGGGGACCACCGACGAGGACTACCGGCGCCTCGCAGAGGGGCTGGACGCGGTGGTGGACCTCGCCGCCGAGCACGGCCTGGAGGCCAGTTACCACCCGCACCTGGGCACCATCGTCGAGAACCCCGTCGAGCTGGACCGGCTCATGGAGCAGACCCGCATCGGCTTCTGCCCCGACACGGCCCACCTCGCGGCGGGCGGCGGAGACCCGGCGGCGCAGATCCGCCAGTACGGCGACCGGCTGCGCCACGTGCACCTCAAGGACCTCGACCGCGCGACGCTGCAGTTCCTCCCGCTGGGCCGTGGGGACCTCGACTTCCCCGACATCGTCCGCGCCGTCCGCGAGGCGGACTATGACAGCTGGCTGATGGTCGAACTCGACGCCTACGAAGGCGATCCCCGCGAGGCAGCCGAGTCCAGCCTCGCGTACCTGCAGCAGATCCTCCGCGACCTCGGCGCCTGACCGGCCCGACCGCCACAGCGCCGTGCCCACCCCGCACGGCCGGCACCCGCACCGCCGTCCGCCCCACCCCTGCTCGTTCCCTGGAGAGAGACATGAGACGACGTCGTCCCATCCGGCGCCCGGGCGCCGTGCTGTTCACCGCTCTGGCGGCGGTCGTCCTGACCGCCTGCACGTCGGCGTCCGAGGGCGCCTCGGCCCCCGCCGGGGAGGTCGACCAGGAAGCCGTGGACCGCGCCAACGCGGCCCTGGAGGAGGTCACCGGCCAGGTCCTCAGCACCGGGCCCAACGGCGAGCAGCCCGAGGCCGCCGAGAACATCGAGCTCACCGACGAGCAGGTGGCCCAGGTCCAGGCGCTGGGCGCCACCGCCGCGATCGTCATGCACTACAGCGGCGACGACTGGTCGGTGGCCCAGATCGACGGCCTGCGCTCGGAGTTCGAGCGGCTGGGCATCGAGGTCATCGCCAGCACCGACGCCGACTTCGACCCGGCCCAGCAGGTCTCCGACATCGAGACCGTCATGGCCCAGCAGCCCGACGTCCTCGTCTCGCTGCCCACCGACCCGGTGGCCACTGCGGGCGCGTATCGCGCGGCGACGCAGGCCGGCGCGAAGCTCGTCTTCATGGACAACGTGCCGGAGGGCTTCGTGGCCGGGACCGACTACGTGTCCGCGGTGTCGGCCGACAACTTCGGCAACGGCGTCATCTCCGCGCACCTCATGGCCCGCTCGCTCGGCGGCTCCGGGAAGATCGGGCTGATCTACCACGAGGCCGACTTCTTCGTGACCAAGCAGCGGTTCGACGGCTTCAAGCAGACGATCGAGGAGGAGTACCCGGACATCGAGATCGTCGCAGAGCAGGGCATCGCCGGTCCCGACTTCGCCGGTGACGGCCAGGCCGTGGCCAACGCCATGCTGAGCCAGAACGCCGACCTCGACGGAATCTGGGCCGTCTGGGACGTCCCGGCCGAGGGTGTCCTGGCCGCCGCGCGTGCCGCCGGGCGCACCGACCTCAAGGTCGCGACCGAGGACCTCGGCCTCAACGTCGGCATCGCCCTCGCCCGCGACGAGCTCGTCGTGGGCCTGGGTGCGCAGCGCCCGTTCGACCAGGGCGTCACCGAGGCCCGACTGGCCGCGCTGTCCCTGCTGGGCCAGCCGACCCCCGCGTACGTCGCCCTGCCGGCTCTCCCGGTCGACCACGACAACGTCCTCGAGGCGTGGGAGCAGGTCTACCACCAGGAGCCCCCGGCGGAGCTGGCCGACTCCTTCCAGGACTGAGCTCACTCATGACCCAGGTGGGGGAGACCGCGGCGGCCCGGCCGGAGGGCCGGGCCGCCGCGGTGCGGATGCGCGGGATCTCGAAGTCCTTCGACGGGGTCCGGGTGCTCACCGACGTCGACTTCGAGGTCCTGCGCGGTGAGGTGCACGCGCTCGCCGGTGGGAACGGAGCCGGCAAGTCGACGCTGATGAAGATCCTGCAGGGCGTCTACAGCCTCGACGCGGGCGAGATCGAGATCGACGGCCGGCCGGTGCAGCTGTCATCCATCCACGACGCCCGCGCCGCGGGCATCGGGATGGTCTTCCAGGAGTTCAGCCTCGTCCCGACCCTGACGGTCGCGCAGAACATCTCCCTCGGGGTGGAGCCGCTCGGCCGCGGGGGCCTCATCCGGGACCGGGAGGCCGTCCGCCGGGCCCGTGAGGTCTTCGCCGAGATGGAGGTCGACGTCGACCCTCGGGCCGTCGTCGGTGACCTCGGGACGGCGTACTGGCAGCTGACCGAGATCGCCAAGGCGCTGTCCCAGGACGCCCGCGTGCTGATCATGGACGAGCCGACGGCGAGCCTGGCCAAGCACGAGGCCGACGTCCTCTTCGAGTTGGTCGGCCGGCTGACCGAGCGCGGCATCTCGGTCATCTACATCTCCCACCGGATGGACGAGGTCTACCGCATCGCCGACCGGATCACGATCCTGCGCGACGGCCGGCGGTTGCTCACCGAGGCCCTGTCCGACGTCACCCCCGAGCAGATCGTCGAGGGGATCGTCGGGAAGGAGATCGAGGGGCAGCTGTCCTACCAGGCGCGCACCGCCGGTGAGGGTGGCCGCGAGCCGCTGCTGGAGCTGCGCGGCGTGAACGCAGGGCCCCGGGTCCGCGACGTCTCCTTCACCGTCGGACGCGGTGAGATCGTCGGCCTGGCCGGGCTCATGGGCAGCGGACGGACCGAGCTGGCCCGCGTGCTCTTCGGGATCGACCCGGTGCAGAGCGGAGAGATCGTGCTCCGCGGCGAGCAGCTGCGGCTGTCCGGCCCGCCGGACGCGATCGAGGCGGGCATCGCACTCATCCCCGAGGACCGGCGCGCCCAGGGGCTGGTGCTCGAGCACTCGGTGCGGGCGAACCTCACGCTGCCCCTCCTCGACCGGATGCGCCGTGGTCCGCTGGTCGACGACCGCAAGGGGCGGTCGCTGGCGCGCGGGCTGATCGAGCGGTTCGCGGTGAAGGTGGCCGATCCTGACCGGCCGGTGCGCCTGCTGTCGGGCGGCAACCAGCAGAAGGTCGTCATCGCCAAGTGGCTGGGTACCGACCCCGCCGTCCTGGTGATGGACGAGCCCACCGCCGGCGTCGACATCGGCACCAAGAACGAGATCCTGCAGACCATCCGGGACCTCGCCGACCAGGGGATGGCCGTCCTCGTCATCTCCTCGGAGTACCCCGAGCTGCTGGCCGTCAGCGACCGGGTCGTCGTGCTCCGAGAGGGCAGCGTCCACCGGGTCCTGGACCGGGCCGACATCCCGGACGAGAACAACCTCCAACTCGCAGTCCAAGGAGCCTGAGTCATGTCCACGACCACCGGCCCGGCGACCCAGACGCCGGCGGCAGCCTCGGGCTCGCGCTCACTGCTCGCGAGGCTCGACTGGCGCCGCTACATCATCTACATCGGCTTCGTCGTCGTCTTCATCGCCTTCGCCGTCACGCTCGGCGACCAGGGCTTCCTCTCGACGAACAACCTGCTCAACATCTTCCGGCAGGCGGCGACCATCTCGATCATCGCCGTCGGCATGACGTTCGTGATCGCCTGCGCGGAGATCGACCTGAGCGTCGGCTCGGTCGCGGGCCTGGCCAGCGTGGCCACCGCGATGGGCATCGCTGCGTGGGGGCTGGTCCCCGGGATCCTGGTGGGGCTCGCGGTCGGTGTCGTCATCGGCGCGATCAACGGCGGCTTGGTGGCATTCCTCAACATCCCGTCGTTCCTGGTGACCCTCGGCATGCTCGGCATCGCGGCCGGCATCGCGCAGTGGATCACCGACTCGGCACCGCAGCCCATCCTCGACCGGACCTACAACCTCGTCTTCGGCGGCGGCAACTTCGGGCCGGTCCCGGGGCTGCTCGTCTGGATGGCGGTCTTCGTGGCCATCGGCGCGGTGGTGCTGGCCAAGACCCGTTTCGGCCGCCAGGTCCTCGCCACCGGGGGCAACCGCACCGCCGCCGAGTTCAGCGGCGTGCGCACCCGGCGGATCAAGTTCCAGGTGATGCTCCTGGCCTCGGTGGTGGCCGCCATCGCAGGCATGCTCTACGCCGGGCGCCTGGAGTCCGGGCGGTTCCAGTGGGGCGCCGGCGACGAGCTCTCCGCGATCGCCGCGGTGATCCTGGGCGGCACGAGCCTCTTCGGCGGGGCCGGCTCGGTGATCGGGACGCTGTTCGGCTCGCTCATGATCAGCCTCATCAACAACGGCCTGATCCTCGCGGGGCTGGAGAGCAGCCAGCAGCAGGTGGTCCGCGGGGCGATCATCATCCTCGCCGTCGCCCTGGCGCGGCGGAAGTGAGCGCCCCCCTCCGCTTCGGGATCGTCGGCACGGGCTTCATGGCGCGGGTGCACGCCCACGCCGTCCGGGCCATGGGCGGGGTGGTGTCCGCCGTGGCCGGCAGCTCGGCCGCGCGGGCGGAAGAGGCTGCCCCGCTGCTGCACGCCGAGCGCGCCGCGGCCTCCGTCGAGGAGCTCGTCGGCTCGGGGGATGTGGACGTCGTCAGCGTCTGCACCCCCAACCACCTCCACCTGCCGATGGCGGAGCAGGCGCTCGCTGCCGGCCGGCACGTGGTCTGCGAGAAGCCCCTGGCGATGACGACGGACGACGCCGAGCGACTGGCCGAGCTGGCCGCCGGTACCGCCCGGGTGCACGCGGTGCCCTTCGTCTACCGCTACTACCCGACGGTCCGTGAGGCTCGGGAGCGGATCGCGCGGGGCGAGGCCGGGCGGCTGTGGCTGCTGCACGGCTCGTACCTGCAGGACTGGCTGGCCGCCCCCGGGGCGACCAACTGGCGGGTCGACCCTGCCCTGGGTGGCGTGTCCCGCGCCTTCGCCGACATCGGCGTGCACTGGTGCGACCTGATGGAGTTCGTCACCGGGCACCGGATCGTCGCGCTGACCGCGACCACCGCCCGGGCGTACGAGTCGCGCGGGGAGGCCGGGGAGCCGGTGACGACCGAGGACGGCGCCTGCGTGCTGTTCCGCACCGACCGCGGCGCGACCGGGTCGATGCTGGTCAGCCAGGTGTCGCCCGGGCGCAAGAACGGGCTGACCTTCGCGTTCGACGGCACCGAGGCGTCGTACTCGTTCGACCAGGAGCGGCCCGAGACGCTGACCATCGGCGGTGTCGACGCCGACCGCGTCCTGCAGCGCGACGCCGCGCTGCTGTCCCCGGCCGCCGCCCGGTACGCCGTCCTGCCCTCCGGGCACCCGCAGGGCTACCAGGACTGCTTCAACGCCTTCTACGCCGACGTCGCGGTGGCGGCGGCCGGCGGGGAGGTCGGCGGACTGCCCTCCTTCGGCGACGGGCTCCGGGCGGCCCGGCTGACCGCGGCGGTCGTGGAGTCGGCCCGGACGGGCAGCTGGGTGGAGGTCGCGGCCTGAGCGGCGATCCGCACGTGGTCCGCCCGAGCGGGCTGGCGTCAGGCGGCCGGCTCGTCGGCGAGCTCGGGGAAGCCTGCCGGGGAGCCGGCCGGCAGCCAGCGGCCGAGGCGCTGACGGCTGAACAGTTCGTCGAGGACCATGTGCGCCGCGCCGGGCAGTGCCGGGTCCGGCGCGAGCGTCGAACGGCTGATCCGCAGGTCGCGGGTGGCCAGCGGCAGCGAGCGCTGGTAGACCGCCTGCCGGACGGCGGCGAGGATCGCGTCCCCCGCGAGCGCCACCCCGCCGCCCAGCAGCACCAGGGACGGGTTGAAGAAGTTCACCAGGGTGGCCACCGTCTCGCCGACCAGCTGCCCGGAGCGGCCGAGCAGCTCGACGGCGACCGCGTCGCCGTGCTGCGCGGCGGTGGCGACGTCGGCAGCGGTGATCTGGCCGTTCGTGTCGAGCACCTGCCGCAGGCGGGGGCTGCGTCCGTTCTCGGCGGCGTGGGTCGCGTCCCGGCCGAGGGCCGCGCCGCCCGCCAGGGCTTCCAGGCAGCCGACGTTGCCGCAGCGGCACACGATCCCGCTCGCCACGTCGACGCTGGCGTGCCCGATGTCGCCGGCGGCCCCGTTCGCGCCGCGGTGCAGGTGGCCGTCGGAGATGAGGCCGGCGCCGATGCCCGTGCCGATCTTCACGTAGACCACGTTGTGGTGCTCCTGGGCCGCGCCCATGCGCAGCTCTCCCAGTGCCATGAGGTTCACGTCGTTGTCCACCCAGACGGGGACGTCGAACCGTTCCGAGAGCCGGGCCCGGACCGCGTACCCGTCCCAGCCCGGCATGATCGGCGGGTTGACCGGGGTGCCCGTGGCGAACTCGACCGGTCCGGGCAGCCCGACGCCGATCCCGTACACCGGCGCGTCAGGGACGGCGGGGTCCTCCAGCAGGCCCTCGAAGAGCGCGCCGACCCGGGCGAGGGTCGCCTCCGGCCCGGCGGCGATGGACGCCGGCTCCTGGACGGAGGCCACCACCCGGCCGGTGAGGTCGGTGACGCCGGCGGCGATGTGGGTGGCGCCCAGCGGGGCGACCAGGACCAGGCCGGCCGTGGCGCGGACGGCGAGCTCGCGGGGCGGCCGTCCACCGGTCGAGCGACCCAGCTCGGACTCCTCCAGCAGGCCGCTGTCGAGCAGTTGCGTGACGCGTTGCGTGACCGCCCCCCGGCCGAGGCCGGAGACGCGGGCCAGTTCGGGTCGCGACCGAGCGCGCCCGCAGCGGACCAGGTCGAGCACCGTGACCAGCCCGTCGAGTTGGTCGGTGCTCACGGGGGCGCGAGTGGCCACTCCGGTTCCGACGCTCACCCCCACCCCTCCCTCACCAGGCGCCCGCTTGACTTCTGCATGGGCGAAGCACAACATACCTACGACTCCGACAAAAGTGGAGTGGTGGTCGTGAGATCCACTCATCTCCGGCCCCTCGGATTCTCGCCCAGGCGACCGCGTTCGTCCCCCGTGTGGAGGGCCCTGTGATGCCCGGCTCCCCCGCCCATCGCCGTCCCGGGGACCAGGCCGTGCGCGCGGCCGCCACCCGCCGGGAGCCCGTCCGGAACCGGACCGGGCCCCGGCCTGCCAGCCCGCTGCCGGAGGCGTGAGCCCCCGGCGGCACCGGGTCCACCACGGACCTCGGGGTGTGCCGCCCGGCCACCCCGTCGAGCAGGAGCGCTGCCTCTCGCAGCGACGACAGGAGAGGAGCCCCACGTGGGCAAGCTGGATGGCAAGGTCGCCGTCATCACCGGTGGTGGGCGCGGTCAGGGCCGCTCGCACGCGGTGCGGCTGGCGAGCGAGGGTGCCGACATCGTCATCTGCGACATCACCCAGCAGGTCGGCTCGGTGCCTTTCGCGACCGGTCGCCCGGGTGACATGGAGCAGACCGTGGCGGAGGTGGAGAAGTTGGACCGCCGCTGCGTCGCCGTCGAGGCCGACGTCCGCAGCACCGCCGACATGCAGCGGCTCGCCGACACCGCGATGAGCGAGTTCGGCCGGATCGACTTCCTGCTGGCCAACGCCGGCATCCTCAGCCTGTCGGACACCACCTGGGATCTCACCGACGAGCAGTGGGACGACATGATCGACATCAACCTGACCGGCGTGTTCAAAGCCTGTCGGGCGGTCGTCCCGCACATCCGGGCCGGGGGCAACGGCGGTTCGATCATCATCACGTCGTCCATCGCGGGGCTGCGTGGCGTCGCCGGCTGCACGCACTACACCGCGGCCAAGCACGGCATCGTCGGCCTGATGCGCACGCTGGCCCGTGAGCTCGCGCCGGAGATGATCCGGGTCAACACGCTGCACCCCACGGGCGTGGACTCGCCCATGTCGAACAACGACTACTTCCCGAAGTGGCTGGAGGAGCACGAGGACCTCGGCAACGCCATGCGGTTCAACCTCATGCCGGTCGACGCGATGCCGATGGCCGACGTCTCGGCCGTGGTCGCGTTCCTCTGCTCGGACGAGGCCAAGTGGATCACCGGCACGACCGTCCAGGTCGACGCCGGCTTCATGCTCAAGTAGTCGCCCGGGCCCCGGGCCGCCGTCCTGCTCCGGGCGGACGGCGGCCCGGCAGCTCAGCGGCGGTCGAGCAGCGCGCGGGCCGCGGCGTACCCACCCAGGCCGCTCACGGCCCCGCCGCGCACCGTCCCCCCCGAGGAGGCCGCCACCACCCGCGGGTGCGCCGTCGCCGCACCCCAGGTGCCGACCTCGGCCGGCGTCGCGGCGACCGGCCAGGACAGGTCGCCGTGGAAGATGTGTCCGCCGGGCATCGCCAGCGACTCCTCGACGTCCAGCGGCGAGGCGGCCTGCAGGCACGGCTCGCCGGCGGCGTCCCGGGCGAGGCAGTCCAGCAGCGGCTCCTCCAGGTGCGCGTCGAGCTGGGCGACCACCCGCCGCACGGCCTCCCGGCGGGTGCCGACCGGGTCCTCCCGGAACAGCGCCGCCGGGGTGTGCAGGCCGAACAGCGTGAGCGTCTGGTGGCCGGCCGCCCGCTCCTCCGGCCCGAGGATCGACGGGTCGGACAGCGAGTGGCAGTAGACCTCGAACGGGATGACGTCGGGCAGCCGGCCGGCGGCGGCCTGCGCGTGGGCTGCGTCGAGCTGGCCGGCGGCCTCGTCGACGTGGAACGTGCCGGCGAACGCGACGGCCGGGTCCACCCCCGACCGCAGCCGGGGCAGCCGCGCCAGCACCATGTTCACCTTGAGCTGCGCGCCGTCCGGCGTGGTCCGCGGGGCGACGCCGAGCAGCCGGTCGAGGACGGCGGGTGCCGCGCCGGAGACCACCCGCGCGGCGTCGACCGCCCGCTCGGTGCCCTCGTCGTCGGTCCAGTGCACGGTCACGCCGTCCGGACCCGGGTCGAGCGCGGTGACCGTCGCCCGGGTCAGCAGCTCCGCTCCGGCCCCGCGGGCGGCGGCGGCCATCGCCCCGGTGACCGCGCCCATCCCGCCGACGGGCACCCGCCACCGGCCGGTGCCGTTGCCGACCAGGTGGTACAGGAAGCAGCGGCCGGCCAGGCCGTCGGCGGCGTGCACGTCGGCGAAGGTGCCGATCAGCCCGTCGGTCAGCGCCACCCCGCGGACGACGTCGTGGGAGAGCTCGTCGGCGACCACGTCGGCGAGCGGCCGCTCGGCGAGGTCGTGCCACAGCTGCGGGTCGCGCAGCCGTCCGGCCAGCTGGTCGGGGGAGAGCAAGGGCTCGGTCAGCGTGGGGGCGAGGTCCTCGGCGAGGTCGGCCAGCCGGCCGTAGAAGCGCCGCCAGCCGGCCAGCTCGGCGTCGGACCCGGTGAGGTCCCGGAAGGAGGCGGCGGTGGCGGGCCCCTCGTCCCGCTCGACCAGCAGACCGGTGTGCCCGGGGACGGCGGTGTAGGAGGCCACCGCGCGGTCGGCCAGGGTCACCTCCAGCCCCAGGTCGGCGACGATCCGGTCGGGCAGCAGGCTGACCAGGTACGAGTACGCCGACAGCCGGACGTCGACGCCCGGGAAGACCTGCCGGCTGACCGCGGCGCCGCCGACCTGCTCCAGCCGCTCGAGGACCAGCACCGACCAGCCGGCACGGGCCAGGTAGGCGGCGGCCACCAGGCCGTTGTGGCCGGCCCCGACGACGACGGCGTCGTACCTGCTGCGTGCGCTCACCCGGCGGACCGTAGCGGGTCCGGCGGGTGCTCAGCCGCCCTGCGTGGGAGCGTTCTCGCTCTCCGAGCAGTCCGCCCGGTTGCTGCCGGCCTCGGCGGCGCCGCAGTCGGTGGTGCCGCGGTCGACGTCGGTGTTGGAGTTGTTGCTGCTGCTGCACCCGGCGAGCGCCCCGGCGATGGCGAGCACGACCAGAGGTCGCTTGAGATCCATGGAGGGCACATACCCGCCATCCCGGCGGCGACCCCACGTGTCCCTTCCGCCACACCCGCCCCGGGGTCCTGCGCGGTTGAGTCGAGAGTCCACGAAATCACAAGCCGGTAATTGTCACGGCAGGGTCACGGCGCTTACGGTGTGTGCGTCCGCCGGGGCGCTCCGTCACCGCAATGGGTGACACCCCGCGGTCGCCGCCGAGCCGGTTCCCTCCTCCCCGGGGGAGCCGGGCCGGGGACCCACCGCAGCACTGGGGTGAAGCACGCACGGCCTCGGCCGGGCGCGCCGGGCGCCTTCCCGCCCGAACCCGTCAGCTAACTCGGTAGGCGGCTCGTGGAAGAACGGAGAGCCGCCACACCATGGCGTCCGCTCGCGCCGCCCGGCGCGCTGCCCTCGTCCTCGCCGCTGCCGTCGGCGTGGCCTTCGTCCCGACCTCGGCCGGTGCCGAGGAACCGGCCACCGCCCAGGAGGCCGCGGCCCTGGTCGCCGCCCGCGGGCACGACCTCGAGGTCGTCACCGAGCAGTTCAACGAGGCCCGGGAGGCGCTCGCCGCCCAGCAGGCCGCCGCGCAGGCCGCGGCGGCGAAGGTCACCGACGCGCAGGCGGTGGTCGCCGCCGCGCAGCAGCAGGTGACCGGCATCGCGCGCAGCGCCTTCACCGGCGAGAGCATGGGGTCGCTGCAGGCGCTGATGACCAGCGGCTCGGCCGATGAGTTCGTCAACCGGGTGACCCTGCTGCAGGCCGTCGCCGGCCACCAGGGCGAGGTGCTCGGCCAGGCGGTCGCGGCCGGCGAGGCCGCCACCGCGGCCCAGGCCGAGGCCGACCGGGTCGCCGCCGAGGCGCAGCAGTCCTATGACGCGGTCGCCGAGCAGCAGGCCGACCTGCAGGCCCAGATCGCCGAGTACCAGGCCGACTACGCGCGGCTGACCGCCGACGAGCGCCGCGCCGCCCTGGCCGCCGCGGCCACCGCGCACGGCGGCGAGGAGCGGGCCAGCCGCGGCGAGCGTCCGGCGTCGACCGGCGGCTCGGCGCCCGTCGTCGCGGCCAGCGGCTCGATCCAGGCGGTCATCGACACGGCCATGGCGCAGCGCGGCAAGCCCTACGTCTGGGCGGCGTCCGGCCCGGGCTCCTACGACTGCTCCGGCCTGGTGCAGTACGCCTTCCGTGCGGCCGGGATCAGCCTGCCGCACTCCAGCCGCATGCAGTCGCAGATGGGCCAGCAGGTCTCCCGCGCCGAGGCGCGCCCCGGTGACCTGGTCGCCTTCTACAGCCCGGTGAGCCACATCGGCATCTACATCGGCAACGGCCAGATGGTGCACGCGCCGACCTCCGGCGACGTCGTCAAGGTCGCCAGCGTCGACGTCATGGGCGCCACCCCGCAGTTCAACCGCATCGCCGGCTGAACCGACGCGCCAGCCCGCCGGAGCCCCCGGACGCCACGTGCGTCCGGGGGCTCCGTCGTGTCCGGGGACTTGACGGTCCGAGTGGTCAGTGCGAACACTGCTCTCGAAAGAGATCGCCGTTCACGACAGGGAGGGCCGACATGGCGCAGGCGTGGCAGTGGACCTGGGCGGGCGTCGCGTTCGCCACCGAGCTCGGCGCGCTGGCCGCCCTGGGCCTGTGGGGGTGGAGCGTCGGCGCGACGACCGCGACGCGATGGCTCCTGGCCCTCGGCGTCCCCCTGACCGCGGCGGTGCTGTGGGGACTGTTCGCCGCGCCGCAGGCCGTGGTGCAGGTCGCGGCGCTCGCCGTCCTGACGAAGGTGGTGGTCTTCGGGGCCGCCGGCGCGGCCCTGCTCGCGGTCGGGTCGCCGCGCGCGGCCGCCGTCCTCGTCGTCGCCGCGGTGCTGGGCAGCGTGCTGTCCGGGCCGCTGACCGCGCAGCCGGCACCCCAGGCCGCGGTCAGCGCGCCGCCGGCCGGCTGACCTCCTGCAGCAGCCCCCAGACGAACCGCGCCCGGATCCCGCCGGGCAGGTGCACCTCCCAGCGGGTGACCACGCCGGGGTCCACGCTCCGCGCGCCCGGCAGCCCGACGACGTCGTCCAGGACGTGCTCCCACACCCGCAGCCGGCCGGCCGTGGCGTGGGGCACCGGCGAGCCCGGCGCGCGCACCAGGTGCTCCTGGAGCACGGAGCCGCCAGGGGCGGAGAGCACCTCCCAGTACAGATGCGGCCACAGCGGCAGCGGCCAGCGGCGGACCTGCAGGTCCAGGTCGCCGAAGCGGCGGTCCTCGAGTTCCTCGGGCGGCCCGAGGACGGCGGAGCGCAGCGCCAGCCCGCGCGGCGCCCGCGGCGAGTGCTGCAGCGCCTTCCACCGGGTGTGCGCGGCGTGCGCCTCCGCCCGGGTGGCGCCGACGCGGGGCAGCGCCTCGGCGACCAGGTCGGGGCGCAGGTCGGCCATGCGGCGCAGCAGCACGAGGCAGAACTCCCGCCGCGCCAGCCCTCGCACGGTTCCCGACCCTGCCACGGGTCGGCCGACCGGTGGACGACGAGGAGCAGACCGGGACCGGAGGACGACGAGGAGCGGGGCGTCGGGTGCGGGCACCATCACACCCGCGGGCCGGGACCATCGGGGACCGGCCGGCGTTGGACCCCCTGGACCCGCACCCGACCGGAGGACCCGCGCTCCCGATGAACCCCCGCACCGCCGCCACCGCGTTCCGCGTCGTCGCCGTCGCCGAGGCGCTGTCCTGGCTGGGCCTGCTCAGCGGCATGTACGTCAAGTGGGTCCTCGGCACCTCCGAGGTGGGCGTGCAGGTGTTCGGCCCGATCCACGGCGGGGTCTTCGTCGTCTACTGCCTGCTGGCGCTGCTCTGCGCCCGGGTGCTGCGGTGGTCCCCGGTCACCCTGCTGCTGGCCCTCGCCGCCTCGGTGCCCCCGTTCGCCACCGTCTGGTTCGAGCGCTGGGCGCGGCGCACCGGCCGGCTGCCGGCCCGCGAGGTCGCGGCGGCGAACTAGCGTCTGGGGCCATGCCCGAACCGGTCCTGCCGTCCACCGCCCGCACCCTGCTCGCCCGCACCGCCCGAGTGCAGCGCGAGGGCCGGGCACCCAGCCTGGTCGCGGGCGTGGTCCGCGGGGGCGGGCTGGCCTGGTCGGCCGGGCGCGGGGACGTCCCCGAGCCGCACACCGACGTCCAGTACCGGTTGGGCTCGATCAGCAAGACCGTCACCGCGGTCGCCGTCCTGCGGCTGCGGGACGAGGGACGCGTGGACCTCGACGACCCGCTCGACCGGCACGTGCCGGGCACGCCGCTGGGGGACCGCACCGTCGGCCAGTTGCTGGCCCACCTCGGGGGCGCGGCGGCGGAGAGCCCCGGGGGCTGGTGGGAGCGGACGCCGGGCGTCTCCCTGGAGGAGCTCGACCTGGACGACGAGCACGTCGTCCTCGGGGCCGCCCGCCGGTTCCACTACTCCAACCTCGGGTTCGGCCTGCTCGGTGAGCTGGTCGCGCGGCAGCGCGGCCGGGCGTGGGAGGACGTCGTCCGCGAGGAGGTGCTGGCCCCGCTCGGCATGACCCGGACGACACCGCGCCCGGTGGTTCCGGCCGCGCAGGGGCACGCGGTGCACCCGTGGGCCGACGTCGTCCTGCCCGAACCCGAGCACGACGCCGGCGTGATGGCCGCTGCGGGCCAGCTGTGGGCGACGCTGGCCGACCTCGCCCGGTTCGCCGTCTTCCTGCTCGGCGACACCGGTGACGTGCTGGACCCGGCCACGCTGGAGGAGATGACGGTGCCGGGCGGCGTGGACTCCTCGGTGCCGGGGTGGTCGGCCTACGGGCTGGGCCTGCAGGTCATGCGGGTCGACGGGCGCACGCTGGTGGGGCACGGCGGGTCGATGCCGGGGTTCCTCGCCGGGGTCTTCGTCGACCGGGAGGAGCGGGCCGGGGCGGTGTCGCTGGCCAACGCCACCAGCGGCCCCGAGCCGGTGGTGTTCGGGCTCCTGGCCGACCTGCGGGCGGCCGAGCCGCGGATCGTCGAGCCCTGGACCCCGGCGCCGTCCCCGGTGCCGCTGGAGGACCTCGGGATCTGGTACTGGGGGCCCGCGCCGCACGTGCTGCGCGCGCTGCACGGTGGGCTGCTGCACCTGGGGCCGCTGCCGGGCCGGCCCGGGCGGGCCAGCCGCTTCGTCCGTCAGGACGACGGCGCGTGGGTCGGGCTGGACGGCTACTACGCCGGCGAGCCGCTGCGCTTCGCCCCGGACCACCTGGACCTGGGCACGTTCGTCTTCACCCGCACGCCCTACGACCCGGAGGCCCCGGTGCCCGGCGGCGTGGACGAGCGCGGCTGGCGGCACTGAGCCGCCGGCCGGTCCAGGCGCGGTCGGTCCAGGCGCGGTCGATCTAGGCGCGGTCGAAGGCGTCCATCGTCGTCTTCAGCACCGCGCCGTAGACCAGGTGCGGCACCAGGTCGCTGACCCAGTCGGTGGTCGACCACGTCCGCGGGTCGGTGATGCCGAGGGCGGTCATCGGGCCGTTGGCGGCGACCAGGATCCCGGCCGTGGTGAGCAGCGTGCCGACCAGCGGCTGGGACCGGAAGCCGGCGGCGCGCACCAGCCCGACGACGACGCCGACGCCCACGCCGGCGACCAGGCCGGTCAGCGGGCCGAGGCCCTGCACCCGGTTGTCGCGGGTCTCGCCCTCGCCGGGGATCGGCAGGTGTGCTTTCTCGGCCAGCTTCTCCACCGTCTGCTCCGGGGTGGAGCTGGTGCCGCGGCCGCGCACGGCCATGTCGACGTAGGTGACGGCGTTGAGGGCGGTGCTGGCCGCCGCGCCCGCCGCGGCCCCGCGCAGCGCCCATCCGGGCACGCTGATGCCGCGCCGTCCCTTGCCGATCGTCCCCACCGGGGTGCGCTTCGCCATCGTCGCGCCCTACCCGGCGCCCCCGGGTCACACGCGCGGGACAGGGCGGCAGAGGAACTCCGCCAGCAGCCGGGCGCACCGGCCGATGGTCTCCCGGTGCTGGACCTCGTAGCCGTGCGTGCTCAGCGTGGGCAGGGACAGCAGCGCCGCCCGGGCCGCCTGCCCCGAGCTCTTCGACTGGGAGGCGTCGGAGTCGAAGGCCTCCCAGACGGCGGCCCGGGTTTCGAGGCCGAGCTCGCGGCCGAGGACCACCAGGTGGTCGGAGAGCCGCTTGTCGTAGACGACGGCGTCGTCGGCGTAGGCGACCACCGGGCCGGAGTCGGCCGGCACCCCGTACTCCGCCTCGGCGGGACCGACGTCGAGGGCGAGCGTGATCTCGCCGGGCAGCGTGCGGCTGGCGTAGGCGGCGCCGATGCCGCCCATCTCCTCGCCGGTGGTGCAGACGAGGTAGACGTCGGCCGGCGGGCGCGCGCCGCGCTCGCGCAGCAGCCGGGCCGCGGCGACCAGGGTGGTGAGGGCGGCCCGGTCGTCGAGGAAGTAGGAGCCGACGAAGTCCGCGAACTCCACCAGCGTGCGCCGGCTGCGGTGGACGCAGACGCGGGTGCCGGGGTGCACGCCCGCGGCGGCCAGCTCGTCGGGGGTGCGGCCGGTGAACGCGGCGACGTGGCTCCACTCCATGGCCTGGTCCCCGCCGTCGGGCTTGGTCTGCCACACCCGGGTGGTCTCCGGGGTGGTGTGCTCCGAGCCGAGCAGCAGGACGGCGGTGAGCGTCTCCGCGTCGCCGAGCACGGTCAGCGGCCCGAGCCCGAAGTTGCCCGGGTACATGGTGCCGAGCTGGCTCAACCGCAGGGAGCCGTCCGGCTCGACCCGCTTGACGATCATCGACAGCTCGTCCATGTGGGCCATCACCCGCACCACCGGGGCGTCCTGCCCGCCGGTGCCGCGGACCAGGCCGACCAGGTTGCCCGCGTCGTCGACGTGCAGCTCGTCGACCAGCGGGCCCAGCTCCCGCCGGCAGACCTCGCGGACCTCGTCCTCCTGGTCGCCGGGGCCGTAGGCGTACAGCAGCTCCTGGAGCAGCGCGCGGTCGTCGGGGGACACGGTTCTCCTCGGTGCGGGGCGGACGGGCTCGCCGCACCTACCCGTCGGCGTCCCCGGGGTAGTCCTCGAAGCGCGTCGAGCCGTCCGGGTCGACCGTGATCCGGCCGGGCCCGGCGTCCAGGCCCGAGACCGCGACCACGACCGGCCGCAGCCGCGGCCGTGCCACCTCGCGGTACAGGAACCCCCGGACGTCGTCCAGGACGCCGGTGCTGCCGCGGGCGCGGAAGGCGTGCTCGGCGCCCTCGACCGCGAGGACGGCGGACCTGTTCCCGTCGAAGTGCAGCCGCGCGGCCACGGCCGGACCCCACTCGGCGCGGAGCACCGCCAGCTGCTCGGCGTGCCGGTCCCGGTGCCGGCGGGTGAGGAGGCGGAACTGCTGGTCGAGGACGACGGTGGCCGACACCGTGTCCAGCCCGAACTCGCGCCTGAGGCCGTCGAGCGCGGCCTCGTCGTCCGCGGCGTCCTGCAGGACCCGCACGAGGCGGACGGGATCGGCCAGGGCGGTGTCGATAGCGGTCAGGGCGGCGAGCCGCTGCGAGCGGGAGTCGGTCACCGGGGCGCCCGCCGGTTCCGCAGGACCCGACCGCCGACCGCGAGCGCGGCCGGCACCCACCTGGCCCCCACCAGCGAGGACGTCGTCCGGTGCACGAGCCGGAGCATCCTCCCGGTTGCTCGCCGCGGCCAGTGGCGGGTGCGTGGGGTCGGGGTCACGCTGGCCGCGTGGACGACGTCGACACGCGGCTCGAGCAGGCGATCGTCGCGCTGCTCGCCGGCAGGCGGGTCGACGCGTCGATCTGTCCCTCGGAGGCCGCCCGCGCGGTCGACCCGGCCGGCTGGCGGGACCTCATGCCGGCGGCACGGGGCGCGGCAGGCCGGCTCGCAGCGGCGGGCCGTGTCGTGGTGACGCAGGGCGGTGCGGTGGTGGACGCCGAGACGGCCCGCGGCCCGGTCCGCATCCGCAGGCCCGGCTGAGGACCCCGCTCGGCGCTCGTCCCCTCCACCGTGGACGCCGCATGGACGACCACGCCGAGCGCGTCGGTTCCTGTGGGGCGGCAACGGGCAGGAGCTGGCCCGGAGTGGGTCAGGCGGCGGCGGACAGGAGCGGGCCCGGCCGCTGCGGAGCTGATTCGCCACCCGTCGATCTCGGGCACGCGCCGACGCCCGACGCCGAACGGATCGGGTCGGGTGGGGTCAGGCGGCGGCGGGCAGCAGTGGGCCGGTGTGGATCTGGGTGCCGTCGGGGCGCCAGGTGTGCCATCGGCCGTCGGGTTGTCGTTCGACGCGGAAGCCGTGGTGGACCTTGGTGTGGTGCCGCTCGCACAGCGGCGCGGAGTTGTCCAGGCTGGTGTGGCCGCCGTGGATCCACTCCAGCACGTGGTGCACGTCGCACCACCAGGTCGGCGCGCCGCAGCCGGCGAACACGCAGCCGCCGTCGCGGACCTCCACCGCCCGCCGCAGATGGGGCGGGACGAGGCGGAGGGTGCGGCCGTAGTCCAGCGGCCGCCCGTCGGGGCCGAGCACGATCCGGGTGAGCTGCCCGTCGCAGGCCAGCCACCGGGCCCGGGCCGCGGAGATCACCGCCCCCGAGCCGAGCGTGCCGGCACCGGGGGCGGTGGCCGGGTCGACCAGGTCCTCGATGCCGATCTGCACCAGCACCTGCGGCTTGTGCCCGCGCAGCTGCGGCAGGCCACCGGTGGCCAAGGCGTTGTCGCACAGCTGCACCAGCGCGTCGGCCAGCTGCTGGCCGCGGGAGCGGTCGTCGCCCGCGCAGCGGCCGGCCTGCACGATCGCCTCCAGCGCGGCGGCCAGCTTCTCCCCGCCGACCGCGTCCAGGTCGAACCGGCCGGTGAGCGACCCGTCCGCGTGGCGGGCGATGGCCAGCCGCCGACCCGCGGTGGGATCGGGCTCGGGGCCGTCGGGATCGAGGCGGGCCAGGTAGTGGTGCACCACCTGCCGCAGCTCGTCGTGCGGCCGCTCGGCGGCGACCTGCGCCAGCACGGCGTCCACCTCGGCCAGGTCGACGCCTTGGGCGGCGGTGGCGCTGAGCCGGTCGTGCCGGGTGATCGGCTCGATGAGTGCGACCTGGCCCTCGGTCACCGCGCCGGCGGCGAACGCCGCGGCCACCGCCGGCAGAGACGCGCACGCCCGCCCGGCGCGGACCACCCGGCCCGCCTCGGCCACCGACAGGTGCCCGTGCCCGCGCAGCCACGACGCCATGCTCTTGAGCCCGTCGAAGTCCGCCGCGCCGGTGCCCTCGCACTCGGCCACCGTGCGGGCGACCTCGGCGGCCAGCCGGTTCTGCGCGCACAACAGCCCGCGCAGCCGGACCAGCAGCGCCGGCCCGAACAACGGCGCCAGATCCTGCCCGCCCAGGGTGTCGAGGGCTGCGGTCAGCGCCCGCAGCGCCTCCGGCAACTCGTCCACGACACCTCCCCAGCGGTTCGATCAAGCGTTCGAAGTCTACCGCCGGTAGGACCCCGCCGCAGATCGAATCCCCAGCTCAGAGCGCTGTCCACAGATTTCGACCTGGGCTTGACAGGGCACGGTCTCCGCCGCTGTGCGCGTTCGTCGCAGCAGGGGGCCCGACGAGGACCTCGGTCAGTGGCGACCGACCTCCACCGCGAACTGGACGGCCGGGGGGATCGTGTGCGTGGCCTGGACGGCCATCGCGTGCAGGCCGAGCGAGACGTCCCGACGGCCGTCGGACCAGGTGGTCCACACCGGGTCGGTCTCGACGTGGTGCAGCTGGCCGAGGACGACGCGCGCCTCGATCCGCTCGGTGACCTGCTGCAGCAGCAGGTGCGCCGCGGTGTCCGTCGCGACGTTCGCGATCAGGCCGATGAAGGCTCCGCTTCTTGACGCGCCGGTGTGGACCCGGCTCATGCCCTGACCGTCCTCGTGCTCCCACTGGAGGTCGAGGACGCTGCCGGCGCTGTCGACGGGGGTGCTGCGCCAGCCGCCGTCTCGAAGCGCTCGAGCGACGGAGTCCATGTCGTCGATCGACGGCTCGAGCAGGGCGAGGTCGACGACCGACAGGAGCATGCCCGGGTCCACGGGCGCAGCCTGACATCTCCGGAGAGGACGCCAACCGATCTCGCCGTGTGGTCGCTGGACCCGCGCCACACCGCGCGGTCGGCGGCTACACCGCGCGCCCCGCGCCACACCGCACGGGTCCGGCACTCCAAGGGTCCGGCGCCGGCGGTTCAGTCGGTCCCGGCGGTGCGGTCGACCAGCGGAGCCATGCGGTGGTCGACCAGCCGGCGCAGGGCCAGGGCGGTGTCGGTCCGCTGGACGCCGGGGATGGTCAACACGTGCTCGGTGATCCGCCACAGGTCGTCGGCATCGGTGGCCACGACGCGGACCAGCAGGTCGGCGACGCCGGACAGCGCGGTGACCTCGAGCACCTCGGGGATCTGCGCCAGCGCCTCGCCGACGTCGGCCAGGCTCCGCTGCACCACCTGCACGGTCACGTAGGCCCCGAGCCGGTAGCCGAGCGCCTCCGGCTGCACCCGCGCGTCGAAGGGCGCCAGCACCCCGCTGCTCTCCAGCCGGGCCAGCCGCGCCTGCACGGTGTTGCGCGCCAGGCCGAGCCGCTGCGACAGCGCCATGACCGTCGCGCGGGGGTCCTCGGTCAGGGCCCGGAGCAGGCGGGCGTCGGTGGCGTCGAGGGCCGGCACGTTGCTCAGTCTGACATGCGAGGACGTCCTACTACCGAGCATTCTGCGCACCAGGTGGGACAGGGCTTGCGCAGACCGGCGGAGCGGTGATCTTCTCGCCGGGGCCCGGGACGTGTCACGATGTGTGAGTGGCGCCACACCCCGGTGCCGCGAGACGTCCAGCTCCGCCAGCGCCGGCGACCCCGGCCGCTGCGGCCGACGGCGAGGAGATGCCCGTGAGCCTGTCGAGCGCGGCCACCGAGGTGGTCGACCCGGTACCCGGGGCCGGGGCGCCCCACCTGCCGCAGCAGCCGGACCTGGTGCAGCTGCTGACCCCGGAGGGCGAGCGGGTCGAGCACCCCGACTACTCCATCGACGTCTCCGACGAGGAGCTCCGCGGCCTCTACCGCGACCTGGTGCTGGTCCGCCGGTGGGACGTCGAGGCGACCGCCCTGCAGCGCCAGGGTGAGCTGGGCATCTGGGCCTCGCTGCTGGGCCAGGAGGCAGCCCAGATCGGCGCCGGCCGTGCGCTGCACCCGGAGGACATGGCCTTCCCGACCTACCGCGAGCACGGGGTGGCGTGGACGCGCGACGTCGACCCGCTGCACGTCATCAGCCTGTTCCGCGGCGTCGACAACGGCGGCTGGGACCCCGTCGCCACCCGCTTCAACCTCTACACCGTCGTCATCGGCGCGCAGTGCCTGCACGCCACCGGCTACGCGATGGGCCTGCAGCGCGACGGCGCGGAGGCCGCCGCGCTGGCCTTCCTCGGCGACGGCGCGACCAGCCAGGGCGAGGTCAACGAGGCGATGATCTGGGCGGCGAGCTTCTCCGCGCCGGTCGTCTTCTTCTGCCAGAACAACCAGTACGCGATCAGCGTCCCGCTGGAGCGCCAGTCGCGGGTGCCGCTCTACCAGCGGGCCGCGGGCTTCGGCTTCCCGGGCGTCCGGGTCGACGGCAACGACGTCCTCGCCGTCCTGGCGGTCACCCGCGCGGCGCTGCAGGCCGCTCGCGAGGGCCAGGGGCCGACGTTCATCGAGGCGTTCACCTACCGGATGGGCGCGCACACCACCTCCGACGACCCGACGCGCTACCGGCTGGCCAGCGAGCTGGAGGAGTGGAAGCTGCGCGACCCCATCGCCCGGCTCAAGGCGCACCTCTCCCGCAGCGGCGTCGCCGACCACGACTTCTTCGAGGCCGTCGAGGCCGAGGCCGACGAGCTGGCCAAGCGCATCCGCAGCGGGACCGTCGAGATGCCCGACCCGCCGGGGACGGCGATGTTCGACCAGGTCTACGCCGAGCAGACGCCGCACCTGGCCGCGCAGCAGGCGGAGTTCGAGGCCTACCAGGCGTCGTTCGAGGCAGGCGAGCACTGATGGCCGCGCAGACCCTCACCATCGGCAAGGCGCTCAACCTGGGCCTGCGCCGGGCCATGGAGGACGACGGCAAGGTCGTGCTCATGGGTGAGGACATCGGCCGGCTCGGCGGCGTCTTCCGGATCACCGACGGCCTGCAGAAGGACTTCGGCGAGGACCGCGTCGTCGACACCCCGCTGGCCGAGGCCGGCATCCTCGGCACGGCCGTCGGCCTGGCCATGCGCGGCTACCGGCCGGTCTGCGAGATCCAGTTCGACGGGTTCGTCTTCCCCGCCTACAACCAGATCGTCACCCAGGTCGCCAAGATCCACGCCCGCTCCCGCGGGAAGCTGGCGATGCCGATCGTCATCCGCATCCCCTTCGGCGGCGGCATCGGCGCGGTAGAGCACCACAGCGAGAGCCCCGAGGCCTACTTCGCGCACACCCCAGGCCTCAAGGTCGTGGCGGTCAGCAACCCGGTCGACGCCTACTGGGGCATCCAGCAGGCCATCGCGCACCCCGACCCGGTCGTCTTCCTCGAGCCCAAGCGCCGGTACTGGGAGAAGGCCGAGGTGGACACCGACGCGACGCCCGAGCCGCTGTTCGCCTCGCGGGTCGTCCGCGGCGGGGACGACGTCACCGTCTGCGCCTACGGCCCGATGGTGAAGACGGCGCTGCAGGCGGCCGAGGCGGCGGCGGAGGAGGGCCGCTCGCTCGAGGTGGTCGACCTGCGCACCCTGTCCCCGCTCGACCTCGACCCGGTGTTCGACTCGGTGCGGCGGACCGGCCGCTGCGTCGTCGTCCACGAGGCGCCGGTCACCCTCGGCCTGGGCGCGGAGATCGCCGCCCGGGTGACCGAGACCTGCTTCCACTCGCTGGAGGCGCCGGTGCTGCGGGTCGGCGGCTACGACACCCCGTACCCGCCGTCGAAGCTGGAGGAGGAGTACCTCCCCGACCTCGACCGGGTGCTCGACGCCGTCGACCGCGCGATGGGGTTCTGAGGCCATGGCGCTGCGTCAGTTCAAGCTCCCCGACGTCGGCGAGGGGCTCACCGAGGGCGAGATCCTGCAGTGGCTGGTCGCCGTCGGCGACACGGTCACGATCAACCAGCCGCTGTGCGAGGTGGAGACGGCCAAGGCCGCCGTCGAGCTGCCCTCGCCGTACGCCGGCACGGTGACCCAGCTGCTGCACGAGGCCGGGACGACGGTCGACGTCGGCACGCCGATCATCACCATCGACACCGGTGGGGACGCCGAGCCGGGGCCGGCACCCGCCGCGCCGGCCACCGAGCAGCCGGCCTCGGACCAGCCCGCGGCGGACCAGCCCGCCGCCGGGCTCATCGGCGGTGCGGCCCCCGGTGGGCGGACCGCCGTCCTGGTCGGCTACGGCCCGCGCACCACCGAGGCGCGCCGGCGGCCGCGTCGCGCCGTCCACCACCACGGGGCGCCGACGCCGCTGGCCGGGTCCGCCGACGACGACTCCCGGTCGACGCCGTTGCTGACCACCGCGCCCGACGCCCGCACCAAGCCCGTCCGGCACGGCGGGCTGGAGGTCGGCCGGGCCGCCGAGGCGCACGCCGCCGTCGAGGAGGCGGCGACCGCGCTGGTCGCCGCGCCGGGGCACGGGCGGCCGCGGCCGCTGGCCAAGCCGCCGGTGCGCAAGCTGGCCAAGGACCTCGGGGTCGACCTGACCACGCTGGCCGGCACCGGCGACGGCGGCGTGATCACCCGCGCCGACGTGCAGGCCGCCGCGTCGACGGGACGGGCGCCGACCCCGGCACCGGTCCCGGCGGCCACGGCCGGGGACCAGCGGATCCCGATCAAGGGGGTGCGCAAGCACACCGCCGCCGCGATGGTGGCCAGCGCGTTCACCGCGCCGCACGTCACCGAGTTCCTCACCGTCGACGTCACCCGGATGATGAAGCTGCGCACCCGGCTGGCGGCGCGGCCGGAGCTCGCCGGGGTCAAGGTCAGCCCGCTGCTGTTCGTCGCCAAGGCGCTGCTGCTGGCCGCGCGCCGGCACCCGATGGTCAACAGCTCCTGGGACGAGGCGGCGCAGGAGATCGTCGTCCACGGCCAGGTGAACCTCGGGATCGCGGCGGCCACGCCGCGGGGGCTGGTCGTCCCCAACATCAAGGACGCCGGCCGGCTCTCCCTGACCGAGCTGGCCGCCGCGCTGGGCGAGCTGACCGAGACCGCGCGGGCCGGGCGCACCGCCCCCGCGGACATGACCGGCGGCACGATCACGATCACCAACGTCGGGGTGTTCGGCGTCGACACCGGGACGCCGATCCTCAACCCCGGCGAGTCGGCGATCCTGGCCTTCGGCGCCGTCCGCGAGATGCCGTGGGTGCACAAGGGGAAGGTCCGTCCGCGGCAGGTGACCCAGTTGGCGCTGTCGTTCGACCACCGGATCATCGACGGGGAGCTGGGCAGCCGGTTCCTCGCCGACGTGGGCGCGCTGCTGTCCGACCCCGGCACGGCGCTGGCCTTCTGACCGGGGAACGGCCGAGACTGCACCCGTGGAACGCCTTCGTCTCGCGCTACCGCTGCTCGGGCTGTTCGTCGCGCTGACCGTGCTGGCCACGGTGTTCTCCGGCAGCCGCCCGGCCACCGAGCCGGGGGTCCTGCCGTGGGCCCTGCAGATCGCCGGCTACCTGGGCGCGATCGCGGGGGGCGTGCTGTTGCTCACCGTCCCGGGGCCGGGCGTCCACCGACGGGCCGGCCTCGTGGTGCTGGGCGCGGTGGTCGTGCTCGCGCTGCTCGACGCGTGGACGCAGGACGACCTCGGCGCGGACATCGGTGGCGGGCTCGTGCGGCTGGTGTGCCTGGTCGCCGTCGTCGTGGCGACGGTGCGCGTCGGCGCGGAGGCCGTCTCCCGTGGCCGCCGGTCCTGAGGCGCCGTGCCAGGCTCCTGTCCCGTGACCGATCTGCAGCGGCTCCTCGACCTCGCCGAGCGCTCCGCGGTCGACAGCGGCTTCGGCTACCTGGGCAGTGACGGCGCGGTCCTCGCCGACCGGCCGCTGGAGACGTGGATCGTCGCGCGGATGACGCACGTGTTCGGGCTGGCCTCCCTGCTGGGCCGGCCCGGGGCGGCCGACCTGCTCGCGCACGGCGTGCGGGCGCTGACCGGCGGGCCGCTGCGCGACGGCGAGCGCGGGGGCTGGTCCGCGGCGGTCGGCGACGACGCGAAGACCGCCTACGTGCACGCCTTCGTCGTCCTGGCCGGAGCGACGGCGACAGGAGCCGGGAACCCCGGCGGGCCGGCGCTGCTCGACGACGCGCTCGAGGTCTGGCAGGCCCGCTTCTGGGACGACGCCGCGGGGCTCGCGGTCGAGGAGTGGGACGCCGCCTGGACGACGCTGTCGGACTACCGCGGCGCCAACGCCAACATGCACGGCGTCGAGGCGTCGCTGGCCGCCGCCGACGCGCTGGGCGAGGACCCGCGGGCGCCCCGGCTGCGGCACCAGGCGCTGCGCGCGACGGAGCGGATCGTGCACGGGTTCGCGCGGGAGCGGGACTGGCGGCTGCCGGAGCACTTCACCCCCGGCTGGGCGCCGCTGCCGGACTACAACCGCGACCAGCCGGCGCACCCGTTCCGGCCCTACGGCGTGACGATCGGGCACCAGTTCGAGTGGGCCCGCCTGTGCCTGCACCTGCGCGCGGCGCTGCGGGACGCGCCCGCGTGGCTCCTGGACGACGCGGTCGGGCTGTTCGACGCCGCCGCGGACCGCGGGTGGGCCGCCGACGGGCACGACGGCTTCCCGTACACGCTGGACTGGGACGACCGGCCGGTCGTGAGCGCCCGCATGCACTGGGTGCTGTGCGAGGCGATCGCCGCCGCCGGCGTCCTGGGCGAGGTCACCGGCGAGGACCGCTACCGCGCGCTGGCCGACCGGTGGCGGGCGCACGGCGAGGCGCGGTTCGCCGACCCGGTCACCGGCAGCTGGCGCCACGAGCTGACGCCGTCCGGCGAGGTGGCCTCCGGGACGTGGGCGGGGCAGCCCGACGCCTACCACCTGGCCCAGATGCTGCTGTTCTCCGAGGGCCGGCCGGTGCGGGGGAGCGTGGCGGCGAGCCTGGTCTGAGCGCGGGATCCGGACGTGTTCGGTCCGATCCCGAGGGGTACGTCGTGCACGACCGAGTCCCCGAGCAGAGGAGCAGGCAGTGGCCAGCGTGCAGGAAGCCATCGACGTCGACGTCCCCATCCGGGTCGCCTACGACCAGTGGACGCAGTTCGAGTCCTTCCCGCAGTTCATGGGCGGCGTGGAGCGGATCACCCAGCTCGACGACACGCACACCCACTGGGTCACCAGCATCGACGGCGTCAAGCGCGAGTTCGACGCGGAGATCACCGAGCAGCGTCCCGAGGAGCGGGTGGCCTGGACCAGCACCAGCGGCGAGGCCAAGCACGCCGGTGTCGTCACCTTCCACCGGCTGGACGACGCCAAGACCCGCGTGATGATCCAGATCGACTGGGAGCCCGAGGGCCTGGTGGAGAAGGCCGGCGCGGCGCTGGGCTTCGACGACCGGCAGGTCAAGGCCGACGCCAAGCGGTTCAAGGAGTTCATCGAGAGCCGCGGCACCGAGACCGGTGCCTGGCGCGGTGAGGTCTCCCGGCCCGACCAGCCGTGAGCTGATCGGCGCCAGCGAGGCCGAGCACGAGACGGCGCCCGCCCCCTTCTGCAGGGGACGGGCGCCGTCGTTCTGGGGAGGGACCGCTACTCGGCGTCGAGGTCCTGGGCGACCAGGCCGGCGATCTGCTCGACCACGGCCGCGTCGTCGCTGGTGACGACGACCTCCGTGCCCTGCTTGGCCCCGAGCGTCATGATCATCAGCGGCGACCCGGCATCCACCGCGTTGCCGCCCGCGGTGGCCAGCGTGACCGGGACCCCGGCCTTGCCGACGGCCTCGGCGATCAGGGCCGCCGGGCGGGCGTGCAGCCCGACGCGGGAACCGACGGTGACGACTTGACTGGGCATGGGGAGTCTCCCTGTGTGCTCGGGGCTGGGTGTCGGGGTTACAGCCTGGCGGCTCAGGCGCGAGCCGGCTGGGTGGCGGGGGCGACGGTGTGGGCGTGCTCGAGGTCGACGGCGTCCTCCGGCGCCTCTTCGGCGTCGGACCTGCCGATGCTCTTCGCGATCGTCACCGCGGCCGCGCCGACGACCGTGCCGACGATCAGGGCGACGACGAACATCAGCACGTTGCTCATCGCGAAGAACACGAAGATGCCGCCGTGCGGGGCGCGCAGCTCCACGCCGCTGGCCGCGATGATCGCGCCCGTCGTGGCACCGCCCAGCATCATCGACGGGATCACCCGCAGCGGGTCGGCCGCGGCGAACGGGATGGCGCCCTCGGAGATGAACGAGGCGCCCAGCAGCCAGGCCGCCTTGCCGTTGTCCCGCTCGGCCGGGGTGTAGAGCTTCGGCCGGACGGCGGTGCTCAGCGCCATCGCCAGCGGCGGCACCATGCCGGCGCCCATGACCGTGGCCATGATGATCAGCGAGCCGCTGGTCTGCGAGGCCAGGCCCGCGGTGGCGAACAGGTAGGCCGCCTTGTTGACCGGACCGCCCAGGTCGAAGCACATCATCAGGCCGAGGATGATCCCGAGCAGCGCCGCGGAGGTGCCGGTCAGGCTGTTGAGCCAGTTGCCCAGGCCCTCGAGGGCGGCGGCCAGCGGTCGGCCGAGCACCGCGACCATGATCCCGCTGGAGATCAGCGTCGCGAGCAGCGGGATGATGACCACCGGCTGCAGCCCGCGGACGCCGGTCGGGAGCTTCCACCGACTGATCCACAGCGCCACCAGGCCGGCGAGGATGCCGCCCACCAGGCCGCCGATGAAGCCGGCGCCGACGGTGAGGGAGACCGCGCCGATGACGAAGCCGGGGGCGATGCCCGGGCGGTCGGCGATCGCGTAGGCGATGTACCCGGCCAGCGCCGGCACCAGGAAGCCGAACGCCGCCTGGCCGAGGACCGTGCAGATCGCGCCGAGGTAGCCGAAGAAGCCGTCGTTGAGGCCCTCGAGCGGCGGCGCCGACGGCAGGTTGAAGAACGTGTTGTTGAGGACCCAGTTCAGCGCGAAGCTGTCCCCGCTCGCCGACGCCGGGTCGGGGTTGACGATCTGGTAGCCGCCGAAGAGGAAGCCCAGCGCGATGAGCAGGCCGCCCGCGGCGACGAACGGGATCATGTAGCTCACGCCGGTGAGCAGCCAGCGGCGGATCTCCGCGCCGGTGCTCGGCTTGCCGGCCGCCGCGGTCCCGGTGTCCGCGCCGGACGCGGCGCCACCGGGCACCCGGCGGGCGTTCGGGTCGTCGGCGGCGGCCAGGGCCTCGCGGATCATCACGTCGGGCTCGTTGATCGCCCGCTTGGTGCCGGACTGCACCAGCGGCTTGCCGGCGAACCGGTCCCGGTCCTTCACGCCGACGTCGACGGCGAAGATGACCGCGTCGGCGCCGCGGATCACGTCCGAGGCGAGCGGCGTGGAGCCCGAGGAGCCCTGCGTCTCCACGTGGACGTCGACCCCGGCGGCCTGCCCCGCGGCGGTGAGCTTGTCGGCGGCCATGTAGGTGTGCGCGATGCCGGTCGGGCAGGCGCTGACCACCACGACGCTGCGCCGGGCGCCGTCGGCGGGCGCAGCCGGCGCGGACGTCCCCGTGGCGGGGGCGGCGGCCGTGGGGGGCGCACCGGGGGCCGGCACGGCCGCCGCGGGGGACGAGGCGGGCGCGGGCTCGGGGGAGACGACCTCCTCCACCAGCCGGACGATCTCGGCGTCGGAGCCCGCGGACCGCAGGGAGGCGACGAACTCCGGCCGCACCAGGGCCCGGGCCAGTGCGGTGAGCAGGGTGAGGTGGTCGGCGTCCCCGTGCGCCGGCGCGGCGATGAGGAAGGCCAGGTCGGCCGGGCCGTCGGGGGCGCCGAAGTCGACCTTCGGCGACAGCCGGGCGAAGGCCAGCGACGCCTCGGTCACCGCCTCGGACCGGCAGTGCGGGATGGCGATCCCGCCGGGCAGGCCGGTGGCGGCCTGCGCCTCGCGGGCCAGGGCGTCCTCGGCGAGCCCGTCGGCGCTGGTGGCCCGGCCGGCGCCGGCGACCAGCGCCGCGAGCCGGCGGACGACCGAGCTCTTGTCGGAACCCAGGTCGGCGTCGAGTGCGACCAGGTCGGGAGTGATCAGGGCGGGCATGGCTACCTCTCCGAGAGGCGTCAGCGGACGTCGCGGCCGGCGGCCGGGACGGTGGTGGTGCCGGGTGCGGTGGTGCCGGGTGCGGTGGTGCTGGCGGGCGGTGCGGTGGTGCCGGCGGGAACGGACTCGGTGGCGACCTCAGCCGCGAGCCGGGCGGCCTGGTCGGGCGTGGGGACGGCGGACCCCGGCAGGGACGCGCTGGCCGCGCCGTGGGCGACCGCGCTGCGCAGCCGCTCGGCCGGAGCGCCCCCGGCCAGATCGGCGAGGACCAGCCCGGCGAGGCTGCAGTCGCCGGCGCCCACCGTGCTGCGGACGGTGATCGGTGGCGGGGTCGCCGACCACACGCCGTCGGCGGCGGAGAGCAGCGCGCCGTCGGCGCCGAGCGTCAGCAGCACCTCGGCCACGCCGCGCTCGTGCAGCGTGGCGACGGCGGCCAGCAGCGCGCCGCGGTCGGCGGTCAGCTCCGCCTCCGGCACGCCGGTCAGCTGCGCGAGCTCCTCGGAGTTGGGCTTGAGCACGTCCGGGGCGGCGTCCGGCCCGGCGGCGAGCAGCGCGAGCAACGGGGCCTCGGAGGTGTCGACGGCGATCCGGGCGCCGGTGTCCCGTAGCCCGCGGACCAGCTCGGCGTACCAGTCGACCGGGGTGCCCGGCGGCAGGGAGCCGGAGAGCACGACCCAGCTCGCGCCCTCGGCGTGCCGGTGCAGCGCGGCGGCCAGGGCGGCGCGCGTGGCGTCGTCGAGCGGGGTACCGGGCTCGTTGAGCTTGGTCGTGGTGCCGTCGGGCTCGGCCAGCGTGTAGTTGGTGCGGACCGGCGCCTCGACGGGCACGGTGGCCATCGGCAGGCCGATCCGCCGCAGGGCGCCCACGATCGGGTCGTCGTCCCCGGCCGGGAGCACCGTGACGACGTCGCCGCCGGCGGCGGCGATCGCGCGGGCCACGTTGACCCCCTTGCCGCCTGGCTCGGTGGAGCTCGGCGCGAGGCGGGCCACGCTCCCACGCTGCAGCGGGCCGGGGAGGGAGAGCGTGCGGTCCAGGCTCGGGTTGGCGGTGAGGGTCACCACGCGGCCGACGGGAGCGGCCGGCCCGGCGCTCACGCGACCACGACCTCGACGCCGGCGTCCTCGAGCCGGGCCACGTCGGCGGGGTCGGCGTCGGAGTCGGTGACCAGGACGTCGACGTCGACCGGGGCGGCGAACCGGACCAGGTGCTCGCGGCCGAGCTTGCTGCTGTCGGCGAGCACGACCACCTTCTGGCCGGCCCGCGCCATGGCGCGCTTCACGGCGGCCTCCGCGTCGTCGGGGGTGGTGAACCCGTGGTCGGGGGTGACGCCGTTGGCGCCGAGGAAGGTCACGTCGACGCGGAGGTCGGCCAGCGTGGCGAGGACCGGGGAGCCGACCGCGCACTGGGTGATGCCGCGGACCCGCCCGCCCAGGACCTGCAGGTCGATGCCGGGGGCACCGGCGAGCCGGGCGGCGATCGGCACGGAGTTGGTGGCGACGAACAGCCGGCGGTCGCCCGGCAGGAGCTCGGCGAGGGCGGCGGTGGAGCTGCCGCCGTCGAGCACCAGGCTGCCGTCGGTGCCGGGCACGAGGTCGAGCGCGGTGGCGGCGACCTTGCGCTTCTGCTCGCTGCGCGTGCCGTGCCGCTCGCCCAGCGCCGTCTCCACGTAGGTGAGGGCGCCGGTGGGGACCGCGCCGCCGTGCACCCGCCGGACCGTGCCGGACCGCTCGAGGACGGCGAGGTCGCGCCGCACGGTCTCGGTGGTGACGCCGAACTGCTCGGCCAGGGCGGTCACCGACACCCGCCCCCGGTCGGCCACCAGCCCGGCGATCGCCTGCTGCCGCTCTTCGGGGTACACGGGCGCCACCCCCTTCCATGCCCGGTCGTGTGGGATTTGCGTTGTGATGGTGTTGTTCTACGTCTGATCCGTTGACAAGTCAACACTTTTTCGTGACGCTGGTCACCGACGGCGTCCCGTTCCCCCGAACCGAGGCGAGGTACCCATGTCCACCACCGCACCCGGAACCACCGCCCTGCCGCAGACCGGTGGGCCCGTGGTCCTGCCCGGCACCCCGGTCGTCCCTGGCGTGGTGCTGGGCCCGGTGGTCCGCCCGTCCGGCGCGGTGCAGCTGCCCGCCGACGAGGGGGCCGTCGTGCCGGAGGACCGCCGCGCAGGGGAGAAGGAGCGCTTCGTCGCCGCGGCGGGCGCCGTCGCCGACCGGCTCACCGAGCGGGCCGCCGGTGCGACGGGGGTCAGCGCCGAGGTGCTGGCCACCACCGCGGGGCTGGCGCGCGACCGCGGCCTGCTCTCGGCCGTGGAGCAGCGGATCGACGCCGGCACGCCGGCCGCCGTCGCCACCGTGGGCGCCGCACAGCAGTTCGTGGACCTGTTCACCTCGCTCGGCGGCCTGATGGCCGAGCGGGTCACCGACGTCCGCGACGTCCGCGACCGGATCGTCGCCGAACTCACCGGGCAGGGGGAGCCCGGCGTGCCCCGGCCCGAGGTGCCGTCGGTGCTACTGGCCGAGGACCTCGCGCCGGCGGACACCGCCGGTCTCGACCCGGCCCGCGTGATCGGCCTGGCCACCCGGCTGGGCGGGACCACCAGCCACACCGCGATCATCGCCCGCCAGCTCGGGCTGCCCTGCGTCGTCGCCGTGGGCGGCCTGGACGACGTCCCGGTGGGCGCGACGGTGCTGCTGGACGGCGAGCGGGGCAGCGTCACCGTCGACCCCGACCTCGCCGAGGCCGCCGCCCGCGTGGAGAGCTCCCGCGCCGCCGCCGCGGCGCTGGCCGGCTACCGCGGACCGGGGCGCACCAGGGACGGCGTCGAGGTGAAGGTCCTGGCCAACGTGCAGGACGGCGCGGGCGCACGGGGCGCGGCAGCGAAGCACGCCGAGGGGGTCGGCCTGCTGCGCACCGAGCTGGCCTTCCTCAGCCGGGCGGAGGAGCCCTCGGTGGAGGAGCAGGCCGCGGGCTACGCCGAGGTGTTCGAGGCGTTCCCGGGGCGCCGCGTCGTCGTCCGCACGCTGGACGCCGGCTCGGACAAGCCGCTGGCCTTCGCCACGATGCCCGATGAGGAGAACCCGGCGCTCGGCGTCCGCGGCCTCCGTGTCGCCCGCCGGGACCCCGGGCTGCTGGAGCGGCAGTTGGACGCCATCGCGGAGGCCGCCCGGCGGACCGGTGAGCAGCCGTGGGTGATGGCGCCGATGGTGGCGACCGTTCCCGAGGCGGCCGAGTTCGGCCGGCTGGTGCGCGACCGCGGCCTGGTCCCCGGCGTGATGATCGAGGTGCCGTCCGCGGCGCTGCACGCCGACCGGCTGCTCCAGCACGTCGACTTCCTGTCGATCGGCACCAACGACCTGTCGCAGTACACCCTCGCCGCCGACCGGCTCTCCGCCGACCTCGCCGACCTCACCGACCCGTGGCAGCCGGCGCTGCTGGCCCTGGTGCGGCTGACCGCCGAGGCCGGCCTCCGCGCGGACAAGCCGGTCGGCGTCTGCGGGGAGGCCGCCGCCGACCCGCTGCTCGCCTGCGTGCTCGTGGGCCTGGGGGTGACCTCACTGTCGTGTGCGGCCTCGTCCATCGCCGGGGTCGGCGCGCGGCTGGCCACGGTGGACACCGATACCTGCCGCCGGGCCGCCGAGGCCGCCCTGGCCGCCGACGACCCGCGCGACGCCCGTGCCGCGGTGCGGGCCGCGCTCGGCGTCGACTGAGGCCGAACTCACCCCGTGGGGTGAACAACCATCGCCGTGTCGCCCCGTTGACCTGTCTTCCTTCGGAATAATCAGGCTCGCACCTTCCTTGCTACGGGTGCACCCCTCGACGACACCGGAAGAAGGCATCGAACGATGAACAGCGTGACCTCCAGCTGGCGGCAGCGTCGGCAGGCGGCGCGGACGCGCCGGGCGATCGACCGCGCCCTCGCGCGGACCAGCAGCCCGGCGATGCGGGACGAGCTGCTGACGATGGCGAACGGCAGCGGCCCGCTCTTCCGCTGAGGCGCCGACGCGCCGAGAACACCGCACGACCCCGGCCTCCCTGTGGGAGACCGGGGTCGTCTGCTGTCCGCGGCCCTCGGTGCAGGCCGTGGACGACGGGGTCCTGTCAGTGCAGGCCGTGGACGACGGCGTGGCCCCGGCCGCGGCTGATCATCCAGCGGTTCACCGGCAGGGTGACCACGAAGGCGACGGCGAGCGAGCCGGCCAGCGCCAGCCAGAAGAGCGCGCTGCCGATGCCGGCCTCCATGGCGCCGGGCACCGAGAGCATCACGGCGTTGTCGACCACCTCCATGACCGCGATCGACACGGTGTCGGCCGCCAGGGCCACCGTCAGCGCCCGCCGGAACGGCAGGCCGGCGCGCAGCACCCCGCGCATGGTGAGGGCGTAGCCGAAGACGAAGGCCAGTGCGACCGCCAGGGCGACGGTGGTCCAGTCGTGCAGCCCCAGCGAGGTGCCGATGACCATGCCGAGGACCTCGCCGATGGCGCAGCCGGTCAGGCAGTGCAGCGTCGCCGAGGCGGCAGTCGCCCACGGGACCCGGCCGGTCCCGGGGGCGTGGCCCGCGTGCCCGGCGTCCTGGTGGTGGTTCACGGCTGTGTCCACGGTGGCTCCTCCGTCCGTTGTACCTATACCCCCTAGGGGTACAACGCCGTTCTACTCCGTGGCGGGCCCCGGCGCAAGGGGCGGACCGCCGGGAGGCCGACGTCCCCCCTTCGGGGCGTTTCCCTCAACCCGGTGGCCGGTACCGCCGATCGAGCAGTCGTGAGGACACCGGGCCGGACCTGCCCATCACGACGCCGCCGGACACGAGGGCACTCATGGTGACCGCGTCCGCGCCCGAGCCCCGAGAGACCTCCGGGGCCACCACCGCCCTCGTCCTCGGCTACGTGCGCCACCAGGCCGGGGACGCCGCCGTCGCGGAGGTCCTGCGCCGCGCCGGGGTGACCGCGACTGCCGAGCAGCTGACCAGCCCCTCGCACTGGACGAGCTACGACACCCGCATCCGGCTGTTCGCGGCCGCCACCGACGTGCTCGGCGACCCGGCGACGATGTTCCGCGTCGGGCGTGAAGCGTTGGCCCACGGGATGAACCCCGCGATCGTCCTCCTGGTCCGGGCGATGGGGTCGCCGGGGCAGGTGTACCGGCAGCTGCCGCGCGCGGTCGCGAAGTTCTCCACCACCTCCACGATGGAGCTCGTCGAGATCGGCGCCGGCCACGCCACCATCCGCTTCACCCTGCACCCCGGTTACCCGCACTCCCGCCTGGACTGCGACTACGCGCGGGGGCTGATCGGCATGGTGCCGGTCATCTTCGGGCTGCCCTCGGCCGAGGTCCTGCACAGCGAGTGCGAGTCCGATGGGCACCCGGCCTGCGTCTACCACCTGACCTGGGAGCGCCGCCGCCGCTGGCGCCGCTCCCGGGCCGCCGCGGACGACGCCCGGCCGGAACTGGCGGCGCTGCGGGAGCAGCTGCGGGTCCTCCAGTCCGCGGCCACCGACCTGGTGGCCAGCGACGACCTGGACACCGTGCTGCGGCGGATCGTGGCGCGGGCCGCCGAGGCGGTGCTGGCCCCGGCGTACGTCCTGGCCGTGGCCGCCCCCGACGGCGGGCGGCCGCTGGTGCACGGGGCCGGACTGCCGGCCGAGACCGTCGACGCGCTGGCGGCGACGCTGCTCGCCGGCGCCGACCCCGGCCCCCACGTCGTGGCCGTCGACGTCGCCTCGGCCCGCCGCGCGCACGGCCGGCTCGCGGCGGTCTACCGGCCCGGCGACGGCGCGCTGGGACACGAACGCGAGATGCTCGCCGCGTACGCCGGGCACGCCGCGGCGACGCTGGACCTCCTCATGGCCCTCGACAGCGCCCGCCAGGAGGCCCACCGGGCCGGTGCGCTCCTCGCGCTGGCGCACGAGCTGGCGCAGGCCGGGGACGCCGCGGCCGTCTGCTCGGTCGTGGCCGACGCCCTGCCGCGGATCGTCGGGTCCGACAGCGGGACGATGCTGCTCTGGGAGCCCGCCGACGGCTCCCTGGTCACCGCCGCCGTCGCCGGGTTCACCGGGCCCCCGCACGACCTGATGCTCAACACCTCCCTGCGCGCCGAGGACACCCCCGAGCTGGTCGGCATGCTCACCGACCGGGAGCCCCGCCTCCTCGACGCGGCGACCTGCAGCGCCGGCCTGGCGCAGCTGCTCGCCGGGCTGGGCGTCACCCACGCGGTCGCCGTCCCGCTGCTGGCCGGCCGGACGTTCCTCGGCGTCGCGACGGCGAGCTGGACGGTCGGCCGGTCGCCCGCCCGGCTGGACGGCGAGGTGCTCGAACGCCTGCGCGGCCTGAGCGACCAGGCCTCGACGGCGCTGCAGAAGGCCCGGCTGCTGGAGACCGTCCGCCACCAGGCCACCCACGACGCGCTCACCGGGCTGCCCAACCGGGTGCTGTTCCTCGAGCGGCTCGCCGGTGCGCTGGCCGCGACCGGCCCGGAGCAGCACGTGGGCGTGCTGTTCTGCGACCTCGACCGGTTCAAGGCGGTCAACGACTCCCTCGGGCACGCCGCCGGGGACGAGCTGCTCCGCCAGGTCGCGGCCCGGTTGCGGGCGGCGGTGCGTCCCGGCGACACGGTGGGCCGGCTCAGCGGCGACGAGTTCGCCGTCCTGCTCCCCGCCCTGGCCCGCGCCGACGACGCCGACCGCGTCGTCGCCCGCGTCCTCGGCTGCTTCGACGAGACCTTCCGGCTCGAGGGCACCGCGGTGGCCGTCGGGACCAGCATCGGGGTCGCCGTCCACAGCGGGGAGTGGGGCGCCGCCGACGACCTGCTGCGCGCCGCCGACTCCGCCATGTACCGGCACAAGCACGCCGGCCGGGCCGGCGCGGACGCCCCCGAGGAGGGTTAGCCGCGCAGGCGGGCGCGCAGGGCCGCCTGCTCCTCGGCGCCGAAGCCGTGCTCGGTCAGCCAGCCCACCGGGCCGCCGTGCCGCTCGTCGAGCAGGGCCAACAGGCGGTCCATCGTCTCCGCGCGCGGGGTGTGGCTGGCCACGCCGCGGGTGGTCATGTCCTCCGCGTAGGTGGGGGAGGCGGCGAGCTTGGCCACCAGCGCGTCGATCACCTCGGCGGTCAGCGCGTAGTCGGCGACGATCTCCTCGTGCGGGACGCCCGCGACCGCAAGGGAGAACATGACGACCACCCCGGTGCGGTCCTTGCCGGCCGCGCAGTGCACCACGGCCGCGCCGTCCGAGCCGGCGGCCAGGGCGCGCAGCGCACCGAGCACGTTGTCCGGGCGGTGGGCCAGGTAGCCCAGGTAGGAGCGCACCGCCGGCGGCTCCTCCTGGTCGCTCGCGGCCACCTGCCGCGGCAGGATCGACTCGGCCCAGTCGGCGGGCAGCTCCGGCAGGTCGACCTCCTCGACGGCGAAGACGTCGGTGTGGTGGCCCCGCTCGGGCAGCAGGCTGAAGTGCCGGTGGGTCACCGCGGGCACCGCCCGCAGCGGTCCGCGGCCCTCCAGCAGCACCTCCGCGGTCGTGCGCAGGTCGATCACCTCGCGCAGCCCGACCTCGTCGACCAGCCGCCGGACGTCGGTGTCGCTGAGCGTCTGCAGGTTGTCGCTGCGCAGGATCCGGCCGGGCAGCGTCGTCCCGCCGTCTGAGGTGGGCAGCCCCCCGAGGTCGCGGGTGTTCGTCGTCCCGTCGAGCAGCAGCCAGCGGTCGGTGCGGGTGGAGGTCACCCTCCGACGGTACGTCCGGCCGGCGACGGGACGGGGTCGGCCGGGGGAGTGCCGAGCAACGCGCCGGTGACGGCGAGCAGGCGGGTGCGCAGCGCGGCGCCGCGGCCGGCGAACCCGCGCTGCAGCGCGGCGTACTCGGCCCGGCCCTCGGCGGTCTCGATGCGCACCGGCTCGCGCCCGGAGCCGCGCAGGTCGTAGGGGGAGGCGCGCATGTCCAGCTCGCGCACGTCCCGGGCCAACTCGAAGCAGTCCAGCAGCAGCTCACCGGGGACGGCGGGACCGAGCTTGGTCGCCCACTTGTAGAGGTCCATGGTGGCGTGCAGGCAGCCGGGCTGCTCCAGGTCGGGCTGGCCGACGCGGGTCGGCTGCAGCCGGTTGAGCCCGACCGCCGCGGGGGTGAAGAACCGGAAGGCGTCGAAGTGGCTGCACCGGATCGGGTGCGCCTCGACGACGGCGTCCGTGCCGGCCTGCCCCAACCGCAGCGGGAGCGGGTGCCGGCGCTCGTCGGCCCGGTAGACCATCGCCCACTCGTGCAGCCCGAAGCAGCCGGTGAAGGCCGGCCGGGCGGCGGTGGCGGCCAGCAGCCGGTGCACGAAGCCGACGGTGTCGCCGCGGTCGGCGAGGAAGGCGGTGGGATCCAGCGCCACGGTGGCCCCGTCGTCCCGGTACCACCGCCACGCGGCGTGCGGCGCGGGGGACGCAAGGGCCGTGCCGGCGCCGGGGTGCCAGCGCCGCAGCACCGACGGGCGGGTCGAGTAGTACTCGTAGAGGAAGTCCTCGACCGGGTGCCGCTCCCCGGTGGCCCGGCGGGCCCGGTGCCCGGCGGTCAGCGCGTCGGCCCGCTCCGCGTGCGCCGCCGACCGCGCCGTCCACACCTTTCGGGGGAGTCGGTCGGGCTGCACCGGTCCAGGGTAGGAGGGGCGCCGGGGACCTCCGTCCCGCGCTCGGCGGACCGGTGGTGTGCGGTCGTGGCGGGTCTCGCCGCGGGAACGCGCCGGGGGCGCACACCGCCCCGGGGCCGGCCGGTCGGCGGCGCGGCGGTGCTCAGTGGGCGCTCCACCCGCCGTCCATGACCAGCGAGCTGCCGGTGATCGAGGCCGCCGCCGGCGAGCACAGGTAGGCCACCGCCTCGGCGACCTCCTCCGGCTCGATCAGCCGCTTGACCGCCGCGGGGGCCAGCATCACCTGCTCCACGACCTGGTCCTCCGACAGGCCGTGCGCCTTCGCCTGGTCGGCGATCTGCCCCTCGACCAGCGGCGTGCGCACGTAGGCGGGGTTGACGCAGTTGGAGGTGACCCCGTGCGGCGCCCCCTCCAGGGCGACCACCTTGGACAGCCCCTCGAGGCCGTGCTTGGCGGTGACGTAGGCGCTCTTGTAGGCCGAGGCGCGCAGCCCGTGGATGGAGCTGATGTTCACGATCCGCCCCCAGCCGCGCCCGTACATGTGCGGCAGCGCACCCCGGATCAGCCGGAACGGGGCCTCCAGCATCAGCCGGAGGATCAGCGAGAACCGGTCCGCGGGGAACTCGTGCACCGGTGCCACGTGCTGCAGCCCGGCGTTGTTCACCAGGACGTCGACGTCGAGGTCGAGGGCGTCGAGGCCGTCGAGGTCGGTGAGGTCGACCGCCAGCGCGGTGCCGCCCACCTCCGCGGCGACGGCCTTCGCCGCCTCGCCGTCCCGGTCGAGCACCACCACGGAGGCGCCGGCCGCCGCCAGCCGGACCGCGCAGGCCCGCCCGATCCCCGAGGCGCCGCCGGTCACCAGCGCCCGCCGTCCCGCCAGCCCGCCTGCTGCGTCCATGGCCGTCACCGTAGGCCGGGCCGCGGACGGCCTGCACCTCGTGCGGCCACACCCCGGTTTCCGCGCGGGGGAGGCCGCCGACACCGGACGGTGGGGGACCCGGGGATGGCGGGCGCACCCGCCGGAGCGCCCCCGTCCGCGTCGGCGACCATCCCGGCCACCAGTGCGGCACCTCCAGCGCGGCGTCCACCCCGGCTGCTCTCGAGGGCAGTCCCGCATGCGTCCAGCCCCCTCGACGGGGTGGGCGTCCAGGGGCCAGTCCCCTCAGCTCCACCGCGTCGAGCGTCCTCCCGCAGGGAGGGCGGCCTGAGTCGTTCCCGGGGCGGTGCCGGGTGCGCCCACGGTGCCGTTCTCTCTCCACAGCGCCCGTGTCCTGAGGTGGCGGCCTCGCTCGCTGGCGTTCCTCTTCTCCAGGCCGGCGTCGCCGGTCACCGGATCGAGATCCCCCGCAACTCGCCGATCCGCCGCAACCCGGGGATGCTGTGCCCGGAGCTCCGGCGACAAGGGGGGACCGTGGACCTGCACAGTCGTGCGTGGTACCTGCCCGTTGCCGTGCGGCGTCGAGACGCGTACCGCCGACGGCCACCCGCACACCGGCCTTCGCGGGGTCGTGCTCCGGGTCCTGTGGAGGGCCTCTGGCCTGTCGTCCGGTCGCTCCTCGCGCCGCCGCTGCACCAGTTCCCAACGCTGAGCCGGCCGTCTGTGAGCGGCCGGCCCCTCGATCCCCGGGGGGCTCCCGCCCTCCGGCCGGAGACATCCGGAACCTGACCAGATCCTGCACACGGAGAGGGGATGAGCATTGTCCAGGTCTCACCAGGAAGCCGCTGTCCCGCCGGGGTCGCGCACGCCCATCGTCAAGGTCGTCGGCGCCAGCCTCGTCGGGACGACCGTGGAGTGGTACGACTTCTTCCTCTACGGCTCCGCTGCCGCGCTGGTCTTCAACAAGCTGTTCTTCCCCGACTTCGATCCGCTCGTCGGCACGCTGCTCGCGTTCGCCACGTACGCGGTGGGCTTCGCGGCCCGGCCGATCGGTGGGGTGATCTTCGGGCACTTCGGTGACAAGGTCGGCCGCAAGAAGATGCTGGTCATCACCCTGATGCTGATGGGCGGCGCGACGTTCCTCATCGGCCTGCTGCCGACGTACGGGGCGATCGGCGTCTGGGCGCCGATCCTGCTGATCCTGCTCCGGCTGGTGCAGGGCTTCGCTCTGGGTGGGGAGTGGGGCGGGGCGGTGCTGATGGCCGCCGAGTACGGCACGCCGGAGCGACGCGGGTACTGGGCCTCCTGGCCGCAGGCCGGTGCGCCGGCGGGCAACCTCCTCGCCGTCGCCGTCCTCGCGCTGGTCTCCGCGGTGACCGACACCCAGCAGTTCGAGTCCTGGGGCTGGCGCATCCCGTTCCTGCTCAGCGCGGTGCTGGTGGCCGTGGGCCTGTGGATCCGGGTCTCGATCGAGGAGTCGCCGGTCTTCCGGGCCGCCCGGGAGCAGTCCGCCCGAGCGGAGGAAGCTCCCAAGCTGCCCGTGGTGCAGGTGCTGCGCCAGTACCCCCGGGAGATCATCCTCGCGATCGGCGCCCGCCTGGCGGAGAACATCGGCTACTACATCTTCACCGCGTTCGCACTGGCCTATGCCACCGGTGAGGCGGGCATATCGCGCGGCACGGCGCTGAACGCGGCGCTCATCGCCTCCGCGATCCACTTCGGTGCCATCCCCGTGATGGGTGCGTTGTCCGACCGGTTCGGCCGCCGGCCGGTCTACCTGGCAGGGGCCGTGGGCGTCGGGGTGTGGGGCTTCGTCTTCTTCACCCTGTACGACTCGCAGTCGTTCCTGCTGCTCGCGGTCGCCGGCACGATCGGCCTGGTCTTCCACGCAGCGATGTACGGGCCGCAGGCGTCCTTCTTCTCCGAGCTGTTCTCCACCCAGGTGCGCTACAGCGGCCTGTCGGTGGCGGGACAGGTGTCCTCGATCGTGGCCGGCAGCCTGGCGCCGATCATCGCGACCGCGCTGCTCATCGAGTACGGCAGTTCGCTCCCGATCTCGCTGTACCTCGCCGGCGCCGCGGTACTCACCGCGATCGCCGTCCTGCTCAGCCGGGAGACCGTGCGCAGCGACCTGACGCGGGACCCGGCCGCCGAGCGGGCGCCGATCGGCGCCGGCCGGCGCTGAGCCCCCCCGTCCGGCGCAGCGCGTCGAGGTCATTCGGCCGATGCCGCGGCGGGGTTCGTCCTCCACGGCGACACCGTCGCCACCGGCGGATCCGTCGGCGTCGGTTCGCCGAGGAGCTGGCGCTCGCGCGGAAGGCGGTTCGAGGCCACCGGCTCGCCGCGGGACCTCACCCGTGGTCCACGCGGCGGGCCGGTCCACGCGGCCGGCCACGGCGACGGCGGCACGCTCGGGCTGCACCACGTCGGTGCCGGCGGCGTGGTGCACCGGGTCATCGGCAGGCACCGGGCCGCCCGAGCCTCGGCGTGCTCGTCCGGGAGGCACCGGCCATCACGCGTCCGAGAGAGACCCCCTGGCCCCACCGCTCGCAGGCTCGCGGCGGGGCCCTCCAGGGGCAGGACAGGGCCGCCCACGACGCGTGTCGTGGGCGACCCCTGGCGTTCCTGGCGTCAGTCGGGCACGTTGCCCGGGCGCACGATGCCGTCGTCGGTCTGGGCGTCGTCGTCGGTGGTGAGGGTGACGTCCCGCTCGCTGCCGTCCGAGCGGTCCTCGCCGGGGACACCGTCGATCATGTTGGTGTTCGTGGGCCCGTTCGTGGTGTCGGGGGACTCGCGGTAGCCGGTGGGGTCGGACTCGCTCATCGGGTGGCTCAGCCTCCGGATCGTGGGGTGGGGTCCTGGACCTCGCCGGACGGGCCGGAGGTCCGGGCGCGGGCGACGTCGCTGTCGGCGCGGGCGGGCAGGTCGTCGTCGGAGGCGGCGTCGCGCTCGATCGCCTCGTCCCGGGTCAGCGGGACGTCCTCGAACGAGGACCCCGTGTCGCTGTTGTCACCGGTGCCGGACGCGGTGGGCACGCCCTGCTGGATGCGGTCGCTGCCCTGGGGGTCGGTCACGGGGGCCTCCTGTCGACGGCGCTGTCCTCCCGCCCATGCCCGGTGACCCGTCCCTGAAACGGCCGACGGCCGCCGTCCCCCGCAGGGACGACGGCCCGCCGTGGTCACGTGCCGGAGGGGCCTCAGAAGGCGGCCTCGTCGACCGCCATCAGCGCGTTGTCGGTGTGCTCGACGACGACCCGCTCGGCGGCCAGGCGCGGCAGCACCTGGGTGCAGAAGAAGCGGGTGGCGGCCAGCTTGCCCTCGTAGAAGTGCCGGTCCCGCTCGCCGACCTCGCCGGCCAGCGCGGCGAGCGCGACCTCGGACTGGCGGACCAGCAGCCACGCGGTGACCAGGTCGCCGACGGCCAGCAGCAGCCGCGAGGTGTTCTGGCCGACCTTGTAGAGGCTGCTCGGGTCCTGCTGGGCGGCGGTGAGGTGGCCGAACATCGCCGTCAGCATCGCCTGGACCTCGCCGAGGGCGGTCCCGAGCAGGGCCCGCTCCTCCTTGAGCCGGCCGTTGCCGGCCTCGGCCTCGACCGTGGCCCGGATCTGCGTGGCCAGCCAGGTGAGCGCGACGCCGCCGTCCTTCACGACCTTCCGGAAGAAGAGGTCCTGACCCTGGATCGCGGTGGTGCCCTCGTAGAGGGTGTCGATCTTGGAGTCGCGGATGTACTGCTCGATCGGGTAGTCCTGCAGGTAGCCCGATCCGCCGAGGGTCTGCAGCGACTCACTCGTCAGCAGCTGGGTGGCGCGCTCGGAGCCGAAGCCCTTCACGACCGGCAGCAGCAGGTCGTTGACCCGGGCGGCCAGCCGCGCGGTCTCGGGATCGCCCTCGGCCGCGGCCTGGATCGCCTGGTCGCGGGTGCTCGCGGTGTACAGGTACAGCGCGCGCATGCCCTCGACGTAGGACTTCTGCAGCATCAGCGAGCGCCGCACGTCGGGGTGGTGCGTGATGGTCACCCGCGGGGCGTCCTTCGACGTCGCGGTCAGGTCGGCGCCCTGGACCCGGTTCTTCGCGTAGTCGAGAGCCACCTGGTAGCCGGCCGAGAGGGTGGCGATGGCCTTGGTGCCGACGAACATCCGCGCGTACTCGATGATCCGGAACATCTGCGCGATGCCGTCGTGCACGTCGCCGACCAGCCAGCCCCTCGCCGGCACCGGTCCGTCGCCGAAGGTCACCTCGCAGGTCGTGGAGACCTTCAGGCCCATCTTCTTCTCGACGTTGGTGACGTGCACGCCGTTGCGCTCGCCGAGCGCGCCGGTCGTGAGGTCGACGTGGAACTTGGGGACGACGAACAGCGACAGCCCCTTGGTCCCCGGCCCGGCGCCCTCGGGGCGGGCCAGCACCAGGTGGACGATGTTGTCCGACAGGTCGTGCTCGGCCGAGGTGATGAACCGCTTCACGCCGGTGATGTGCCAGGAGCCGTCGGGCTGTTGCACGGCCCGGGTGCGCCCGGCGCCGACGTCGGAGCCGGCGTCGGGCTCGGTGAGCACCATCGTGGCGCCCCAGCCCTTCTCGACCACCAGCTCGGCCAGGCGCTTCTGGTCCGGGGTGCCCAGCTCGTACAGCGTCGCGCCGAACGTCGGGCCCGAGCCGTACATGAAGACGGCGGGGTTGGCGCCCAGGATCATCTCGTAGGCCGCCCAGCGCAGGGCGACGGGAGCGCCGAAGCCGCCGAGCTCGTCGGGCAGGTCCAGGCGGAACCACTCGCCGTCCTGCAGGGCCCGGAACGACCGCCGGAAGCTCTCCGGCAGGGTCACCGAGGAGGTGGCGGGGTCGAACACCGGCGGGTTGCGGTCGGCGTCCTCGAAGGAGGCGGCCAGCGGCCCCTCGGCCAGCCGGCGGATCTCGGCCAGCACGCCGCGCGCGGTCTCGGCGTCCATCTGCTCGAACGGGCCGGTGCCGAAGCGGTGCCTGGTGTCCAGGAACTCGAAGAGGTTGAACTCCAGGTCCCGCAGGTTCGCGGTGTAGTGGCTCATGGCGGATGGCTCCCGTGCTCCGTGCCGGCGCGTTCGTACTGGCTGGTAACAAACGCTATTACCGGCCGGTAACCGGGAGCAAGATCCTCCTCCGGTCGGGGTGTCCCGAGCCCGGTCGCGAGGTGGTTGACCCCCCTCTCCGGGCGGCAGGACACTGGCCGCCTCGTGGAGGGGGCCTGTCATGGCATGGAACCTCAGGGGCGGCTACGCCGAGACCTGCTCGTGCGAGCTGATGTGCCCGTGCAACCTCTCGTTCGACCACGGCGCCACCTACGACTACTGCCGGGCGACCCTCGCCTTCGACATCCGCGAGGGCCAGATCGACGGCACCGACGTCCGGGGCCGCCGGGTCGTGACGATCATCGACACCCCGAAGGTCATGACCGACGGCAACTGGCGGCTCGGCATGTACGTCGACGACCAGGCCACCGACGAGCAGTTCGACAAGCTGGTGAAGGTCTTCGGCGGCCAGCTCGGCGGGCCGATGGCGGCGCTCGCCCCGCTCGTGGGTGAGGTCGTCGGGGTCGAGCGGGCGGCGATCGACATGCGCGACGACGGCCTGCTGCACAGCGTGCGCGTCGGGGACGCCATCGACTTCGAGATCCAGGACATCGTCCCCTTCGGTGTCGAGACCGGTCAGCCGGTGCGCTTCGCCGGCGCGTTCCACCCGGTCGCCCCGGACCTGACGATGGCCGAGGCCCGGCGCTCGCGGATCGACGCCTTCGGCATCTCCTACGAGGGCAGGACCGGGGTCTCCCACGCCGACTTCGCCTGGTCCGCCTGACCCATGAGCGTCCGGGCGCAGGAGCGCGTACCGGACGGTGGCCTCGGGCCCGCCTTCGCCGCCGTCCGTGTCCGGCTCGGGCTCGTTGCCGCGCTGTTCGCGCTCGCCGCCGTCGGCTGGTGGTGGACGGCCCGGCAGATGCGGGGCATGGACGAGGGTCCGTGGAGCGCCCTGGGGACGCTGGGCTGGTTCCTCGGGGTCTGGGTCGTGATGATGGCCGCGATGATGTTCCCGTCGGTCGCCCCGACGGTCGCGCTGTACTCCCGCATGACCCGGCGGCGGTCGCCGGTCTCGCCCCTGCTGTTCGCAGCGGGCTACCTGGTCACCTGGACCGCCGCCGGACTGGTCGCCTTCGCTCTGGCGGCGACCGTGGACCTGCTGGCCGCGGACGTCCTCGCGTGGGACCGCGCGGGCCGGTGGGTCGCAGGGGCCACGCTCCTCGTGGCGGCGGTCTACGAGCTGACCCCGCTCAAGGACGTCTGTCTGGGCAAGTGCCGCAGCCCGCTCGGCTTCCTGCTCGGCTCCTGGCGGGAGGGCCGCCGGGGCGCGCTGCGGATGGGGGCGCGAAACGGCGCGTGGTGCGTCGGCTGCTGCTGGGCGCTGATGGCGTCGCTGTTCGCCCTGGGGGTCATGAGCGTCGTCTGGATGGCCGTGGTCGCCGGCCTGATCGCCGTGGAGAAGACCCTGCCGTGGCGCCGGGTGGCCACCTACGGGACGACGGCGCTGCTGCTCGTCCTCGGCGTCCTGGTGCTGACCGTCCCCGACGCGATCCCGGCCCTCACCGTCCCCGATGGGGACATGGCCGGCGAGATGCCGGTGATGAGCGGCTAGCTGCCCGGGTCAGCGGCTGCGCCGGCGGGCGCGCGTCACCAGGCCGGCCAGCCAGACGAGCAGCCCGCCCAGGGCGGCGGCGATGAGCAGCGCCAGGACGAGCGGGGCCTGCACGTTGCCGAACACCAGGCTGACGTCGACGGTCTGGGTGTTGAAGACGACGAACAGCACCAGGATCACCGTCACGAAGAGCAGCAGCGCCAGGGCCAGGGTGCGGCTGACCGCCCGGCCGGCGGACCGGGCCGGGGACGTCGTCCGTCCGGTCGTGGTCGGGGCCGGGCCGGCCGGACCGGGGCCGGTCGCCGGGCCGGAGGAGGTCCCGGGGGCAGCCGGGGCGCGCAGCGGGTCGGGTCCAGGCGAGGTCACGGTTCGAGTCTGCGGGTCGGGGGCGCCGGGCGCGAGGTCAGCGCTGCGCGTCCGGCTCGGTTCCCGCGGGCGGGTAGCTCGGGCCGGCGACGCCGTCGGCGGGCTCCTCGCCGCCGCCCTGTGACTCCGGGTCGGCCGGCGGGGCCACCTCCCCACCGAGGGGGCGGACGTCGCGCTCGTCGTCGGGCGTCGGCATGGTCACGCCCCGAGTCTGCGGCGGGAGGCGGAGGACCGCGACCGGTCAGAGGTAGCCCGGGTCCGGCGCCCGCAGGGTGTCGACCAGGAGCGCGGTGCCGTTCTCCGGCCGCACGCAGACGCCCTGGAGCAGCAGGCGCAGCTGCGCGGGACGGCGGCTGCGGTCCCGGATCGCGCCGGCCAGCTCCATCAGGTCGCGCGGATCGGCGTGCCGGTGCACCTGCCCCTCGCGCTGGGCGCGCACCCACAGGGCCGCCATGGCCTCGTCGAACGCGGCCTTGGGGCCCTTGATCGCCGCGGCGGGGAGCCGGCCCACCCGGATGCCGGTGGACTCGATGAAGCGGTCGTCCGCGGTGACCATGCGGGAGAAGGTGTCGGCCAGCAGGACGATGCGGGACAGCTCCCCCTCCCGCGCCACCGGCCGGCGGGCCAGCTCGTCCATGGCCACCCAGCGCTGCACCGACACCGCGTCGATCAGCGTGCCCTTGTCCGGGAAGTGCCGGTACAGCGTGCTCACGCCCACCTGTGCCCGGTCGGCGATGACCCGCACACCGACCCCGGGCCCCTCCGCGGCGACCGCGTCCCGTGCGGCACGCAGCAACCGCGTGACGTTCTCCGCCGCGTCGCTCCGCGTCATCGCTCCCGCTCCCGTCCCGAGGGCCTGTCAGGGAAGTGGGATGTTAGGCAGCTTCTGTTACCGCTTTGCTGCGTCGCATCACGTGCGTTTCCCAGACTCCGTCCCACAGGCCGGGACCGGGTGACGAGCCCGCACCGGCCGACCAGGACGCCGGAGGACGGGTGACCCGCCCTCGGCCGGGGCGAACGCGAGGTGGACCGCTTCGATGCAGCACCCAGACACCGCCGCACCGCGGCGGACCGCCGCGTGGGACCGGAGCCGCTAGTGGACTCGCTGGTCTCCTTCGTCCTGTCCACGGCCAACCTCTTCGGCTTCTACGCCCTGCTGGCGCTGGGCCTGGGGCTGGTCTTCGGTCAGCTCGGCGTCGTGAACGTCGCCCACGGCGACTTGGTGATGGTCGGCGCGTACGTCATGTACGCCCTCGCGCCGGTCCCCTTCCCGCTCCGGGTGCTGGTCGCGGTGCTCGTCGCCGTCGCCCTCGGCCTGCTGGCCGAGTGGACGGTGCTCCGCAAGCTCTACAGCCGGGGCATGCTCGCCACGCTGCTGGCGATGTGGGGGCTGGGCATCGTGCTCCGCCAGTTGGCCGAAGCCGTCTTCGGGGCCACCCCGCGCTCGGTCGAGGCCCCCATCGAGGGCAGCACGGTGGTCCTCGGGACGCCGTTCCCGACGTACCGGCTGGTCGCGACCGGGGTGTCCCTGGTCGTGGTGGTGCTCGCCCTGCTCGTCGTCTACCGGACCAGCCTGGGCCTGAAGCTGCGCGCGTCGATCGACAACCGCGACATGGCCGCCGTCCTGGGCATCCCGCCCCGCCTCATGATTGCCGGCACCTTCGCCGTCGGCACCCTGCTCGCCGTCCTGGCCGGCGCGCTGCAGAGTCCCACGCTGGGGCTCACGCCCGGGATGGGCGTCGCCTTCCTGGCCCCCGCGTTCTTCGCCGTGCTCGTCGGGCGGCCCGGCTCCCTCACCGGACCGGTGGTGGGCGCGTTCGTCGTCGCCCTCCTGTCCTCGCTCCTGCGCCGGTACCTCACCGAGACCGTCGCCGAACTGCTGTTCTTCGCCGCCCTCGTCGTCCTGATCGCCGCCCGCCCCGCGGGCCTGTCCTGGAGGTTGCCCTCGTGGTCGTCAACGAGAACGTCGTCCGCACCGGCACGGAACGTCGCGTGACCGGCTCGACGCGACGGCTGGCCGTCGCCGGCACCAGCGCCGTGCTGCTCGCCCTCACGGCCTGCGGTGGGTCGATCGGGGGAGACGAGGCGGCCGCCGACAGCCAGGAGCCGCTCAAGATCGGTTTCCTCGCGCCGGTCACCGGGCCCGCCGCTCCCGAGGGGATCGCGATGCAGCGGGGCTTCGACCTGGCGATCGAGGACATCAACGCCGACGGCGGCGTCTTCGGGCAGCCGGTCGAGGTCGTCTTCATCGACGACCAGGCCGACCCGGCGACCGCCACCCAGGCGGCGCAGCGGCTGGTGCAGCAGGAGCAGGTCGACTACATCTTCGGGACCATCACCGACGACACCACGATCGCCGCGGCGAACGTCGCCGAGCAGGCGGGCGTGCCGATGTCCCAGGCGATCGCCACCGCGCTGGACTTCTGCGGCCCGGACTTCTGGCCGTTCGGCGAGACCCCGACCCAGCTGCTGACCGCCCTCGTGCCGCAGATGATCGAGCAGTTCGGCCCGAACGTCGCCCTGGTCGGCAACGACTACGTCTTCCCGCGCACGTACCACGAGACCGCCAAGGAGCTCGTCGAGGCCGCCGGTGGCACCGTCGTCGCCGAGGAGTACTCCCCGCTCGGCACGTCGGACTGGCAGCCGGTCGTCACCAAGCTGGCCGACGCCGACCCCGACTGGGTCCTGTCCGCGGTCGTCGGTGGGGACGCGGTCTCCTTCGTCAAGCAGGCCGACCAGTTCGGCCTGCTCGCCGACCGCGGCCTGGCCGGCACATCGACCGACCAGCAGTTCTACCCGGCGCTCGCCCAGCAGCTGGACGGTCGCACGCAGGTCGTCCGCTACAGCGACCAGGTGGACACCGAGGCCAACCGTGCCTTCGTCGAGGCCTACCAGGAGGCCTACGACACCCAGGACCCCATCCCCGGGGTGGCCGGCAACGCCTACGACGGCATGCGCTTCATCGCCGAGGCCTTCGAGCAGGCCGGCGCCAAGGACGCCGACGCCGTGAGCGAGCAGATGGGGCAGCTGGAGTACGAGGGCCTGACCGGGACGATCCGGTTCGACGCGACCAACCACGTGAGCCTGGCCCCGATGTTCCTCACCGACATCGAGGGCGGCGCCTACGGGGTCACCGAGGAGCTGGGCGTGGTCGAGGACGACCAGACCAAGGACTGCTCGTGACCTCGTCGCTCCTGCGGCGGGTCCGGCCGGGGCACGCGGCGGCACTGGCCGCTGCGGCCCTGGCCCTGGCCGCGGCCCCGTTCGTCCTCCTGCCCTACCCCCTGGCCCTGCTCACCCTCGCGCTGGTCTACGGGCTGTTCGCCTTCGGCCTGGACGTGGCGTGGGGACGGGCCGGCGTGGTCAGCATCGGTCACGCGGCCTTCTTCGGCCTGGGCGCCTACGGGTCGGCGATCGCCGCCGCCCACGGCCTGCCGATGGTCCTCGGCGGCGCCGCCGGCGTCGTCGCGGCGGTGGTCGTGGCCGTGCTGGTCGGCCTCGCCGGCCTGGGCCGGCGCGCCATGCCCGCCACGATGGCCGTGCTCACGCTCGCGCTGACGCTGGTGATGAGCCAGGGCGCCCGCTCCTGGACCTCGCTCACCAACGGCACCAACGGCCTGGTGGTGGTCACCGGCGACGGCGTCGTCGGGACGTACTACCGGACCGCCGCGGTCGTGCTCGTCACCGTCGCCCTGGTGTGGTTCGTCGTGCTGCGCGGCCCGCTCGGGCGGCGCTTCCTCGCCGTCCGCGTCGACCAGCAGCGGGCCGAGCACCTGGGCATCGACCCGCGGCGGGTGAAGACGACGGCGCTGGCGGTGAGCGGCGGCGTCAGCGCGGTGGCCGGCGCGGTCGCCGCACCGGTCATGGGCCTGGTCTCCCCGTCGGCCGGGGGCATCGTCCTCTCCACCGAGGTGCTGGTCTGGCTGGCCGTGGGTGGCCTGGGCACGATCTCGGGAGCCTTCCTCGGTGCCGGCCTGGTCACCATCGGCGAGCAGACCCTCGGCGACGTGCTCGGCAGCTGGTACCTGCTGCTGATGGGCGTCCTGTTCCTCGTGGTGGTCCGCTTCGCCCCCGAGGGGCTGATCGGTCTGGTGCGCACGGCGCTGCGCCGGCCGGTGCGCGAGAAGGCCGCCGGCGGCGCGGTCCTCGGCGGCGCCCCGGGTGCGGCCCCGGCCCTGCCCCCGCTCGACCCGGCGGCCCCGGCCATCGCCGCGGACGACGTCGAGAAGGACTTCGGGCCGGTGCCGGTGATCAAGGGCATCGACCTGCGGGTCGGCAGCGGCGAGGTCGTCTGCCTGATCGGGCCCAACGGGGCGGGCAAGTCCACGTTCCTCGCCGTCCTGGCCGGCGAACACCTCCCCGAGCGCGGCCGCGTCGGCCTGGCCGGGCACGACGTCACCACCTGGGCGCCGCACGAGCGCGCCCGGCTGGGGTTGGGACGGCTGTTCCAGATCCCGAACGTCTTCCTCGACCTCACGCCGGCGCAGAACCTGGCCCTGGCGCGCGCCGAGGCGGTGCAGGTGCCCGTCTCACTGCCGCTCTACGACCGCTTCCTCGCAGCGGACGACGCGCCCGCGCGGGAGCTGTCCCTGGCCGACCGGCGGGCCCTGGAACTGGCCATGGTGCTCAGCTGGGGTCCGCGCATCCTGCTGCTCGACGAGCCCGCGGCCGGGCTCTCCCACGAGGACTCGATCGCCCTCGCGCGCACGCTGCGCGACGTCGCCGAGCGCACCGGCTGCACCCTCGTGGCCGTCGAGCACGACATGGAGATCGTCCGCGAGCTCGCCGACCGCGTCGTCGTCCTCGCCGACGGCCGGATCCTGGTGGAGGGCTCGATGGAGGAGGTCTCCGCCCACGACGAGGTGCGACGTGCCTACCTGGGGGTGGCCTGATGCTCGAGCTGCGCGCCATGACCGGCGGCTACAAGGACACCCGGATCGTCAACGACCTCTCCCTCCGGGTCGAGCCCGGTGAGGTCGTCGGCGTCCTCGGCCGCAACGGCGTCGGCAAGACGACGCTGCTCAAGAGCCTGTTCGGGCTGTGCCGGGTGTTCTCCGGGGAGGTCCGGGTCGACGGCGCCGCCGTCCCGCCCGGCCGGCCGGAACTGCTGGCCCGTGCCGGGTTCACCCTCATGCCCGACGACCGCGGCGTCTTCGCCAACCTGACCATCAGCGAGAACCTGCGGTTGGCCACCCGGCGGGGCTACCGGCCGCCGGTCGACGTCCGCGCCGTCTACCCCCTGCTCGACGAGCGGGCCGACCAGGCCGCCGGCACCCTCAGCGGCGGGCAGAAGCAGCAGGTCGGGCTGGCCCGGGCGGTGCTGTCGGGCTCCCGGCTGATCGCCGTCGACGAGTTCTCCCAGGGCCTGCAGCCCTCCGTCGTGGACGACTCGATCGCGGCCCTGCGCACCGTGGCGGCCTCCGGGGTGGCGGTCGTCGTGGTGGAGCAGGGGCCGGAGATCCCGCTGCGCTTCTGCGACCGCATCGTCGTGATGGTCAAGGGCGGCATCGTGCTCGACGCGCCGACCGAGGAGTTGCGCGCCGACCCCTCTCGCCTGACCGACCTGCTCGTGGTCGGCTGACCGACCCACCCCTGCCCTGCCGAACCCCGGGAGCTGCCCGTGACACCGCCCCCTCGTTCCTTCTCCGCCGAGGCGACCGCGCACGCCGCCCGCGCCGCCCGCCTGGACCTGGCCGCCGAGCGGCACGAGCCGGTCGGCGCCTTCCTCGGCGAGATGTACGCGCTGATCGACCGGCTCGACGACGTCCCGCTGGGGGAGACGCCGCCGGCCACCGCCTTCGACGCCCGCTGGGAGGCCTGACCGTGCAGCCGTTCGAGCTGGACCTGACCACCGCCGCCGAGGAGATCGCGGCCGGCCGGCTCTCGCCGGTGGAGCTCACCGACTCGGTGCTGGCCCGCATCGAGGCGACCGAGCCGACGATCACCGCCTTCGCCCACGTCTGCGCCGACCTCGCCCGGGACCAGGCCGTCGCGGCGGAGAAGGAGATCGCCGAGGGCCGGTACCGGGGGCCGCTGCACGGCATCCCGCTGGGCGTGAAGGACCTGTACGACACCGCCGGCATCCCGTCGACGTCCAGCTCGCAGGTGCGCGCCGGGCACGTCCCGGACGCCGACGCGGTCGCCGTGGAGCGGCTGCTCGCGGCCGGGATGGTGATGGTGGGCAAGACCCACACCCACGAGTTCGCCTACGGCGGACGGACGCACACCACCCGCAACCCGTGGGATGCCACCCGCATCCCCGGCGGGTCCAGCGGGGGCTCGGGCGCCGCCGTCGCGGCCGGGTCCTGCCTGGTCGCGCTGGGCACCGACACCGCCGGGTCGATCCGGATCCCGGCCAACCTCTGCGGCACGGTGGGGCTCAAGCCCACCTACGGGCGGACGTCGCGGCGCGGGGTGGCCTCGCTGTCGTGGTCGCTGGACCACGTCGGGCCGCTCTCCCGGAACGTGCGCGACAGCGCCCACGTGCTCGACGCCATCGCCGGGCACGACCCGCTCGACCCCGCCTCGATCGACGTCCCGGTGCCGGGCTACGCGGCCGGGATCACCGGCGACGTGCGCGGGCTGCGGGTCGGCGTCCCCACGAACTACTTCTTCGACCACGTCACCGACGACGTCGAGGCGTCGGTGCGGACGGCGGTGGGCGTGCTCGAGGGCCTCGGCGCGCAGCTGCGCGAGGTGACCATCCCCTACCCCGACCAGGTCATCGGCGCGGAGTGGGCGATCGTCATGCCCGAGGCGGCGGCCTACCACCAGGACGCGCTGCGGGGCAGCGCCGACCTCTACCGCCCGGAGACCCGCCTGCTGCTGGAGGCCGGCGAGCTGATCCTGGCCACCGACTACATCAAGGCGCTGCGGGTGCGGACGCTGATGAAGCAGGCCTGGGCGCAGCTGTTCGCCGACGTCGACGTCGTCGTCGCGCCCGTCCAGCCGTTCGTCGCCCCCGTCGTCGACCAGATGGACGTGACCTGGGCGGACGGGACGACCGAGGCGGTGGACCTGGCGATGGTGCGGCTGACCTCGCCGGCGAACCTGACCGGGCTGCCGGCCCTGGCACTGCCCACCGGCTTCGACCCGGCCGGGCTGCCGCTGGGGATGCAGCTGATCGGCCGGCCGTTCGACGAGGCCACGCTGCTCGACGTCGGCTGCGCCTACGAGGCCGCCACCGACGTCGTCGGCCGCATCGCCCCCGTGGTCTGAGGGTCCTGGCGTCCCGGCCGCGGGGCCCGGAGGGTCCCCGGCCGGGGCGCCGGTTCGGCTCAGCGCGGCAGGGGGAGGACGGCACCTGGTGGCGGTGTCGGCCGGAGGCCGACGGTGTGACCGCCCCGGGCCTCCTCAGTCGTCCAGAGCCGGGCCGGCCTCGTGGTGCGGGTGGCCCGTGGTGCGTTCCCGCTGCTTCATCCGGGCCTCGAAGACGTGCCGGTCACCGCCGGCCAGCTCGGTGCGGGCCCGCTCGTCGAAGGCGCGGAAGACCGACCAGTACGTGGCGTCGTAGTCCTCGACGATCTGGAACGTCCACCGGTCGGCGATGACGTTGCGGCCGACCAGGTCGCGGTCGAGGTCGTCGGCCAGCTCGGTGTGCCCCGCCTCGCGGAACAGCTCGACGGCGTCCTGCAGGAGCAGGTCGGCCTTCCCCGAGTGCTGGTGGAATCCGTAGAGCTGGCCGCGGGCCTGCTCGATGGTCTCCAGGGCCTCGGAGAGCTTGCCGAGGCCCTCCACGGTCGTGTCGTCGAGGTCGGGCCGGCTGCGGTCGCTGCTCACCGGTCCATCCTGCGGTGGGCACGCCGGTCGCGCTGCACGACCGCGGGGGCCTCCAGCGGCGGCCGCCGGGTGCTCAGCGGCCGGCGATGGCGGCGTCGATGAGCCGCTCGGCGAGCTCGCGGCCGTGGGCGGCCGGGCCGTCGGGGCCCAGCAGGCCACCGGAGAGGTACATGCCGTCGATGATCAGGTGCACCTGGGCGGCGAGGTCGTCACCGCCGCCGGGCACGAGCTCGTCGGCCAGGCGCTCCAGGCGGGCGTGCAGCTCGAACTTGTAGTCCGCGGCCGCGCTGCGCGCCGGGTGCTGCGGGTCGTCGTACTCGCTGCTGACGTTGGTGAACGGGCACCCGCGGAAGCCGGTGCGGGTCACGTCCCGCTCGACGGCGTCCACGACCGAGAGCAGCGCGGCCCGCGGGTCGCCCTCGAGCCGGACGAGCTCGGCGTCGATGAAGGCCAGGACGGTGGCGGCCTTGCGGGCCAGGTAGGCGCCGACGAGGTCGTCCTTGCTCTTGAAGAGCCGGTAGACCGTCATCTTCCCCAGGCCGGTCTCACGGACCAGCTCGTCCATCCCGACGCTGCGGGAGCTGCGGCCGGCGAACAACCGCTCGGCGGTGTCCAGGACGATGGCCTGCCGCTCGGCCCGGCTCCGGCGGATAGGAGCCGCGGCGTCGTCGGCGGCGAGGGGGAGGGCGGCTGCGGTCACGCGGGGGATGCTGCCCCAGCGCGTGACGGATCAGTTCGCGGCACGCCGCGCAGTGCGCACGAGTGGTTGCAGTGAGTGACGAGAGACGTCCGGGTAAGCCGGGACCCGGGGGATCGGTGGGACTGGTGTGACGATGCGTGATGGAGAACCCCCCTGCCCCACGCCACTCGAGAGCTCGCGGCGGGCCCCTGCAGGGGGGCTCCGTCAGGCTCGGCGCACCCGGCGCGGGTTGGCCAGCAGTCGGGCCACCGGGACGGCCGAGGCCCGCTGGGCCTGCGACTCGTCGGCCTGACGCTCGGTCGGGGTCTCGTCGGCTACGTGCATGTCGCGCTGCGTGTCCTCCATGCGACCCAGCGTCCCCCGAGTGCGTGGCCCGGAAACAGACCCGGAACGGTGAGTTGTAGCCGAAACGCTGAGATATCCGTCACTGCGCGTACACGCCGCGCGCTAGGAGAGGGCCGCGACGACGGGATCCCACGCGCCCGGCCGGGTCGCCTCCACGGGCACGCTGAACCGGTCGACCAGCCCCTCGAACCGGGCCCGCACCGCGCGACCGACGTCGGCGGGACCGGCCACGACGGCGAACGCGTCCAGCACCTCGTCGTCGACCAGGTCGCGCATCGCCGTCCACCGGTCCTCGCTGCGGCCGACCGACAGGGCGTGCAACTCGTCGGCGAGCGCGCCCCAGCCGTGCAGCTCCAGCACCGGCCGGTAGGCGGGCGTGCTGCCGTAGAAGGCGATCCGGGCGCGGACGTCGTCGGCCGCGGCGGCCCGCTCCGCCTCGGTGGCGCCGGTGACGACGAACCCGGGCAGGCAGACGGTGAGCTGCTCGCGGGACCGGCCGGCCGCGGCCAGCCCCTCCTCCAGCGCCGGCAGGGTCCGCTCCCGCAGGTAGCGCGCCGTGGTGAAGGAGTGCGCGAACAGCCCGTCGGCCACCTCGCCGGCCAGCCGGGTCATCCCGGGGCCGACCGCGGCCAGGTACACCGGCGGCGCACCCCACCGGTGCGGCTCCGGGCTGAACACCGGCGTCATGAGCGTGTGCCGGTAGCTCTCCCCGCGGAAGTGCAGGCGGGTGCCCTCCTGCCAGGCCGACCAGATGGCGTGCAGCGCGGCCACGTACTCCCGCATCCGCGGCACCGGTGCGCTCCACGGCATGGAGAACCGCCGCTCCACGTGGGCGCGGACCTGCGTGCCCAGGCCGAGCACGAACCGGCCGCCGGTGTAGCGCTGCAGGTCGTACGCCGTCCCGGCAACGGTCATCGGCGAGCGCGCGAAGGCGACCGCGATCGCCGTCCCGACCTGCAGCCGCGTGGTCGCGCGGCCGGCGACCAGCAGCGGCAGGAACGGGTCGTGAGCGGTCTCGGACGTCCAGACGCCGGCGAAGCCCCGCCGCTCGAGGTCCCGGGCGAGCTCGGGGACGGCGTCGAGGTCGGCGGTCAGCGTGGCGTCGAGCAGCACGGCCCCGGAGCCTCCCGCACGCCGGGGCCGGACCGCCAGCGCGGGCTCAGTCGCCGTCGGTGGAGGTGTCGGCTCCCTCGGCGGGCTCGTCGGGGTGGGGCGTGCGCCCGCTGGTGGGCTGCTCGCCCTCGGGGTCGCCCTCGGCGCGCTCGGCGCTGCGCGGCGGGCGGGCCGGGTCGGTCTGCGCGGGATCGGTCACGGGGTTCCTCCTGGCGTCGGTGTCCTCCGGGCGTGTGCCCCGGCGCCCGGGCAGGAAACCGTCAGCCCGCCGCGGCGGCCACCGGCAGCCGCGCTCGCAGCGCCGCGACCTCGGCGGGGCCGGGCAGCGCGCCCCGGGCGCCGCGCGCGGTCGTCGACAGGGCGGCGGCGGTGACCGCGGCGGCGACCGCCTCGGCCGGGGCGGCACCTTCGGCCAGGGCGACGGCGAGGGCGCCGCAGAAGCAGTCGCCGGCCCCGGTGGTGTCGACGGCGCGGACCGGCGGAGGCGGCTGCAGCAGGGCGGGGCCGTCCGCGGCCACGAGCAGGGCGCCCCTCGCACCGAGGGTCACCACGACGGTCGCCGTCCCGAGGCCGCGGGCCAGCGCGGCCAGGTCGGCCGGGGACCGCTCGCCCGGCCCGGCGCCGGCCAACTGCAGCAGCTCGTGCTCGTTGGGCACCAGGACGTCGACCCGGGACAGCAGCTCCGGCGGCAGCGGCTGCGGCGGCGCGGGGGTGAGGACGACGGTGCCGCCGGCGACCGACGCGGCGGCCGTCACCGTGGCCAGCGGGACCTCCAGCTGGAGCAGCACCACCCGCGCCCGGCGCACCGGCGCCACGTCGACGTCCGCGGGCACCAGCTCGGCGTTGGCCCCGGGGACGACGACGATCAGGTTCTCCCCGCTGCCCTCCTCGACCGGGATCGTGGCGCTCCCGGTCGGCGCCTCGGGGGTGCGCCGCACGTGCCCGACGTCCACGCCCGCGTCGGCCAGCGCGGCCAGCTGCCGGTCCCCGGCGGGGTCGGCGCCGACCCGGCCGACCATCACCACGCCCCCGTCGGCGGACAGCCGCCCCGCGGCCGCGGCCTGGTTGGCGCCCTTGCCGCCCGGCGCGAGCACGGTGCCCTGCCCCACGACGGTCTCGCCGCGGCCGGGCAGCCGGTGCACCCGCACCAGCACGTCCTCGTTGAGGCTGCCGACGACGGTCACGGACACGCGGTCAGCTCTACCAGACGCCGGCTCACTCCCGCGGCGGCCGGCGCTGGCGCAGGCGCAGGGGCAGGACGTACCAGGCCACCACCCCGACGGCCACGACGAACGCGCACCCGACGACCGCCGGCCAGCGGCCGAGGACGACGTCGAGCACGAGCAGGACCGCGCTGGTGATGCCGAGGAACAGCAGGCCCAGCCCGATGCGCAGGGCGAGGTCGGCGAAGGCGACCAGCTCGCCCTTGCGCCGCTGCCGGAACAGCGTGCGGTGGAAGGACACGGGGGCGATCAGTACCAGGGTCGCGGTCGCAGTGCTCAGCAGCGTGATCGTGTAGACGGTCGTGGCGAACGCGCCCTGCTCCTCGAACCGGCTGGTGAAGGCCAGGGTGAGCAGGAAGGCGAAGAGGATCTGCACGCCGGTGATCGCCACCCGCATCTCCTGCAGCAGCTCGGCGAGGTTGCGGTCGAGCACCTCGTCCGGCTGCTGCCCGCGGAGCAGGGCGGTCTGCTCCACGTCGGTCCGTTTCCACGCCACGCTGATGCGGTACCGCGATGGCGCCGCCCCAACCACCCGACCCGCGGAGGCCACGCATGAGCGAGGACCGGGACGCCGTCCGGCGCGAGTTCGGCGAGGCCGTGAACATGACCGCCACGGAGCTGGCCGACTGGCTGGACACCGAGGAGTCGCAGTCGGTCGGGCAGAAGGACGGCGGCTCGGAGTCCACCGGCCACGCCTCGGGACGGCGGATCGTCGAGCTGCTGCGGACCAAGAAGGACGACCTCACCGACGACGACCTCGCGCACATGCGCAAGGTGCACGGCTACGTGCAGCGGCACCTGGCCCAGGAGCCGAAGAAGGAGGACGTCGAGACCTCCAAGTGGCGGTACTCGCTGATGAACTGGGGGCACGACCCGCTGAAGAAGGGGTAGTGCATGCCTGTTCTGCGCCGGAACGACCCCGCCCAGTACGAGCAGCTCGCCGACCAGTGGTGGGAGGCCTCCGGCGGCTTCGCGATGCTGCACTGGCTGGCCGCCTCCCGCGCCGAGCACCTCCCGCCTGCGACGTCCCCCGGCGCGGTCCTGGTCGACCTGGCCTGCGGCGGCGGGCTGATGGCGCCGCACGCCGCCCGGCTGGGCTACCGGCACGTCGGGGTCGACCTGGGGCTGGCCGGGCTCGCCGTCGCCCGGGAGCACGGCACGCTGCCGGTGCGCGGGTCGGTGCTGGCCGTCCCGCTGGTCGACGGCTGCGCCGAGGTCGTCGTGGCCGGGGAGATCCTCGAGCACGTCGAGGACGACGTCGCGGTGCTCGCCGAGTGCGCCCGGCTGCTGCGCCCCGGCGGGGCGCTGGTCATCGACGCCATCGCCGACACCCGGCTGGCCGAGCTGATCGCCGTCCGGCTGGGTGAGCGGGTGCCCGGCGGGCCGCCACCGGGCATCCACGACCCGCGGCTGTTCGTCGACCGCCGCCGGCTGCTCGCGGCTGCGGACCGGCTGGGCCTGGAGCTGCGCCTGGTCGGGCTGCGCCCGTCGCTGCGGGACACCGTCGCCTGGCGGCTGGGCCGGCGGGAGGGCGTCCGGATGCGGCCGCTGCCGACCACCGCCGTCCTCTTCGCCGGCTACGGCCGGAAGCGATGATGCGGCGGGAAGTGCAGGTCGCCCGTACCGTCGGCCCATGACGCCGAGCCCGAGCGCCCCGGAGACGGCGCCGTGAGCACCGCGGTCGTCACCGGAGCGGGGGCCGCCCTGCCGACGACGATCGAGCAGGACGACGTCTGGGACGGGTTCTTCGCCGGCCACTACGCCGGCGTGCGGGCCGCCCGGCGGATCTTCGCCGCCTCGGGCGTGCGGCGCCGGCACGCGGTGGCCAACCCGATCGACGAGGACCTCAGCTCCTGGGGCACCGGCGCGCGCATGCAGCGCTACGTGCAGGAGGCGCTGCCGCTGGGCAAGCAGGCGGTCGCCGCGGCGCTGGACGCCGCCGGGCTGCCGCCGGGCGACGTCGGCCTGTTCGCCGTGGCCACGTGCACCGGGTACGCCACCCCGGGCCTGGACATCCGGCTGGCCAGCGACCTGGGCATGCCGCCGGGGCTGCAGCGGCTGCTGGTCGGGCACATGGGCTGCTACGCGGCGATCCCGGGGCTGGCCGCGGTCGGCGACTTCGTGGCGGCCCGGTCCCGCCCGGCGGTGCTGCTGTGCTGCGAGCTGACCAGCCTGCACGTGCAGCCGGCGCAGGCCGACCTGGAGCAGGTCGTCGCGCACGCGCTGTTCTCCGACGCGGCGGCCGCGGTGGTCCTGGAGCCGGGAGCCGCCCGCGGGCGCCGGCTGGCCGGGGTCGTCGCCCGCACCGACCCGTCGACGGCGGACCACATGACCTGGGACGTCACCGACCTGGGCTTCCGCATGGGCCTGTCGCCGCGGGTGCCCGACGTCCTGTCCCGCCACGTGGGCGACGTCGTCGACGAGCTGCTGACCGGCGCCGGCCTGCGCGTCGAGGACGTCGCGGGCTGGGCGGTGCACCCCGGCGGGCCGCGCATCCTCGACGTCGTCCGGGACGAGCTCGGCCTCGCGGAGCCGCAGCTGGCCGCCTCGCGCTCGGTGCTGGCCGAGCACGGGAACTGCTCCTCGGCGACGGTCCTCCTGGTGCTCGAGGCGCTGGCCGACGTCGACGGCCCGGTGGTGGCGATGGCGTTCGGGCCCGGGCTCACGCTGTACGCCGCGCTGCTGCTCCCGGCAGGCCCCATTGCGGCGTGACGCCGGTCCCGGCAGCCCCTACGCTGTGTGACTCAGGTCACCCTTTGGAGCGGGAGGCGGCCGGGTGGAGACGGAGCGGGCGGGCATCCGGGTCTTCCTGGTCGACGACCACGAGGTGGTCCGGCGGGGCGTGGCCGAGCTGCTCGAGGAGGACCCCGGGATCAACGTCGTCGGGGAGGCCGGGTCGGTCGCCGAGGCCCTGGCGCGGGTGCCGGCGGTGCGGCCCCACGTCGCCGTCGTCGACATGCGGCTGCCCGACGGTGACGGCGCGGAGGTCTGCCGCCGGCTGCGCGAGCGGGCGCCGGGGACCCGCAGCCTGGTGCTGACCAGCTACTCCGACGAGGACGCCGTGGCCGCCGCGATGGCCGCCGGCGCCGCGGGGTACCTGCTCAAGCAGGTGCGGGGCTCGGCGCTGGTCTCCGCCGTCCGGACGGTGGCGGCCGGAGGCACGCTGTTCGGCCAGGACTCCGCCTTCGCCGCGGCCGTGACCCGGAGCCGGCCGGCCGAGCGGGACCGCCGGCTGGCCGTCCTCACCGAGCAGGAGCGCACCGTGCTGCGGCTGATCGGCGAGGGGCTGACCAACCGCCAGATCGGGGCCCGGATGGGGCTGGCCGAGAAGACCGTGAAGAACTACACCAGCCACCTGCTGGCCAAGCTGGGCCTGGAGCGGCGCACGCAGGCCGCCATCCTCGCCACCGAGCTGCGCGACCGGTCCGGTCCCAACGGCGGCTGACCACGCTCAGACCGGCTTGGGCAGCGGCACCACCCAGCGGATCTCCGTCCCGCGCGGCCCGGAGGAGCTGGTCATGCGGCCGCCGTGCCGCTCGGCGCGGTCGGCCAGGTTGGTCAGCCCGCTGCGCACGGTCACCGAGGGCAGCCCGATCCCGTCGTCGGTGACCACGACCCGGATCTCCCCGTCCACGGTCACCGTCACCGTGACGCGGGTGGCCCGCGCGTGCTTGACCACGTTGGTGACCAGCTCCCGGATGACGGCGACCACGTCGGGGACCAGTGTCCGCGGCAGGTCCTCGACGTCGCCCCGCACCCGCACGTCCGGGCGCACGCCCTGCCCTCCGGTGATCGACCGGACGGTGTCCACGATGCGGGTGCGGATGGCGTCGGGGGAGTTGTCGTCGGACTCGTGCAGCTCGAAGATCGCCGATCGGATGCGGGCGATGGTGCCGTCGAGCTCGTCGACCCGCTCGGCGATGCGGGCCGCCGCGTCCGGGTGGCTGGACTCCAGCTGCCGGCTGATCCGGTCCAGCGCCAGGCCGGTGGCGAAGATCCGCTGGACGACGTGGTCGTGCAGGTCCCGGGCGATCCGGTCGCGGTCGGCCTCGACCTGCAGGCGCCGCTCGCGCTGCTGGCTGCGGGCCAGCTCGAGGGCGACCGTGGCCTGGGAGGCGAACGCCGCGGCCAGGTCGAGCGTGGACGGGTCGAACGGCTCCCGGCCGCGCAGCCGCATCGCGACCACGGTGCCCAGCGCGGGGCGGCCGCCCAGCGGGATGATCAGCGTCGGCCCGTAGTGGAGGGCCAGCTCGCCCAGCACCGGCGCCCGCTCGCCCCCGGGCGCGGAGCTGCTCGCGTCGACGAGCAGCCGCGGGATGCCGGAGCGGTGCGCGACACCGAGCTGGCTGTCGGTGAGGGGGATCCGCACCCCCTCGATGTCGTCGTCCGGGAGGCCGACCGAGACCACGACGGTCAGCACGTCGTCGTCCTCCTGGCTGGGCACCAGGACGCCGGCGGCGTCGGCCGAGCCCAGGTCGGCCACCCGCTGCGCGATCGAGCGCAGCACGCTGCCGGGGTCGGCGCCGGACAGCAGCGCCGTGGCGATCTCGCTGCCCGCCTGCGCCCACCCCCGCCGGCGCTCGGCCCACTCCACCCTCCGGGCGTTCTCGATCGCCAGCCCCGCCGTGGCGGCGAGGGCCTGCACGGCCTCCTCGTGGACGGCGGTGAACGTGCCGCCGCCGCGCTCGAGGGTCAGGAGGAGGTGACCGAACACGGTGCCGCCCACCAGCACCCGGGCGCCGAGGAAGGCCTGCATCGGCGGGTGCCTCGGCGGGAAGCCGACCGCGTCCGGGTGGGTGGTGAGGTCGTCGAGCCGCACCGGGCCGGGGCGGTCGAAGAGCAGGCCCAGCACGCCCTCGCCGCTGGGGAGCTGACCGATGCGCTCGCGGTCGGTGTCGTCCATGCCGACCACGAGGAAGCTCTCGATCCCGGTCCCGTCGGGCGTGAGCACGCCGAACGCGCCGTACGTGGCGCCGGTGCACTCCATCGCCGCCCGGACGACGGCGTGCAGCGTCGACTCGAGGCGGTCGGTGCTGGCCGCTGCGCGGACGCCGGCGGACAGGCCCGGGACGGCGGTCGAGGGGGTCTCGGAGGCCTCGGCGGCGGGCGGGGTCACGGCCCGGCCGTCGGGCGGATCGAGGTGTGCGCGGGGATGCCGGCCTCCCGTCAGGCGCCGCGCGCCACGCGCCGCAGGTGCGGTCGGGGGACCGCGGGGCGCAGCAGGGTCTTCCCGTGCGCACCGACCACGACCAGGTCGGCGCCGCGCGCGGCACCGGTGAGTGCCTCGAAGACGGGGCGCTCCAGCACCGCCGTCCGGGCGCGGCCGACCACGCCGGTCTCCGCGATGGCGCGCAGCACCTGCGCCTCCAGCCGTTCCTCGGCCGCCGTCCACTCGCGCCGGACCGGCCGGTGCAGCGGGTCCCCGTCGACGTCGTCGAGCACGCACACGGCCACGACCGTCGCCTCCCGGCGGGCGGCCTCGCGCAGCGCCCACACCAGGGCGCCGTACCCGCCGGCCGTGCCGTCGACGTCGACGACCAGCCAGGGGTTCTGGCGCCGGGGCAGGAGCGGGGTGAGCCGGACCGGCTCGACCGGCCGGCGGTCCCCGCTGCCGTCGGGCACCGCGGCCAGGCGAGGGTCCTCGCCCCGTGGCTCGGTGGCGTGCTCCTCCGGCCCGCTGCTGGACCGGCGTGGATCGGTCATGGAGGGATCGTGAACGAGCCACGGAGGGGGCGGCAGGGACCAAGGGCCCGACGACTTCGCAGGTCGTGGCGTCCCAGAGTCGTTCCGTATTGCCCCCGAGCGTGTCACTGCGGAGCGTGAGAAGAGCAACACGGTCACGCAACACCTCCCCGGAGGCCGTCGTCCGGCACCCGGCCCACCACCACGGTGGCGTCGCGGTCGTCGTCCCGCGCCGGCTCCGCGCGCAGCCCCGCAGCGGTGACGGCGGCCGCGGTGAGCGGGGCCTGGTCCCGGCTGGTCTCCACCAGCAGGACGCCCCCGGGCGCCAGCCACGGCCGGGCGCCGGCCGCCACCCGGCGGTGCAGGTCGACGCCGTCCGGGCCGCCGTCCAGGGCGGTCCGCGGCTCGTGGTCGCGCGCCTCCGGGGGCATCAGCGGGATCGCCGCGGTCGGGACGTACGGGGCGTTGGCGGTGATCACGTCGACGCGACCGCGCAGCGCCTCGGGCAGGGCGGCGTAGAGGTCGCCCTCGTGCACCCGGCCGCCGAGCGGCGCCAGGTTGCGGCGCGCGCAGCAGACCGCGACCGGGTCGACGTCGGCGGCGTGCACCTCGCCCCGGCCGAGGGCCGCCGCGACCGCGACCGCCACCGCCCCGGAGCCGCAGCACAGGTCGACGACCACCGGCGCCGGGACGCCGCGCAGCGACCGCAGCGCCAGGTCGACCAGCAGCCCGGTGCGACGGCGGGGCACGAAGACGCCCGGCTCGACGGCGATGCGGTGCCCGCAGAACTCCGCCGTGCCGAGCACCAGCTCCAGCGGCTCGCCGGCCACCCGGCGGGCGACCAACACCTCCAGCTGCGCCGGGTCCCCGGCCGCGGAGAGCAGCAGGTCGGCCTCCTCCTCGGCGAAGACGCACCCGGCGGCGCGGAGCCTGCGGACGAGGATCTCGGTCAGCACGATGCCGGCAGGCTACGGGAGGGAGGCGGCGCCGCTCGCCGGCGCGTCGCGGAGGCTGACCGGCGAGGGCCGGTCGGGAGAGCGGGTGACGAGAATCGAACTCGCACTGTCAGCTTGGGAAGCTGATGTTCTGCCATTGAACTACACCCGCGAGGTGCGTTCGGAAGTCTAACCGCAGTCGGCCGGGGGAGGGGAGCAGGGTCCCCCTCACGGGTCAGGCCGTGCGGATGACCACCGTCGTCCCGGCCGCGCTCGGCGTGGCGGTGATCTCGCCGACGGCGCTCATCAGCATCGAGCCGCGGCCGCGGTCCATGCTCGGCACGCGCTCCCGCCACCGGCCGTAGTCGCGCACGGCGATCTCCACGCGCCCGTCGGCCACCTCGACCGCGACGTCGATGAACGGCTCGGTCGGCTCCTGCGCGTGCTCGACGGCGTTCGTGGCCGCCTCGCACGTCGCCAGCACCAGGTCGTAGGCGAGGTCCTCGTCGAGGCCGGCCTCGGCGAACACCACCCGCAGGCGGCGGCGCAGCGCCGGGATCGACGAGGTGGTCGCCGGCAGCCGCCAGTGCTCCCGCACCGGGCGCCCCGATCCCGGCCGCCCCGGGGGGACGGCCGCCGGCGGCACCGTCTGCAGCGGCGGCCGCGGCCGGGGCGTGGACGGCGGCGCCGGGTCGGTCGGGGGTGTTGCGGGGACGGCCGGGACGCCGTCGCCCGCGGGCGTCGCGGCCCGCAGGAGCACCGCCCGCACCCGGCCGACGAGCTCCGCCGACCGGAACGGCTTGGGCAGGTAGTCGTCGACGCCGGCGTCGAAGCCCTCGACGGCGGCCTCCTGGCCGGCCCGCGCGGTCAGCATGACCACCGGCAGCGCGCGGGTCGCGGGGTCGGCGCGCAGCGCTCGCAGCAGGCCGAACCCGTCGAGGCCCGGCATCATCACGTCGGTCACGACGACGTCGGGCCGGGCCGCCGCCACGCTCTCCAGCGCGGCGCGCCCGTCAGTCGCCGTCCGCACCGTCCAGTGCGGGGCGAGCAGCCGGGTCAGGTAGGCCCGCATGTCGGCGTTGTCGTCGACGACCAGCACGCTCTCGCCCGACGCGGCCGGGGTCTGCGGTGCCGGCCGGGACGGGTCGTCGTCCCACGGGGCCACCACCGCCGCGCTCACGGTCGCCGACGGCGGGGCGAGGGTGTCGGGTGCGGCGTCCGGCGAGCCGAAGGGCACCGTGACGGTGAAGGTGCTCCCGATCCCGGGCTCGCTGGCCACCGTGACCTCGCCGCCGTGCAGGTCGACCAGCTCGCGCACCAGCGCCAGTCCGAGGCCGGTCCCCTCCCGGCTGCGGGCCGCGCTGCCGCTGACGCGGTGGAACCGCTCGAACAGGTGCGGGAGCTCCTCGGCCGGGATGCCGACGCCGGTGTCGGCCACGCGCAGCACGAGGCGGTCGCCGTCGGCCCGCAGGGAGACGTCGATGCCGCCGACGAAGGTGTACTTCACCGCGTTGGCGACCAGGTTGACGACGATCCGCTCCCACATCCGCGGGTCGACGTGGGCCGGTCGGCCCAGCGGCGGGCAGTCGACGGTGAGCCGCAGCCCGGCCCGCTCGGCGGCGGCGCGCAGGACGCCGGCCAGCTCGGCGGTGTACGCCGCGACGTCGGTGGCCACCCGCACCGCGGACGCCCGGCCGGCCTCGATGCTGGCGAACTCCAGCAGGTCGTTGACCAGCCGCTGCAGCCGTCGGCCGTTGCGCTCGGCGAGGGCCAGCTGCTCCCGGACGTCGGCCGGCAGCTGCGCCCCCGAGTCCTCCAGCACGTCGGCGAGCGGGCCCAGCAGCAGGGTCAGGGGGGTGCGCAGCTCGTGGCTGACGTCGGCGAAGAACGCCGTCTTGGCGCGGTCGAGCTCGGCGAGGGCCTCGGCGCGGGCCCGTTGCTCGGTGTACGCCCGCGCGTTGGCCACGGCGCCGGCGAACTGGCCGGCCAGCAGCTCGTGGAAGGTCCGGTACTCGTCGTCCAGCGCGCAGTTGGGGTTCACCCCGGCCACCAGCGCGCCGACGGGCTCCGCGCCGGCCCCCGCGACCAGCGGCAGGACGACGGCGTCGCGGACCGGGTCGCCCCACGGGCCCCCGGTCACGCCGAGCGGCCCGGCGCCGTCCGGCAGCAGGGCCTCGATCCCCGCGACCTCGGCGGGCAGCAGGTCGGCGGTGCACCCGACGGTGGCCGCCCGCCGCAGCCGTCCCTGGCCGGGGGCCTGCAGGTACACGGCGGCGAAGGGCACGTCGAGCGGGTCGCCGGCGAGGGCGGCGGTCATCTCGGTCACCGTCGCCAGGTCGTCCCCGAGTCGTCCCGCCGACGTCGCGACGTCGTGCAGCAGCCGCTGGCGGCGCTCGGCCAGGACCTGCCGGGTGACCTCGGTGCAGACCGCGTGCATGCCCGCGACCTCGCCGTCGTCGCCGTAGGCCGGGGCGTGGGAGACGGTGAAGTAGGTCTCCTCCCGGTAGCCGGCCCGCTCGAGGAGCAGCAGCAGCTGGGGGATCCAGGAGGGCCGGCGGGCGGCCATGGCCTGCTCGACCGGCTCCTGCAGCGCCGCCCAGCCCTCGGCGAGGGTGATCCGCAGGTCATCGCCGATGGCGCCGGGGTGCTTGGCGCCGATCAGCGTGGCGTAGGCGTCGTTGTAGAACTGGGTGTACCCGGGCCCCCAGGCCAGGATCATGGGGAACCGCGAGGCCAGCACCGTGCGGACCGCGTGGCGCAGGCTCGCCGGCCATCCCCGGACCGGCCCCACCGGCGTGGTGGACCAGTCGAAGGCCGCCATCAGCCGGCCGTTCTCCCCGCCGTCGCGGAAGAGGTCCGCGTCCCCGGGGCCCGGGAGGTGGTCGGCCACGGTCACGCGCCGGCACACCTCCGTCCGCCCTGGATGGTCTGTCCGCGCGGCTGCTCCCGCGCGCCGGTCACCCGGCGCGGGCCGGGGGACCGGAGAGGAACGGTACCCCCGTGGTCAGCGCCGCATCTCGGCGAGGAAGCCGATCGCCTCCGAGCGCAGCCGCTCGGCCATCTGGGACAGGCCGGTGGTGTCGCCGTCCACCGAGCCCAGGGACGCCGAGCCGTCGACGGCCGCGGCGATCCCGTCGACCAACCCGTTCATCTCGGTGACCGTCGTCCCCACCTCGTGCATGACCGCGGCGACCTGCTCGCAGGCCTGCCGGATCTGCTCGACCTGGGTGGTGACCTGCTCGGTGGCCCGGGCGGTCTGGTCGGCGAGGTCCTTGACCTCGGAGGCGACGACGGCGAAGCCCTTGCCCGCCTCGCCGGCGCGGGCCGCCTCGATGGTGGCGTTGAGCGCCAGCAGCCGGGTCTGCGCGGCGATGGCGTCGATGACCGCGACGACGTCCTTGATCTCGGCCGAGGAGCGGGTGAGCGAGCTCATCGTCCCCTGCGCGGTCCGGGTCTCCTCGCTGGCGGCCGAGGCAGCGCCGGTGAGGCCGGCGGCCGAGGCACTCATCTCGGTGGAGGCGGTGGCCACCTGCTCGGACATGGCCAGGACGACGGTCTCGAACTCGTCGGCCAGCCGCAGCCGGGCCGCCGTGGCCTCGGTGACCCGCCCCGCGGTCTCGCGCATCGCGTCCCGCGCGGTGTTGATGTCGGTGGCGCCCTTGCGGTAGGCGCCCGCCAGGCCGGTGAGCAGCACCTGCCGGTGGAACCGCCCGTGCGCCGCGGAGGTCAGCGCGGCCGAGGACTCCCGGACGAAGGCGTCGGAGACGTCCAGCACGGCGTTGACCGCGTCGTTGAGCGCCTGGAGCTCGGGCACGGACTCCACGCCGGGCGTCGGGCGGCTGCGCACCTCGAGGTCGCCGCGGGCGGCGGACTGGCAGGTGGCGGTCAGCCGGCGGACGAACTCCCGGTGGACGGCGAGCTCCTCGGCGTCGCTGCGCCGGCCCTCGGCGCGTGCACGGATGCCCATGGTCAGCTCTCCTCCTGGCTGATGACCGACCAGATGAACTCCTCGTAGGAGCCCGCCTGCGCGGTGACGAGCTCCTCCAGCAGCCGGGTCGACGCCGCGACGGCGGCCTTGGCGTTCGGGTGGCGGCGCTCCTCGGCGAGCAGCTGCTGGTACAGCGGGGCGATCCGCCGCACCGCGCCCGGGGCCGGCCGCCGTCGGTTGGAGTGGTAGCCGACCACGCGCCCGTCGGGTCCGTAGGACGGCGTCACGTGCGCCAGCACCCAGTAGTGCGCGCCGTCGGAGGCGAGGTTGTTGATGTAGGCGAACAGCTCGCGGTCCTCGGCCAGGGTGGACCAGAGCAGGGCGAACACCGCGCGCGGCATCTCGGGGTGCCGGATGAGGTTGTGCGGCTGCCCGATCACCTCGTCGAGCTCGTAGCCGCTGATCCGCAGGAAGACGTCGTTGGCGTAGGTGATCACGCCGCGCGGGTCGGTCTTCGAGACGATCAGCTCGTCGAGGCGGAAGGTGCGCTCCTCGCCGGTGGGCCGGATGCCGCGAGCGGTCCCGCGAGGGCGGGGACGCACGTGGGTGTCGAGCAACAGTTCTCCCCGGTTCCGGACGACGACGTCCCTGTTGCATCGGCAGGGGCACCCCCGGGTGAAGCCGGGCGGCCGCGGGGAGGACGAAGGTCCCGGACCGGTGCAGAGCCCTCCCCGGCCGCGCTCGGGCCGCGCGGCGGGCGGTCCCTAGACTCCGCGGCATGCTGCTGTCCGACCGCGACATCACGGCTGCCATCGCCGAGGGGCGGCTCGGCATCGAGCCCTACGACAAGGCGCTGATCCAGCCCTCGAGCATCGACGTCCGGCTGGACCGCTTCTTCCGGGTGTTCAACAACGCCCGGTACACCCACATCGACCCGGCACAGCAGCAGGACGACCTGACCACGCTGGTCGAGCCCGACGGCGACGAGCCGTTCGTGTTGCACCCCGGGGAGTTCGTCCTCGGCTCCACGCTGGAGGTCGTCAGCATCCCCGACGACCTCGCCGCGCGGCTGGAGGGCAAGAGCTCGCTGGGCCGACTCGGCCTGCTCACCCACTCCACCGCCGGGTTCGTCGACCCCGGCTTCTCCGGGCACATCACGCTGGAGCTGTCCAACGTCGCCAACCTGCCGATCACACTGTGGCCGGGCATGAAGATCGGCCAGCTGTGCCTGTTCCGGCTGACCAGCCCGGCCGAGCACCCGTACGGGTCGGCGGTCTACGGCTCCCGCTACCAGGACCAGCGCGGCCCGACGCCGTCGCGGTCGTTCCGCAACTTCACGCGTGCGGAGACCCGGCGTCCGGCTCCCTGACGTGCACGGTGACCGGCGGCTCGGTGCCGGCCACCTCGATGACGTCGCCGTGGTGGGCGTCGCAGGCCCAGCCGGGCACCTCGTCGTCCACGTAGCGCTGACGGGTGACCAGCCAGCCGGCGCCCAGCAGCACCGCGACGCCGACCAGGACGACGACGAACATGCCGGTGTAGCCGCCGGTGCTGCCGCGCAGCACACCGACCAGCAGCGGACCGGTACCGGCCAGCAGGTAGCCCCAGCCCTGGGTGACCGTGGACAGCGCCGCCGTGGTCTCCGCCGTCCGGGCGCGCAGCCCGATGAGGGTGAGCACCATGGCGAACGAGCCCATGCCGAGGGCGAGCAGGCCCATCCAGAGCCACGGCACGGTGGTCGGGGCCTGCAGCAGGCCGAGCCAGCCGGCGACGTAGCAGACCACGAAGCCCAGCAGCAGGGGCCGCTGCGCCCGCGGGCGGACGGTGAGCACCGGGACGACCGCGTTGAGCGGGATGACGACGACGGTGTTGACGCCCAGCAGCAGACCGGCGGTCGCCGCGCTCAGCCCGGAGTCCCGCAGGTACTGCGCCCCCCAGCCGATCAGCACGTACGCCTGCATCGACTGCATCCCGAAGAAGACGGCCAGCGCGATCGCCATCGGACTGCGCACCAGCGAGCGCATCCGCACCGAGGTGTGCCCGGCGCGTGAGGCTCCGGGCCGGGCCGGCACCGCCAGCCACGGCAGCGCCGCCACCACCGCGCCCACCGCCCAGACGCTCAGCGCCCACCGCCAGCCCTCGGCGCCGGCCGCGTCGGCGAGCGGGGCCGCGGCGACCGCGGCGATCGCCCCGCCGACGGCCATCGCCACGCTGTAGGCGCCGACCAGCAGCCCGGTGCGGGTCGGGAAGTGCCGCTTCACCAGGCTCGGCAGCAGGACGTTGCCGAGGGCCCCACCGACCATCGCCAGCACCGTGCCGACCAGGAACAGCCAGAACGCCCCGGACGCCGACCGCAGCACCAGCCCCGCCGCCATGGCCAGCAGCGCGCCGGCCAGCACGTGCCCGTCCCGGTAGCGGGCGGCCAGCGGCGGGCCGGCGAAGCCGATCGCGGCGAAGCAGAGCACGGGCATCGTCGTGAGCAGCCCGGCCATCCCGCTGGAGATGGCCAGCCCCCGCTCTATCTCCTCAAGCACCGGCCCGATGCTGTTGACCGCCGTGCGCAGGTTGAACCCGGTGAGCACGATCGCCGTCCCGATCAACACCAGACCGCGCCGGTGGTCGTGCGCGGGCGGGGCGGCGAGCGGGGCAGGGGCGGTGCGGGTCACCCGTTGATGGTCCCCCGCCGCCGGCGGTGACCCGCCGCCGGGTGGTTAGCCCGTGCAACGATCTTTCGACGGCGACCCCGGAGACGACGGCGGCGCGCGTCCCATGGGGGGACGCGCGCCGTCTCCGGTCCGGTCCCTCGCAGGGACCCGCCGCCGGCCCCGTCCAGAGGCTCGCCGCGAGCCTGCGAGCGGTGAGGAGGACGGGGCCCTCCTACTACTGGGCGCCGTGCTCCGTGGCCGCGGAGCCGGTGCCGGCCACGTCGTCGGCCGCCGTGCCGACGTCCGGGCCCGAGCCGGTGCCGGGTGCGCCGACCGGTGCCAGCGACCGCAGCAGGATCTGGCTGACGTCGAGCACCTCGACGTGCTCACCGGCCTCGCCGTTCTGCTTCTTCGTCGTCAGCGCGTCCGACAGCATGGTGATGCAGAACGGGCACGCGGTGGAGATGACGTCGGGATCGAGGTCGAGCGCCTCCTCGGTGCGCTCCATGTTGATCCGCTTGCCGATCTTCTCCTCCATCCACATGCGGGCCCCGCCGGCGCCGCAGCAGAAGCCGCGGTCCTTGCAGCGGTGCATCTCCTGCGTGGTCAGGCCCTTCACGGAGTCGAGGACCTCCCGCGGCGGCGTGTAGACCTTGTTGTGCCGGCCGAGGAAGCACGGGTCGTGGTAGGTGACCTTGCGGTCGATCGGCGTGACCGGGGTCAGCCGGCCCTCCTCCACCAGCCGGCCGAGCAGCTGCGTGTGGTGGACGACCTCGTAGTCGCCGCCGACCTGCGGGTACTCCCGGCCCAGCGAGTTGAAGCAGTGCGGGCAGGTGGTGACGATCTTGCGCATCCCCGGGACCCGGCCCTCGAAGACGCCGTCGAGGGTGGCGACGTTCTCCTGCGCGAGCATCTGGAAGAGGAACTCGTTGCCCATGCGGCGGGCCGGGTCGCCCGAGCAGGTCTCCCCGGAGCCCAGGACGGCGAACTCGACGCCCGCGGTGTGCAACAGCTCGGCGACGGCCTTGGTGACCTTCTTGGCGCGGTCGTCGATGGCGCCGGCGCAGCCGACCCAGAACAGGTACTCGACCTCGTAGGGCAGCGGCCCGTCGGCCATCCGCACCTCGAAGTCGACCTCCTTGATCCAGTCCTCGCGGGCGCTGGGCTGCACGCCCCACGGGTTCCCGCGGTTCTCCAGGTTCTTCATCATCACGCCGGCCTCGGAGGGGAAGCTCGACTCGATGAGGACCTGGTAACGGCGCATGTCCTGGATGTGGTCGACGTGCTCGATGTCGACCGGGCACTGCTCGACGCAGGCGCCGCAGTTGGTGCAGCTCCACAGCACGTCGGGGTCGATGACCCCGCCCTCCTCGAGGGTGCCGACCAGCGGGCGGTGCGCCTGCGCGTCGTTGGTGCCCTCGATGCGGGCGTACCCGGAGGCCCAGACCTGCTCGTCGCTGGGCTTGAGGACGTCGAAGTCCGGCGCGGTCTCGCTCGCCGTCTTCGCACCGAGCAGGTACGGGGCCTTGGCGTAGAGGTGGTCCCGCAGGTCCATGACCACCATCTTGGGACTGAGCGGCTTGCCCGTGTTCCACGCCGGGCACTGGCTCTGGCACCGCCCGCACTCGGTGCAGGTGGTGAAGTCGAGCATCCCCTTCCAGGTGAAGTCCTCGATCTTGCTGCGGCCGAAGACCGCGTCCTCGTCGGGGTCCTCGAAGTCGATCGGCACCCCGCCGGAGGTCATCGGCTGCAGCGGGCCGAGCGCGGGGGCGCCGTCGGGCTCGCGCTTGAAGTAGATGTTGAAGAAGGCGCTGAACCGGTGCCAGGCCACGCCCATGTTCAGCAGCCGCGAGACGACGACCAGCCAGACCAGCGAGACGACGATCTTGACGAAGGCGACGACGCTGAGCAGGTCGGGGCTGTCCGGGAGGACGGTGGCCACGAGGCCGGAGACCGGGTGCGACCAGGCGGGCGCGTCGGTCAGGCCGGAGGAGACCTTCAGCGCGCGGATCAGCAGGATGCACACGCCGACGACGAGGACGACGGCCTCGACGAAGTAGCCGCGGCCCTCGTTGGAGCCGGCGAACCGGCTGGCCCGGCCCTGCCGTCGCGGGTGGTCCTTCTGGCGCCGGTAGATCAGGTAGAGGATGCCCAGGATCGTGCCGGTGCCGATGACGTCGGCGAACAGGTTCCACAGGCTCCACTCGCCGATCAGCGGCAGGTGGAACGCGGGGTTCCACACCTCGCCGAAGGCCTCGACCAGGGTGAGGAACAGCCCGTAGAAGCCGACGAACACGAACCAGTGGGCCACGCCGATCGAGGACCACTTGAGCATCCGGGTGTGCCCGAGGGACTCGGTGACGAGCGTCTTCAGCCGCGGGCCGACGGGGCGGGACCGGGTGCCGTCGGGCTGGCCGGTCCGGATGATCCGCACCATCGCCCGCACCGCCCGATAGGCGAACACGACCGCGACGGCCAGGAAGATGACGCTGATCGTCCCGAGGACGATCTGCAAGGGGCCCATCGAAATCCCTCCCGGACGCCGATCGACGTCCGTTGATCCCCGCCCGCCGGCGCGGCGGGAGGGCGCTCACCGCCGTCCGCACGATAGCTGTCGGAGGGGGAGGCTACTCGCCGGTAACCCACCCGGCCGAGCGCACCGACCGCGCGGTGTCGTCGCCGTCCGCGCGGTGTGCGGCGTGGACGGCGACGACCGGACGCCGGTCGTGGCGCGTCTTCGGCGACGACACCCGCGGCTCTGGTGCCGGGCGGCGCGGGACGACGGAAGTCGACGAGGGGGCCGGGAACACGGCCGCCGTGGCTGCCGTTAGGCTGGGCAGGAAAGTTGAGTGGACCCCGCGCAAGTCGGGTACTCGACTCCCAGGCACCCAGAGAACCACCCCGGTACACACGGAAGAGAGGCCAGCTCCATGGCTCGAGCGGTCGGTATCGACCTCGGCACCACCAACTCCGTCGTCACCGTCCTGGAGGGCGGCGAGCCGACGGTCATCGCCAACTCCGAGGGTTCGCGCACCACCCCGTCCGTCGTCGCCTTCGCCAAGAACGGCGAGGTCCTCGTCGGCCAGTCGGCGAAGAACCAGGCGGTCACCAACGTCGACCGCACCATCCGCTCCGTCAAGCGGCACATGGGCACCGACTGGAAGTCGCCGGAGATCGACGGCAAGCGCTACACGCCGCAGGAGATCAGCGCCCGCATCCTGCAGAAGCTCAAGCGGGACGCCGAGACCTACCTGGGCGAGACGGTGACCGACGCGGTCATCACCGTCCCCGCCTACTTCGAGGACGCCCAGCGCCAGGCCACCAAGGAGGCCGGTGAGATCGCCGGCCTCAACGTCCTGCGCATCGTCAACGAGCCGACCGCCGCGGCGCTGGCCTACGGGCTGGACAAGGGCGAGACCGAGCAGACGATCCTCGTCTTCGACCTCGGTGGTGGCACCTTCGACGTCTCCCTGCTGGAGATCGGCGAGGGCGTCATCGAGGTGAAGGCCACCGCCGGCGACAACCACCTCGGTGGTGACGACTGGGACGAGCGGATCGTCAAGCACCTGGTGCAGACGTTCAACGCCTCCAACGGCATCGACCTGTCCAAGGACAAGCTGGCCATGCAGCGCCTCCGGGAGGCTGCGGAGAAGGCCAAGATCGAGCTGTCCGGCGCGCAGTCGACCAACGTCAACCTGCCGTACATCACCGCCGGCGCCGAGGGCCCGCTGCACCTCGACGTCACCATGACCCGGGCCGAGTTCCAGCGGCTCACCCAGGACCTGCTCGACCGCACCAAGGCGCCGTTCAACCAGGCGATCCGGGACGCCGGCATCTCGGTGAGCCAGATCGACCACGTCGTCCTGGTGGGTGGCTCGACCCGCATGCCGGCCGTCACCGACCTGGTCCGCGAGCTGACCGGCGGCAAGGAGCCCAACAAGGGCGTCAACCCCGACGAGGTCGTCGCCATCGGCGCCGCCCTGCAGGCCGGCGTCCTCAAGGGCGAGGTCAAGGACGTCCTGCTGCTCGACGTCACCCCGCTGTCCCTCGGCATCGAGACCAAGGGCGGGATCATGACCAAGCTCATCGAGCGCAACACCACGATCCCGACCAAGCGCTCGGAGATCTTCACGACGGCCGACGACAACCAGCCGTCCGTGCAGATCCAGGTCTTCCAGGGCGAGCGCGAGATGGCCGCCTACAACAAGAAGCTCGGCATGTTCGAGCTGACCGGTCTGCCGCCGGCGCCGCGCGGCGTCCCGCAGATCGAGGTGGCCTTCGACATCGACGCGAACGGCATCGTGCACGTGTCCGCCAAGGACCTCGGCACGGGCAAGGAGCAGTCGATGACCATCACCGGTGGCTCGGCCCTCCCCAAGGACGACATCGAGCGGATGATGCGCGACGCCGAGGCCCACGCAGAGGAGGACAAGCGCCGCCGCGAGGAGGCCGAGACCCGCAACCTGGCCGAGTCGCTGCAGTACCAGACCGAGAAGTTCCTGGCCGAGAACGGCGAGAAGATCCCGGCCGACAAGAAGGAGGAGCTCGGCGAGGCCCTCACCGAGCTGCGCTCCGCCCTCGGCGGCTCGGACATCGCGGCGATCAAGGCCGCCCAGGAGAAGGTCGCCCGCGTCTCGCAGGAGGTCGGCGGGGCGCTCTACGCCCAGCAGGCCGAGGCGCAGAACGCGGCCGGCGCGGCCGGCGCCGGCGCGGGAACCCCGGGTGACGCCGGTACGTCCGGTACGACGACGAGCGACGACGACGTCGTCGACGCCGAGATCGTCGACGAGGACAACGACCGCCGATGACGGGCAGGGAAGAGGAGCCGCGGGTCGTCATCCGCGACAAGCGGCGCATCGACCCGACCAGCGGTGCCGTGCGGGAGCCGGCCGGCGAGCAGCCGGCCGGCGCCCGCACGGGCGTACACGGACCGACCTCGACCGCGCCGGGCCCGGCGCAAGGGGAGCAGATGAGCGAGCAGGAGACCGTCGCCGGCCAGCCGGCGGCGGAGGACGACCTTCCCCGCCAGCTGGCGGAGCGGACGGAGGACCTCCAGCGGGTCACCGCCGAGTACGCCAACTACCGCCGCCGGGTGGACCGGGACCGCCAGCTCGTGGTCGACCAGGCCGCCGAGCGGTTCGCCGCGCAGCTGTTCCCGATCGTCGACGACATCGAGCGGGCGCGCGACCACGGCGACCTGACCGGTGCCTTCAAGGTGGTCGCCGACCGCGTCCTCGGCCTGCTTGACGGGCTGGGCGTCGAGGCGTTCGGCCGGTCGGGCGACGCGTTCGACCCCGCGCTGCACGAGGCGGTCATGCACGACACCTCGCCCGAGGTCGACGTCCCCACGGCCACCACCGTGCTGCGGCAGGGTTTCCGCCGCGGGGACCGCGTGCTGCGGACGGCGATGGTCGCGGTCACCGACCCGGAGACGCCGGCGCCGGCGGCCTCGCCGGACGGCGCGGCGGCCGAGACCGCCCCGGCGCAGCCGGGCGACGGCGCTCCGGCGTCCGACTGATGCAGAGAGGGGGCGCCCGATGAGCACCCGGGACTTCATCGAGAAGGACTACTACGCCGCTCTCGGCGTCTCCCAGGACGCCGACGCGGCCGCGATCAAGAAGGCCTACCGCCAGCTGGCGCGCGACCTCCACCCGGACAAGAACCCCGGCAACGCCGAGGCCGAGGCCCGGTTCAAGGAGGTCTCCGAGGCCTACGACGTGCTCTCCGACACCAAGCGGCGGGCCGAGTACGACGAGGCGCGCCGGCTGTTCGGTGCCGGCGGGGCCGGAGCGCGGGCCGGCTTCCCCGGGGGCTTCCCCGGCGGAGCCGGCGGCGGTCAGCCCTTCGACCTGGGCGACCTGTTCGGCGGCGCCACCGCCGGCAGCGGCGGACGCTCGGGCGCCGGCGGGCTGGGCGACCTGTTCGGCGGCCTGTTCGGCGGCGGCGGGGGAGCGGGCTCGGCGCGGGCCCGCAGCCAGGCCGCGTCCGGTCCGGCCCGCGGTCAGGACGTCGAGACCGAGGCGACGCTCTCGTTCGACGAGGCCGTCCTCGGCGTGACCGTGCCGCTGCGCATGCAGAGCCCCGGCACCTGCCCGACGTGCGCCGGCAGCGGCGCGCGCCCGGGCACCTCCCCGCGCACCTGCCCGGTGTGCCAGGGAGCCGGGGTGACCAGCCGCAGCCAGGGCGCGTTCGCCTTCTCCGAGCCGTGCCGCAACTGCCGCGGCACCGGCACGGTGATCGACGACCCGTGCCCGACCTGTGCCGGCAACGGGGTGACCACCCAGACCCGCACCATCACCGTGCGGATCCCGGCCGGGGTCAAGGACGGCCAGCGCATCCGGCTGGCCGGCAAGGGCGCACCGGGGCGGCGCGGCGGGCCGGCCGGCGACCTGTTCGTCGTCGTCCACGTCTCCGAGCACGAGCTGTTCGGCCGCAAGGGCAACGACCTCACGCTCACCGTGCCGATCACCTTCTCCGAGGCCACGCTCGGCACCACGCTGACCGTGCCCACGCTCGACGGCAACGTCTCGCTGAAGGTGCCCCCGGGCACCGCCAGCGGTCAGACGCTGCGCGTGCGCGGCCGGGGGGTGCCCGGCAAGGGCCGGGCCGGCGACCTGCTGGTCACCGTCGAGGTGGCCGTGCCCAAGCGGCTGTCCCCGGCGGCCGAGGACGCCGTCAAGGTGCTCGACGCCGAGCTCGGTGACCCGCGGCCGCGGATCACCGCCGCGGTGAAGGGAGGTACCCGGTGACCGCACCTCCCGACGGGGGGCGTGAACGGCAGCAGGCCGGCCGGTCCGTCGCCGAGGACGCCCCGGTGTTCGTCATCTCCGTGGCCGCCGAGCTCGCCGGCATGCACGCGCAGACCCTGCGCCAGTACGACCGGCTGGGGCTGGTCCGCCCGGGGCGCACGGCCGGTGGCGGCCGCCGGTACAGCCCCCGCGACGTCGCCCTCCTGCGGGAGGTCCAGCGCCTCTCGCAGGAGGACGGCGTCAACCTGGCCGGCATCAAGCGGATCATCGACCTCGAGTCGCAGGTGGAGGCGCTCCAGCAGCGGGTGCAGGAGCTGCTCACCGAGCTCGAGCTCGCCGAGGCCCGGCGGATCGCCGCCGAGGCCGCCGTCCAGGCCGGGTACGGCCGGGACCTGGTGCCGCTGCGGCCCTCGAACTCGGCGCTGGTCGTCTGGCGCCCCCGGGAGGAACGGTGACCTCGGTCGACCCGCACGAGGCGATCGTGCGCGTGGAGCGGGAGATCGGCCTGCTGCTGCGCCGCTCCCGTGCCATCTCCGCGCGGCTCTCCCGTGAGCTGCACCCCGACCTGGACGGCGCGGCCTACGGCCTGTTGGCCCTCCTCTACGACGCCGGCCCCCTGCGGGCCAGCGACCTGGTCGCCCGGCTCGGGTTGGACAAGAGCACCGTCAGCCGCCAGGTCGCCTCGCTGGTCGACCTGGGCCTGGTGACCCGGGAGGCCGACCCCGCCGACGGCCGCGCGCAGGTGCTGCGCACCTCGGAGGAGGGCACGGCGCGGCTCACCCGCATCCGGGAGGCGCGTCGGGCCCGCTGGGAGTCCGACCTGGCGCACTGGCCCAGCGAGGACGTCGCGGTGCTCGGCGACCTGCTCGCGCGCCTCAACCGGCTCGGCGAGGCGCGGGACAGCGCCGACGCCGAGAGCCGGGAGGACGTCGCCCGCCGGTGACCCCCGCCGACCGGGTCGATGACCTGCTCGGACACGGGGGCTCCTTCCCTCGCTGCTGAGGGGCGGGCGGGATCGGCGTCAGGCGGCCCCGGGGACGCCCAGCACCGAGACCGGCAGCCCCCGGATGGAGGCGTCGAGGACCTCGACGGTGTGTGCCATGCCGATGCGGACGCCGCGGCGGTCGAGCGACGCGGCGACCTGCATGAGGCAGCCGGGGTTGGCCGTCACCAGCAGGGACGCCCCGGTGGCCGCGATGTTGGCCGCCTTGCGGTCGCCGAGTTCGCGCGCCGGCTCGGGGTTGAGCACGTTCCAGATGCCGGCCGAGCCGCAGCAGAGGGCGGCCTCGGGGATCTCCCGCAGCTCCAGGCCGGGGATCTGCCGCAGCAGCGTCCGCGGCTGGGCCCGCACGCCCTGGGCGTGCCCCAGGTGGCAGGCGTCGTGGTAGGCGACGCTGACCTCCAGCGGGTGGCGCGGGGCGACCGGGCCGAGCTCGGCGAGGAACTCCGAGACGTCCCGGACCCGGCCCGCGAGCCGCTCGGCGCGCTCCGCGTAGTCCGGGTCGTCGGCCAGCAGCTCCGCGTACTCCTTCATGCTGGAGCCGCAGCCGGCGGCGTTGACCACCACGGTGTCCACCCCGGCGGCCTCGAAGGTGTCGATCGTCCGGCGGGCGAACCGCTGGGCCTCGTCCTCGCGGCCGTTGTGCACCGACAGCGCCCCGCAGCAGCCCTGTCGCCGCGGCACGATGACGTCGCAGCCCTCGGCCGCGAGCACCCGCGCCGTCGCGGCGTTGACGCCGGGGAAGAACTCGCCCTGCACGCACCCGGTGAGCAGGCCGACGACCGCCCGGCGGGTCCCGGCAGCCGGCACCCGCTCCGGCAGCCGCTCCCGCTTCTCCAGGGGCGGCGCCAGGCTCTCCATCACGGCCAGCCTGGGGGCCAGCCGCTCGAGCAGGCCGCTGCGGCGGATGGCCCGGGGCAGCCCGCTGCGCTGGTAGGCCCGCAACGGCCCGCGCAGGGCGCGCAGTCGCCGCGGGTACGGGAACAGCGCGAAGATCGCGTTCCGCACGGCGCGGTCCTGCGGGGTGCGCTCGTGGTTGCGCTCGACCTGTGCCCGGGTGGCCTCGATCAGCCGGTCGTACTGCACCCCCGAGGGGCAGGCCGTCACGCAGGCCATGCAGCCGAGGCAGGCGTCGAAGTGCTGCACCATCGAGTCGGTCATCGGCTCGCCCTCGAGCCCCGACTTCATCAGGTAGATGCGCCCGCGCGGCGAGTCCATCTCCTCGCCCCAGAGGGCGTACGTGGGACAGGTGGGCAGGCAGAAGCCGCAGTGCACGCAGTCGCTGACCAGCTCGGCCGAGGGCGGGCGGTGCTCGTCGAAGGCGCCGGGGGTCGGCATCCCCAGGGGCACGGGGCCGGGGCGCTCCGGCGTCGTCGTCATCAGATCCCTCCCACGAACCGGCCCGGCGCCAGTCGTCGCTCCGGGTCGAACTGGTCCTTCACCCGCCACATCAGGTCGAGCGCCGGGACCGGCCCCCAGGTGTCCAGGGCCTCCTTCATCCCCGGTGGGGCGTCGAGGACCACCAGCGCCCCGCCCGCCCCGGTGCACTCGGCCCGCAGCCGCGCCACCACCGTGCCGACGGCCACCGGGTCGGCGTCGGCGGGCAGGGAGCCGTACAGCACGCCGGCGCCCCCGGAGCCGCGCAGGTCGAGGGCGAGCCCGGCGTCGGCGGCGGCCGCCCGTGCGGTCGCCAGCACGCGGGCCAGGGCGGAGAGGACGAAGGTGGCCTTGAGCGCGGTCGGGCGGCCGGGGCCGCCGGTCCACGGGTACCGCGCCCAGGACGCCGGGAGGTCGGGGGTCGCGGTGGCGTCCGCGCCGAGCAGCTGCAGGGTCGTGTCCGTCCGTCCCGCGACGCCGGCCTCGATGCCCTCCAGCAGCACCGACACCGAGCCGAGGCCGCCTGCCGGCCACTCGACCTCGACGGCCGACGGGACGACCTGCGCCTGCACGACCTGCTGCACGAGGCGCTGCGCCTCCTCGGGCCGGTCGAACGGCGCGGTGACGACACTGCGGGCGGCGGGCAGCGGGTGCAGCCGGAACAGCGCCTCGGTGATCACGGCGAGGGTGCCGAACGACCCGATGAGCAGCTTGCCGAGGTCGTAGCCGGCCACGTTCTTGACGACCCGGCCGCCGGCCTTGGCGACCACGCCGTCGGCCCGGACGACGGTGATGCCGATCAGCAGGTCGCGGGCCGTGCCGAAGGCGACCCGCCCGGGGCCGCTGGTGGCGGTGGCGAGCGTCCCGCCCACGCTGGCGCCCTCCACGGTCTCGTCCAGGGCCAGGCGCTGGCCGGCCGCGGCGACGGTCCGCTGCACCGCGGACAGCGGCGTCCCCGCCTGGGCCTCCACGATCAGGTCACCGGCCGCGTGGTCCAGCACGGCGTCCATCCGGCTGACGTCGACCACGAGGTCGACCCGCTCCGGCGGCCGGCCCCAGGAGGTCTTCGTCCCCCGGCCCCGGGGGACGACGGCCAGGCGGTGCGCGGCCGCGGCCCGCAGCACCTCGGCGACCTCCGCGGTGGACGCCGGCCGGGCCACCAGGGTCGGTTGCACGCCGTCGACGGCGTCCGCGGCGGTGGCGTCGGCGACGTCCCCGCAGGCGGACGTCAGCGCGCCACGGGCCGCCTCCAGGCCGAGTCCGACGGCGGTCATCAGAACGCCTCCGCCTTGCCGGCCGCCACCAGCGGGTGCGGGGCGCCCTTCTTCCTCCCGGGGACCTCCCCGCACAGCCGGGGCGTGGGGAAGACCTTGCCCGGGTTGGCGATGCCGTCCGGGTCGAAGGCGCAGCGGACCAGCTGCATCGTGTCGAGGTCCTCGTCGCTGAACATCCGCGGCATGTAGGCGGCCTTGTCGATGCCGACGCCGTGCTCGCCGGTGATCGACCCACCGGAGGTGATGCAGAGGTCGAGGATCGCCCCGCTGACCTCCTCCGCGGCCTTCCCCGCACCCTCGACCGCGTCGTCGAAGAGCACCAGGGGGTGCAGGTTGCCGTCGCCGGCGTGGAAGACGTTGGCGACCCGGACGCCGGAGGACGCGGACAGCTCGGCGATCGCCCGCAGCACCCCGGGCAGCGCCGTCCGCGGGATGACGCCGTCCTGGACGATGTAGTCGGGGCTGATCCGGCCCACCGCGGCGAACGCGGACTTGCGGCCCTTCCAGATCAGCGCCCGTTCCTCGGCGTCGGTGGCCACCCGCATCGCGAAGGCACCGTGCTCCCGGCACATCCGCTCGACCTCGGCGAACTCGTGCTCGACCTCCACCGCGGGGCCGTCGAGTTCGACGACGAGCACCGCGCCGGCGCCGGCGGGGTAGTCGCAGTGGGTCGCGGCCTCGGCCGCCTCGATGGCCAGGGCGTCCATCATCTCGATCGCCGCCGGCACGATCCCGGCGCCGATGATCGCCGAGGTGGCCGCGCCCGCGTCGTCGGTGGTGGCGAAGCCGGCGAGGACCGTGCGCACGTCCTGGGGCAGGCGGGTCAGCCGCACGGTGACCTGCGTCGCCACGCCGAGGGTGCCCTCGGAGCCCACCACCGCGCCGAGCAGGTCGTACCCCGGGGCGTCGGGGGCCGGCCCGCCGAGCTGCACCACCTCGCCCTGGGGCGTCACGAACTCCGCGCCGCGGACGTGGTTGGTGGTGAAGCCGTACTTCAGGCAGTGCGCCCCGCCGGAGTTCTCGGCCAGGTTGCCGCCGATCGAGCAGATCTGCTGACTGCTCGGGTCCGGCGCGTAGTAGTAGCCCTGGGGGGTGGTCGCCTGCGTGAGCGAGAGGTTGACGACGCCGGGGTCGACGACCGCCAGCTGGTCGTCGGGGCGGATCTCGTGGATAGCCCGCATCCGCGAGGTGACCACGAGGACGCCGTCGGCCCGCGGGAGGGCGCCGCCGGACAGCCCGGTGCCCGACCCGCGGGCGACGAAGGGCACGCCGTGCTCGGCGCAGGCGCGGACGACGGCCGCCAGCTGCTCGGTCGTCGCGGGGATCGCGACCAGGGCGGGGGTGACGCGGTAGTGCGCCAGCCCGTCGCACTCGTAGGTGCGCAGCTCGGTGTGGTCGGTGATGAGGCCGTCCGGCGGCAGGGCGGCGCGCACCGCCCGGGTGACCGCGGCCACGGCCTCCTGATCACGTCCGGGCTCCCCGGTCGCGCCGGTCTCCTCTGGGGCGACCGGCCCGAGGACCGGTCCCGCCGTGGCCTCCGTGCCGTGCGTGCCGCCCATGGTGGCCCTCCGCTCAGCCTGCGTCGGTGGTCAGGGCATCCGCTCGTAGGCGGGCAGGGTGAGGAAGTCGGGGTACTCGTCGGCGAGCGCCATCTCTGTGAACAGCGCGCGGGCGTCGTCCCACCGGCCGGCGGCGAACGAGTCGCCCCGGGCCTGGCGCAGCGCGTCCATCTCCTCGGCGATGACCTGCTCGACGTGCTCGCGGGTGACCTGGGTCCCGTCGGACAGCCGGACGCCGTTGTGCAGCCACTGCCAGACCTGGCTGCGCGAGATCTCGGCGGTCGCGGCGTCCTCCATGAGGTTGTTGATGCCGACGGCGCCGGAGCCGCGCAGCCAGGACTCCAGGTACTGGATGCCGACGCTGACGTTGCTGCGCAGCCCGGCCTCGGTGACCTCGCCCGGGGTGGCGCGGACGTCGAGCAGCTGCGCGGGCGTGACCTGCACGTCCTCGCGCTTCCGGTCCAGCTGGTTGGGCCGGTCGCCGAGGACGGCGGTGAACACCTCCTTGCAGAGCTCGACCATCCCCGGGTGGGCCACCCAGGAGCCGTCGAAGCCGTCGTTGGCCTCGCGCTCCTTGTCCGCCCGGACCTTCGCGAACGCCTGCTCGTTGACCGCGGGGTCCTTGGACGGGATGAACGCGGCCATGCCGCCGATGGCGTGCGCCCCGCGCTTGTGGCAGGTGCGGACCAGCAGCTCGGTGTAGGCCCGCATGAACGGGACGGTCATCGTCACCGAGTTGCGGTCGGGGAGGAGGAACTCCTCGCCCCGGGTCCGGAAGGACTTGATGACGCTGAACATGTAGTCCCACCGGCCGGCGTTGAGCCCCGCGGAGTGGTCGCGCAGCTCGTAGAGGATCTCCTCCATCTCGAACGCCGCGGGATAGGTCTCGATGAGGACCGTCGCGCGGATCGTGCCGCGCGGGATGCCGAGGAAGTCCTGCGCCCGGTTGAAGGCGTCGTTCCAGAGCCGCGCCTCGAGGTGGCTCTCCATCTTCGGCAGGTAGAAGTAGGGGCCGCGGCCCTTGTCGATCTGCTTCTGCGCGCAGTTGACGAAGTAGAGGGCGAAGTCGACGAGGCTGCCGGAGGTCGGCTCGCCGTCGACGGTGATGTGCTTCTCGGGCAGGTGCCATCCCCGGGGGCGGACGACGATGGTCGGCAGCTCCTCGTCGGGGCGCAGCGTGTAGCTCTTGCCCTCGGGCGAGGTGAAGTCGATCGTCCGGTCCAGCGCGTCCTTGAGGTTGAGCTGACCGTTGACGACGTTCTCCCACAACGGGGTGTTGGCGTCCTCGTGGTCGGCCAGCCACACCTTCGCGCCCGAGTTCAGCGCGTTGATCGTCATCTTCCGGTCGGTGGGGCCGGTCATCTCGACGCGGCGGTCGACCAGGCCGGGGGCGGGGTCGGCCACCTGCCATGAGTCGTCGTCGCGGACGTGGGCGGTCTCGGGCAGGAAGTCCAGCGTCCCGCCGGCGGCGAGGGCCTCGACCCGCGCCCGGCGGGCGTCGAGCAGCTCCAGTCGCCGGCCGTTGAGCTCCCGGTGGAGGAGGGCGACCAGTTCGAGCGCCCGCGGGGTGAGGACCTCGTCGAACCGCTCTCCCCACGGGCCGGTGACCTCGAGGCCGGACACATCCGCGATGGTGCTCATGGCGCTCCCTGTGGGTCGCAGTCCTGGAGGCGGTGACCCCGCCCGGTACCGGGGGGACGGCGCCTCCCGCTGGGTGCCGGGAGCCCCGGCTCAACCGAACGTAGTGACGCGGCTCACGACCGGTCAAGGAGCGTCGACGCGGGGGTGGGGGCCGCCACATCAAGTTGCAGACAGCAATCATCTGGATGTATGGTTGCGGTCTGCAAGCACCATCGTGGCGAGGAATCCCCGTGCCCATCACCCCCGAGACCTGCGACCGGCTGACCGCCGGCGTGGCCCGCATCGTCCGCACCGGGCGCCACCTGAGCGCCCGGGCCGCCGACGCCGTCTACGGTGACCTGCCGTCCTTCGGCTGGGCGCTGCTCGTGCCCCTGGAGCAGGACGGCGAGCAGCGCTGCAGCGCCCTGGCCGCGCGCGCCGGCATCGACGTCTCCGTGGCGAGCCGGCAGCTGGCCGCCCTCGAGCGCTCCGGCTACGTCGAGCGCCGTCCCGACCCCGACGACGGGCGGGCGAGCCTGCTCCACCTCACCGAGGCCGGCGCCGCCGCCCTCGCCGGCACCCGCGCGGCGCGCTCGGAGTGGGCGACGACCGCCCTGGCCGCCTGGGGCGAGGACGACGCGCAGCAGCTGAGCGCGTTCCTCGAGCGCCTGGCGGCCGACCTCGAGCGGTCGGCCGCGTCCCCCGGGCGGGTGGCGTCGTGACCACCTGCCCGCCCCGCTCCCTCGAACCGTCCAGGAGAACCGTGACCAGCACCCTCGAGCCCCGCACCGCCGGAGCCGCTCCCGCCGTCGAGACGGCGCCCGCCGAGCAGCAGGGGCGGATGTCGCACCGGCAGATCCTCGAGGCGCTGTCGGGCATGTTGCTGGCGATGTTCGTGGCGTTCCTGTCCTCGACCGTCGTCTCCAACGCCCTGCCGACGATCATCACCGACCTGCGCGGCACCCAGGGGCAGTACACCTGGGTGGTCACCGCGACCCTGCTGGCGAGCACCGCCAGCACGCCCATCTGGGGCAAGCTCAGCGACCTGTTCAGCAAGAAGCTGCTGATCCAGATCTCGATCGTCGTCTTCATCGTCGGGTCGATGCTGGCCGGTCTCGCGCAGTCGGTGGACACGCTCATCGCCTGGCGCGTGCTGCAGGGCCTCGGGCTCGGCGGCATCCAGGCGCTCGTGCAGATCGCGATGGCGGCGATGATCAGCCCGCGGGAGCGCGGCCGGTACTCCGGCTTCATCGGCGCGGTCATGGCGGTGGCCACCGTCGGCGGCCCGCTGATCGGCGGCGTCCTGGTCGACACCGAGTGGCTCGGCTGGCGGTCGGTGTTCTACGTCGGCGTCCCCTTCGCCGTCGTCGCCCTGGTCCTGCTCCAGCGGACCCTGCACCTGCCGGTCACCAAGCGCCACGTCCGGATCGACTACCTCGGCGCGACGTTCCTGACCGCCGGCGTCTCCGCGCTGCTCATCTGGGTCACCCTCGCCGGCGGGACCTTCGCCTGGTGGTCGCTCGAGACGGCGCTGTTCGTGGCCGGCGGGCTGCTGGCCATCGCGGCCTTCGTCGTCACCGAGCTGCGGGCCGCCGAGCCGATCGTCCCGCTGCGGCTGTTCCGGGACCGGACGACGACGCTGGCGATCGTCGCCAGCATCGCGATCGGTGTGGCCATGTTCGGCTCGTCGGTCTTCCTCGGGCAGTACCTGCAGATCTCCCGCGGCTACTCGCCCACCGCGGCCGGCCTGCTCACCATCCCGATGGTGGCCGGGCTCCTGCTCTCCTCGACCGTCTCGGGCCTGCTCATCACCCGCTCCGGCCGGTGGAAGCGGTTCCTGGTCGCCGGCTCGTTCCTGGTGGTCGCCGGGTTCGGGCTGCTGGCGACGATCGACCACGAGACCGACATGGTGCTGCTCGGGGTCTTCCTGTTCGTCCTCGGCGTCGGTATCGGCATGACGATGCAGAACCTGGTGCTGGCCGTGCAGAACACCGTCGCGGCCCGCGACCTCGGTGCGGCCAGCTCGGCGGTGGCCTTCTTCCGCAGCCTGGGCGGCACGATCGGCGTCTCGGTCCTCGGCGCGGTGCTCAGCTCCCGCGTCGGCGACCTGATCGCGCACGGCCTGGCCGGTGTCCCGGGTGCCGTGCAGGCGGCCGGTTCCGGGGACGTCGGGCTGGCCGACCTCGCCGACGCCCCGCCGGCGATCCGCTCGCTGATCGCGGTCTCCTACGGCGACGCGACCGGCCGGGTCTTCCTGATCTCCGCCGTCATCTCGGTCGTGGCCGTGCTGGCCATCCTCGCCATCCGCGAGGTGGCGCTGCGGACCGAGAGCGGCGAGGAGCGCCTGCGCAGCGGCCGCTGAAACCGACGGACGGCGGCCCGCCCCCTGCGACAGGGAGCGGGCCGCCGTCGTCTGCGCCGGCCCCGTGTCGGGGGCCGGGGCCTGCTAACTCTCCAGGGTCGCGTCCAGCGTGACCTCGTCGACGCCGGCCAGGGCCTTGCTCACCGGGCAGCCGGCCTTGGCGGCCTGGGCGGCCTTCTCGAAGCCGGCGGCGTCGAGCCCCTCCACCTCACCGCGGACGGTGAGCGCGATCTTCGTGATGTGCGGTCCGCCGTCCTTCTGGCCGAGGGTGACGTCGGCGGTGATCTCCAGGGACTGCGGCGTGCCGCCGGCCTTGCCGATCTCGTTGGACAGGGCCATCGCGAAGCAGGACGAGTGGGCCGCCGCGATCAGCTCCTCGGGGCTGGTCGTGCCGCCGGCGTCGTCGGCCGCGCGCTTGGGGAACGAGACCTCGTAGGTGCCGACCTTCGAGCTGGACAGCTCGACCTGGCCGGACCCCTCCTGCAGCGTGCCGTTCCAGGCGGTGCGAGCAGTGCGGGTGGGCATGGCGTTCCTCCTCCTCGGACGGGTGTCGAGGAGCCGCTACCCGGGTCGGTTGTCGGCAACCACCCGGGTGCGCCGGGTCAGTTCTTGTTGACCCGCTCGGTGACCACGTTGAGCTTGGCCCGCAGGTCGGCGAACTCCTCGCGGTCGAGGTCGAGTGCGCAGATGATCTCCCCGGAGATCGACTCGGCCTCCTCCCGCAGCGCCCGGCCCGCGTCGGTGAGGGCGATGGACACCGAGCGCTCGTCCTCCACCCGCCGGTGACGGGTCACCAGGCCGGCGGCGGTGAGCCGCTTGAGCAGCGGCGAGAGCGTGCCGCTGTCCAGGGACAGGCGCGCGCCGAGCTGCCCGACGGTCTGGTTGTCGGTCTCCCAGAGCAGCATCATCACGAGGTACTGCGGGTAGGTCAGCCCGATCGCGTCGAGGAGCGGGCGGTAGCGCGCCGTCATCGCGCGGGACGCGGCGTAGAGCGCGAAGCACAGCTGGTCCTCGAGGACAGCGCTCGGTGCCGGCAGTCGGGTCACGCGCAGGATTCTAGGCCGCTCACCCGGGGGCTACCGGGGGTTGCCCCTGCAGTGACCTCGGAGGAGGGGGTCGTCCGGCTCTTGCGGCGAGGACGCGCAGCCAGGTTGAGTGGAACAGACTCAACTCCGCGTACGTTGGACCAGGCGACAACCCCGGCCGGGTCCCCGGCCGCTCCCGGAGAGGACCGTCCCCACCCACCATGCAGAGCAAGCTCACGACCCGTTCGCAGGAGGCGATCGCGGCCGCCCAGCGGCTGGCGGTCGACCGCGGCCAGGCGGCCCTGGAGCCGCTGCACCTGCTCGTGGCCCTCCTCGAGCAGTCCGACGGCATCGCCGCCCCGCTGCTCAAGGCCGTGGGAGCCGATGCCGCCGACGTCCGTGCCAAGGCCGAGGCCGCCATCCGGCGGATGCCCAGCGTCAGCGGCGCGACCGTGCCCGCACCCTCGCCGTCCCGCGAGCTGCTGCGCGTGCTCAACGCCGCCGGTGAGCAGGCCAGCGCCCTGGGCGACGAGTACGTCTCCACCGAGCACCTCCTGGTCGGCCTCGCCGAGGTCGAGGGGGAGGCCGCCACGGTGCTGAAGAGCGCCGGCGCCACCCGCGACGCGCTCCTGGCCGCCTTCCGCACCGTGCGCGGCAACCGCAAGGTCACCAGCCCCGACCCGGAGGGCACCTTCCAGGCGCTGGAGAAGTACGCCGTCGACCTGACCGCGCGGGCGCGCGAGGGCAAGATCGACCCGGTCGTCGGCCGCGACACCGAGATCCGCCGGGTGGTGCAGGTGCTGTCGCGGCGCACCAAGAACAACCCGGTGCTCATCGGCGAGCCCGGCGTCGGCAAGACGGCGATCGTCGAGGGGCTGGCGCAGCGGATCGTGGCCGGCGACGTCCCGGAGAGCCTCAAGGGCAAGCGGCTCATGGCGCTGGATCTGGCCTCGATGGTGGCCGGCGCGAAGTACCGCGGTGAGTTCGAGGAGCGGCTCAAGGCCGTCCTGCAGGAGATCACCGAGTCCGAGGGTCAGGTCGTCACCTTCATCGACGAGCTGCACACCATCGTCGGTGCGGGCGCGACCGGCGACTCCGCGATGGACGCCGGCAACATGATCAAGCCGATGCTCGCCCGCGGCGAGCTCCGGATGGTCGGCGCGACCACCCTCGACGAGTACCGCGAGCACATCGAGAAGGACCCCGCCCTCGAGCGGCGCTTCCAGCAGGTCTTCGTCGGCGAGCCGAGCGTCGAGGACACCATCGGCATCCTCCGCGGCCTCAAGGAGCGCTACGAGGTGCACCACGGCGTCCGGATCACCGACGCCGCGATCGTCGCCGCCGCCACCCTGTCCGACCGGTACGTCACGGCCCGCTTCCTGCCGGACAAGGCCATCGACCTGGTCGACGAGGCCGCCAGCCGGCTGCGCATGGAGATCGACAGCCGGCCGGTCGAGGTCGACGAGGTCGAGCGCGCCGTCCGCCGGCTGGAGATCGAGGAGATGGCGCTGGCCAAGGAGGACGACCCGTCGTCGGTGGAGCGGCTGGCGGCGCTGCGTGCCGACCTGGCCGACAAGCGCCAGCAGCTCGACGAGCTGACCGCGCGCTGGCAGCAGGACAAGAACGCGATCGTCCGCATCCAGCAGATCAAGGAGGAGCTGGAGCGGGCCCGCCTGGAGGCCGACCGGGCCGAGCGGGACGGTGAGCTGGCCAAGGCCGCCGAGCTGCGCTACGGCCGGCTGCCGCAGCTGGAGAAGGCGCTCGCGGACGCCGAGGCGTCGGTCGCGGGCGGCGACTCCATGCTCAAGGAGGAGGTCGGCCCCGACGACATCGCCGAGGTCGTCCAGGCCTGGACCGGCATCCCCGCGGGCCGGCTGCTCGAGGGCGAGACCCAGAAGCTGCTGCGGATGGAGGACGAGCTCGGCAAGCGGGTCGTCGGCCAGCCGGACGCCGTCCGGGCGGTCTCCGATGCCGTGCGCCGTGCGCGGTCCGGCGTGTCCGACCCCGACCGGCCCACCGGCTCGTTCCTGTTCCTCGGCCCCACCGGCGTGGGCAAGACCGAGCTGGCCAAGGCGCTGGCGGAGTTCCTGTTCGACGACGACCGGGCGATGGTCCGCATCGACATGAGCGAGTACTCCGAGAAGCACTCGGTGGCCCGGCTGGTCGGCGCCCCGCCCGGCTACGTCGGCTACGAGGCCGGCGGCCAGCTGACCGAGGCGGTGCGGCGGCGTCCGTACACGGTGGTCCTGCTCGACGAGGTGGAGAAGGCCCACCCGGACGTCTTCGACGTGCTGCTGCAGGTCCTCGACGACGGCCGGCTCACCGACGGCCAGGGCCGGACGGTGGACTTCCGCAACACCATCCTGATCCTGACGTCGAACCTCGGGTCGCAGATCATCGCCGACCAGTCGCTGCCCGAGGAGCGCCGCCGGGAGGGCGTGCTCGACGTCGTGCGCGTGCACTTCAAGCCCGAGTTCCTCAACCGGCTCGACGACGTCGTGGTCTTCCGCGCGCTGGGCAGCGAGGAGCTGGCCGGCATCGTCGACATCCAGGTGGGCGTGCTCGCCCGCCGGCTGGCGGCCCGCCGGCTGACCCTGCGGGTCACCGACGCCGCCCGGGAGTGGCTGGCCATCAACGGCTTCGACCCGGTCTACGGTGCCCGGCCGCTGCGCCGGCTGGTGCAGTCGGCCATCGGTGACCAGCTGGCCAAGGCGCTGCTCGCCGGCGACATCCGGGACGGCGACGAGGTCGTCGTCGACGCCCCGGAGGACCTCTCCGTCGACGGGCTGACCGTCTCCCGCGGCTGAAGAAGGACCCTCCTGCCCCCCGCCACTCGCGAGCTCGCGGCGGGACCCTGCAGGGGGGCCGGCGCGGAACGTGCCGGAAGGCCCGCCGTCCCTCCCCGGGACGGCGGGCCCGGCGTCGTTCCGGTATCGATGGGCGCCGGAGCCTGGCCTCCCTCCCGGCCGGTGGGTGATCATCGCCGCCGACGCACGGACCGGACAGGGAGCGCAGCAGATGACCTCAGGGCAGGGCGGTCAGGACCCGCAGGGCTGGCAGGGGCAGCCGCCACAGGGCTGGCAGACACCGCCGCAGGGCTGGCAGGCGCCGCCGCCACCCGGGCCGTACGGCTACGCCCCCGCGCCCTCGGCGCCGGGCTGGGAGCCGCCGCCGGCCCCGGAGCGGCCCACGACCGTGCGGGTCGGCGTCGGGGCGTTCATCGCCACGCTGATCCTCGGCCTCATCTCCTCGCTGGTGCAGTTCTCCGACGTCGACAGCCTGGTCGCGGAGACGGTGGCCGTCTCGAACGACCCCGCCCTGACCGAGGACGTCGTCCGGGCCGGGCTGGTCGTCGGCGCCGTGGTCGGCCTGCTGCTCGTGGCGCTCGAGGCGCTGTTCATCTGGTTCGCCTGGCAGGGGCGCAACTGGGCCCGCATCGTGCTCTGGGTGCTCGGCGGCCTGAGCGTGCTCTTCGGCCTGGTCGCCCTGGGCGGGGCCGCAGGCGGCGCCGCGGGCTCCGGGTTCCTCGACTCGCTGTCGGTGATCTCGCTGCTGCTGACCGTCGTCGGGATCGTCGCCCTGGGGATGAAGCCGTCCAACGAGTGGTACACCGCCGTGGGCCGGCGCCGGGCCGCGGGGCTGCGCTGACCGGCACCCCGTCGTCCGCCGGCTGAACCGATCGGGCGGCCCGGAGACCGGTCGCAACCAGCACCGGCCGGGCCGCCCCCATCTCCTCGGCGCCACCGGACCGCACTGCACCCGGGTGCTCGTCACCCGACCCGCGGCGCCGTGCGGGGCGTGGTGCCCGGCGGCCCCGGGCCGGGCGGGGATGATGGCGGCGTCCAGGACGAAGGAGCTCCATCCCCGTGAAGCGCACCCCCTCCCGCCGCGCCCTGCTCGCCGCCGTCGCGGCCCTGGCGGTCCCGCTGGGCGCCTGCGGCTCGGGCGACCCCGCTCCGGCCGGCGACACCGCCGCGGCGGAGCCGACCACCCCTCCGGCGGCCACCACGACGGCGCCGGCCGTGACCGGGCCGGTGGGGCCCGGCTGCGGCGCGCTGCCCGCCGAGGGGGAGGGCAGCACCGCCGGGATGGCCGACGACCCGCTGGCCACGGCGGCGGCCAACAACCCGCTGCTGACGCACTTCACGTTCTTCGTGCAGACCGCCACGCTGGTCGACTCGCTCAACACCACCGAGGACATCACCGTCCTGGCCCCGGTCAACCCGGCGTTCGAGGCGGTGCCGCGGGAGGGGCTCGACACCCTCGTCACCGACACCGCGCGGCTGACCGCCGTCCTCACCCACCACGTCATCGCCGGGCGGCTCGGTCCCGAGGAGCTGGCCGGCACCCACGCCACGCTGGCCGGGGACGAGGTGACCATCGAGGGCTCGGGGCAGGACTTCACGATCGCCGCCGACCAGACCCTGCTCGGCGCGGCGGACGCCACGGTCACCTGCGGCAACATCCCGACGGCGAACGCCACGGTCTACCTCGTCGACCAGGTGCTCGCCCCGGCCGCCTGATCACCGGTTGCGGCGGGCGATGGCGGTGGTCAGCGCGGTGGCGAACGCCGTCCAGGCCGCGTAGGGCGCGAGGGCGGCCGCCGCCGGGCCGCTGACCGCGGCCGCGCGGCGGACCAGGTCAGCGGTGGAGGCGGTGAGGACGGCGGCCTCCGCGGCGGCGGCCCACGGCCGGTGGGCCCGGAAGAACAGCGGCGTCCAGCCGGCGTTGAGGAGCAGGTTCAGCGCGTAGGCGCGGGCGAACGGGCGTCCTGCGTCCCCGGCGCGGGTGAGCACCTCGCCGGCGGCCCAGGCCATCGCGGCGTAGAGCGCGGTCCACACGATGCCGAAGGTCTGCGGCGGCGGGTACCAGGACGGCTTGTCCAGGCGGCGGAACCACCGGCTCCCCGGGTCGGTGGCCAGCCCGCCCAGCACGGCGGCCGCCAGCGGTCCGGCAGCGGCGGCGAGCCGGGTCCGGGGAAGCGCCATGGCCCATGGTGGCCCCTCAGTAGGGTCGGGCGCATGGAAAAGGACCCCGTCCCTCCCCACCCCTCGTCCCCCGGGGCGGGCCCCTGGGGCGGGGCCGCCACCCCGGACCGCGACCGGCTGCTCGAGCTCATCGTCGAGCTCGCCGTGGTGCACGGGCGGGTCACGCTCTCCTCGGGGCGCGAGGCCGACTGGTACATCGACATGCGCCGGCTGACCCTCCACCACGAGGGCGCGCCGCTGGTCGGCCGGGTGATGCGCCAGCTGACCGGCGACCTGCGCTACGACGCCGTCGGCGGGCTCACCCTCGGCGCCGACCCGGTGGCGACGGCGATGCTGCACGCGGCGGCCGCCGGGGAGGGGTTCCTCGACGCCTTCGTGGTCCGCAAGGCGGGCAAGGCGCACGGACTGCAGCGGCGGATCGAGGGCCCCGACGTCGAGGGGCGCGCCGTCCTCGTGGTGGAGGACGTCTCCACCACCGGCTCCAGCCCGCTGACCGCGGTCGAGGCGCTGCAGGAGGCGGGAGCCGAGCCGGTGGCGGTCGCGGTGATCGTCGACCGGGGCGGCCGGGCCGCGGTGGAGGCCGCCGGCCTGGAGTACCGCGCCGCCTACACCCTCGCCGACCTCGGGCTCGACTGAGCGCGCCCCTCACCGGCCGTCCGGTGGCCCGGCCGTACGGTGTGGCGGTGACCACGGTGACGACGGCCTGGGTCGCCGAGCTGGTCGACGTCCTGGGCTCCGACAGCGTCCTGACCGACCCCGACGTCACCGCGTCCTACGCGCGGGACCAGGCCATGCTCGCCGAGTCCGGGACGCCCGCGGCGGTCGTCCTCCCCCGCAGCACCGCCGAGGTGGTCGCGGTTCTGCAGGTGGCGTCGCGGCACGGCGTCCCGGTCGTCCCGCGCGGCGCCGGGTCGGGGCTGGCCGGGGCCAGCAACGCCGTCGACGGCGCGATCACCCTGGTCACCACCCGCATGGACGCCGTGCTGGAGGTGTCCCCGGCCGACCGGCTGGCCGTCGTCCAGCCCGGGGTGGTGAACAAGCAACTGCGCGACGCCGTGGCAAGCGCGGGGCTGTTCTACCCGCCGGACCCCTCCAGCTACGACTGGTGCACCATCGGCGGCAACCTCTCCACGAACTCCGGCGGGCTGTGCTGCGTCAAGTACGGCGTCACCACCGACTACGTGCTCGGCCTGGAGGTGGTGCTCGCCGACGGGCGGGTGCTGCGCACCGGGCGGCGCACCGTGAAGGGCGTCGCCGGGTACGACCTGGCCCGGCTGTTCGTCGGCTCGGAGGGCACCCTCGGCGTCATCACCGAGGCGACGCTGGCGCTGCGCCCCGCGCCGCAGCGGCCGGTCACGCTGGTCGCCACGTTCGCCACCACCGCGCAGACCGGGCAGGTCGTCGAGCGGGTGGTCACCAGCGGCCTGGTGCCCAGCCTGCTCGAGGTCATGGACAACACCTGCATCTGCGCCGTCGACGACCTGCTGCGCGCCGACCTCGACCGCGACGCCCACGCCCTGCTGGTCGCGCAGTCCGACACCGGCGGGGAGGCCGCCGTCCGGGAGATCGAGGCGCTCGCGCAGCTGTGTCGCGACGCCGGGGCCGACCTCGTGCACACCACCGACGACCCGGCGGAGGGCGACCTGCTGCTGGCCGCCCGCCGCATGGCGCTGCCGGCGCTGGAGCGGCTGGGCACACCGCTCGTCGACGACGTCGCCGTGCCGCGCTCGCGGATCGCCGCGTTCATCGACGGCTGCGAGACCATCGCCGGGCAGCGCGGGCTCACCGTCGGCGTCGTGGGGCACGCCGGTGACGGCAACATGCACCCGACGATCTGCTTCGACCCGGCCGACGCCGACCAGCGCGACCGGGCCTTCGCCGCGTTCGACGACATCCTCGAGCTCGGGCTCTCCCTCGGCGGCACGATCACCGGCGAGCACGGTGTCGGCTCGCTCAAGGTCGACTGGCTGGAGCGGGAGATCGGCCCGGTGTCGCTGGCGGTGCACCGCTCGATCAAGGACGCCCTCGACCCGGCCGGGCTGCTCAACCCCGGCACGGTGCTGCGGCGGCGCTGACCGGCGCCCGGGCCGGGGTGACACGCTGACCGCATGAGCGCAGAACGCCTGCTCGTCATCGGTGGGGACGCCGCGGGGATGTCCGCGGCCGCCCAGGCCCGGCGGCTGCGGGGTGCCGCCGACCTCGCGGTCACCGTGCTCGAGCAGGGGGACGAGGTCTCGTACTCGGCGTGCGGCATCCCCTACTGGGTGGGCGACGTCGTCCCCGACCGGGACCGGCTGATCGCGCGCACGCCGCGCGAGTTCGCCGCGCAGGACATCGACGTCCGCACCGGCACGCGGGCCGAGGCGATCGACCTCGACGCCGGCACCGTGCGGACCAGCACCGGCCAGAAGCTCGACTACGACGCGCTGGTCGTCGCCACCGGTGGCCGGCCGCTGCGGCCCTCTGTCCCGGGGCTGGACGCCGACGGCGTGCACGGCGTGCACCGGCTGGCCGACGGCGCCGCCATCCGGGCCGCGGTGGCCGCCGGGGCCCGCCGCGCGGTGGTGCTCGGCGGCGGCTACATCGGCCTGGAGATGGCCGACGTGCTGTCCGCCCGCGGCCTGGCGGTCACCGTCGTCCTCGCCGACCCGCTGCCGATGTCGCTGCTGGACGCCGACATGGGCGAGCGGGTCTGCAAGGCCATGGGGGACATGGGCATCGACGTCCAGCCGAACCAGCCGGTGCGCGAGATCGAGACCGACGCCGACGGGGTGGTCCGCGCGGTGCGCACCGACGCCGGCAGCTACCCCTGCGACCTCGTCGTCCTCGGCCTGGGCATGGGTCCGGAGGTGGAGCTGGCCCGGGACGCCGGGCTGGCCCTGGGCCCGACCGGGGCGATCGACGTCGACCGCACGCAGCGCAGCCGCTCGCACCCGGAGGTGTTCGCCGCGGGGGACTGCGCGCAGACGTTCTCGCGGCTCACCGGCGACCCGGTGCACGTCGCGCTCGGCACGCACGCCAACAAACAGGGCCGCGTGGCCGGGTCGGTGATCGCCGGCCGGCCGGCCCGGTTCGCCGGCGTCCTCGGCACCGCGCTGACCGCCGTCGGGGACCTCGAGATCGGCCGCACCGGGCTGTGCACGACCCAGGCCGAGCAGGCCGGCTACGACGTCCGGACCGAGACGATCGAGAGCACCACCCGCGCCGGCTACCACCCCGGCGCGGAGGCCATCACGGTGAAGCTGGTGAGCGACCGCGACTCCGGCCAGCTGCTCGGCGGGCAGATCGTGGGCGGAGCCGGCAGCGGCAAGCGGATCGACGTCCTGGCCACGGCGATCTGGGCCGGCCTGACGGCGGAGGAGTTCGCCGGCTCCGACCTCTCCTACGCCCCGCCGTTCTCCCCGGTCCACGACCCCGTCCTGGTCGCCGCCCGGGTGGCCAGCCGGTCGGAGCGGGGATGACGGCCGCCGAGGACGTCCGGGGCGCCGACTGGTACGGCGAGGACCTCTCCGGGCAGGAGCGCACCGGCGTCGTCCTCGGTGACGTCGACCTGTCCGAGACCACCGCCGAGGGGCTGGTCTTCACCGACTGCGAGTTCCGCGACTGCCGGTTCACCGTCGCCCGGTACACCGGCGCGGTGTTCGTGAACTGCACGTTCACCGGCTGCTCGTTCTTCGACGCCGACCTCACCGACTGCAAGCTGGTCGGTTCGCGGTTCGAGCGGTGCACGTTCGACCTGCTCACCGTGACCGGCGGCGACTGGTCGTTCGTCGCCCTGCGGGAGGCGGACCTGCGCCGGGCGGCGATCACCGGCGCCCGGATGCGGGAGGCCGACCTGACCGGTGTCCGTGCCGGCGGTGCGACGCTGACGCACCTGGACCTCTCCGCCGCCGACCTCGACGGCGCCGACCTGTCCGGCGCGGACCTGCGCGGCAGCGACTTGTCGGCGGTCGACCCGCGGCGGGTCGAGCTGGCCGGAGCGCGGGTCGACCTCGTCCAGGCCGTCACGCTGGTGACCGCGCTGGGCCTGCGCGTGGAGCCCGCCACAGGGGAGTAGCGGGTGTCGCCGCGCGGAGCGGCGGCGGGATACTGGCCGCCGAGCAAGCGCCGTCCCCGACGCAGAGGAGTGCCTCGCATGCCCATCGCGACCCCAGAGGTCTACGCCGACATGATCAGCCGGGCCAAGGAGGGGGGCTTCGCCTACCCGGCGATCAACTGCACCTCCTCGGAGACGGTCAACGCGGCCCTGCGCGGCTTCGCCGACGCCGGCAGCGACGGCATCATCCAGTTCTCCACCGGTGGCGCGGAGTTCGCCTCGGGCACCCGGGTGAAGGACATGGTGACCGGCGCCGTCGCGCTGGCCGAGTTCGCCCACGTCGTCGCTGAGAAGTACCCGGTCAACGTCGCGCTGCACACGGACCACTGCCCCAAGGACAAGCTGGACTCCTACGTGCGGCCGCTGATCGCGCTGTCGAAGGACCGGGTGGACGCCGGCCAGGCGCCGCTGTTCCAGTCGCACATGTGGGACGGCTCGGCCATCGACCTGGAGGAGAACCTCCAGATCGCCGAGGAGCTGCTCGAGAGGACCGCGGCGGCCAAGATCGTCCTCGAGCTGGAGATCGGCGTCGTCGGCGGCGAGGAGGACGGCGTCGCGCACGAGATCAACGAGAAGCTCTACACCGCCCCCGGCGACTTCGTGGCCACCGCCAAGGCGCTCGGCCTCGGGGAGCGCGGCGTCTACCTGCTGGCGGCGACCTTCGGCAACGTCCACGGCGTCTACAAGCCGGGCAACGTCAAGCTGCGCCCGGAGGTCCTCAAGCAGGGCCAGGACGTCGTGTCGCAGGACTTCGGCCTCGGCGACGGCGCCAAGCCGTTCAACTTCGTCTTCCACGGCGGGTCCGGCTCGCTGCAGTCGGAGATCCGCGAGGCGCTGTCCTACGGCGTGGTGAAGATGAACGTCGACACCGACACCCAGTACGCCTTCACCCGCCCCGTCGCCGGCCACATGTTCACCAACTACGACGGCGTCCTGAAGGTCGACGGCGAGGTCGGCAACAAGAAGACCTACGACCCGCGCACCTACATGAAGCTGGCCGAGACCAACATGGCCGCGCGCGTCGTCGAGGCGTGCGAGGACCTGCTGTCGGCCGGCCAGTCGCAGGGCGCCTGATGGGCCACCCACACGTCAACCTGCTCGGCGAGCCCCCGGCGACGCTGCTGCCGGCGAACCCCGAGGCCGACGCCGAGCTGGCCGAGGGCACCCCGGCGGCCGAGGTCGCGGCCCGGCACCCGACGGTGAGCGCGGCGTGGGCGGCGCTGGGCGAGGAGGCCCTCGACCGCCCGGAGCGCCAGCTGCGGGACACGATCGAGGCCTACGCCTACGCCCGCACCGGCTACCACCGCGGGCTGGACGCGCTGCGCCGCAACGGCTGGAAGGGGTACGGCCCGGTGCCGTGGTCGCACGAGCCCAACCGCGGCTTCCTGCGCTGCGTGACGGTGCTGGCCCGGGCCGCGGAGGCCATCGGCGAGACCGCGGAGCAGGAGCGGCTCACCGAGCTGCTGCGCGACTGCGACCCGAACCTCGCGCCCTGACGCCCGGGAGGGGCGGGGACGGCCGTCTCTGCCCCTCCCGGCCGTCTCCGCCCCTCCCTGGCGGCTCAGCCCCGCAGCAGCTGCCAGCCCAGGCGGAGGATCAGCACCCCGACGACGACGAGGAAGACCACCCGGACGAAGCGGCTGCCCCCACCGACGGCGGTCCGGGCCCCCAGGTAGCCGCCCGTGAGGTTGGCCGTCCCCATGACCAGGCCGAGCCCCCACAGCACCGATCCGTCGATCGCGAAGACCACCAGGGCGCCGATGTTGGTGGCCAGGTTGACGATCTTCGCGGTCGCGCTCGCCTCGAGGAACGCGAAGCCGAGCAGCCCCACCAGGGCGAAGACCAGGAACGCGCCGGTGCCGGGACCGGCGATGCCGTCGTAGAACCCGATCACCGCCCCCACCAGACCCGCGGCCACGGTGTGCCGGTGGCCGCTGAACCGCAGCTCGGTGACGCCGCCGACGCCGGGCCGCAGCAGGGTGTAGACGGCCACCACCACCAGGGCGACCAGCACGACGGGCTCGAGCACGCCGTCGGGCACCGCAGCGGCCGACAGCGCGCCCCCGGCGGAGCCGACCGCCGCCACCCCGGCCATGGGCAGCGCCGTCGCCAGCCCCGGCCGCACTCGCCGGTAGTAGGTGGCCGCGCTCGTCGCGGTGCCCATCGCGCTGGAGATCTTGTTGGTCGCGAGCGCCTGGACCGTCTCCATCCCGGGCACCAGCAGCAGCGCGGGCAGCTGGATCAGCCCGCCGCCGCCGACGACCGCGTCGACCCACCCGGCGGCGAACGCGGCGAGCACCAGGAGGACCACGGTGACCGCGCTCAGCGAGCCGAGGGTGGTCACCCCCGCAGCCTCTCACCGGCGGCCCACCGTCCCCTCGCGTGGGTGACGTCCGGTAGGACGACGGGGTGACCCCGGACCACTCGCCCCGCGCCGTCGTCGAGCGGCTGCGGCCGCTGCTGCTCGCCGTCCACCGGGCCCTGTCCGCCGGCGTCCGGGTCAGCGCGGCGATCCACGTCGAGCGCGGCTGGAGCCCCTCGGCCGATCGCCACCTCGACCACCAGCTGGTCCGGCGCGAGGCGATGGAGCGGCTCAAGCCCTGGGGTGCCCGGCCCGAGGACGACGAGCCCTCCGACCCGCTGCTGGCCCAGCAGCTGGAGTTCGTCGACACCAGCACCGACAACCTGGGCCTGCCGATGAGCGGGCTGATCCTGCGCACCCCGACCGACGTCGTGCGCGTCTGGCGGTCCGACGACGGCGAGCTGCCCGCCGCGGCCACCGACGGGCTGCGCGCCTTCTACCGGCAGGCGCCCAGCCGGCAGCTGCAGCTCCACCTCGACGACCGGCCCGACGAACCCCGCCCGGCGCCCGGCCACCTGGCACTGCTGTGGGCCGACGCCGGCGCCGTCCTCACCCGGTTCGACCTGGTCCGTCCCGGCGGGCACGCCGGCCGGCGGGTGCAGGTGGACTGGCACGTCGACCTGCTGCAGCGACTGGTCCACCCCGCCGCCTGACGACAGCTCCGGGAGCATCGCAGCGAGGGACGAGCGAGGAGCGGACCGGGGGGCGGAGTCGGGCCGGTGCGCACCGCCTGAGGCGGCGGGGTGGACGGCGCGGTCCCGGCGTCAGACGCCGACGGTCTCCCGGTCCCGGGCGACCGCCGGCGTGACGGCCGGACGCCGCCGGGCTCCCACGGCGAGGGCGACCCCGGCGAGGCCGGCCAGCAGCCCGGCGACGCCGGCCACGAGCGCGGTCGCGGTCAGCGCCGAGGAGCCGTCGTCGGCAGCGGTCGCCGCGGGCGAGGGCGCCGCCGGGGTGCCGGCGTCGGCGGTCGGGGCGGCCAGGCTCAGCGCGGGCGCCGGGTGCTCCGGCTCGGGCCGGCCCTCGACGGCCGGCTCGACCCAGGAGACGGTGGTCCCGTCGTCGTAGCCCTGCAGCGCCGGGAACACCAGCGACTCCGCGCCCTCGGGCAGCGGGCCGGCGCTGATCGAGAAGCTCTGGTACTCACCCGGGGCCAGGCCGCCGCCCGGGTCGGCCGTCCACGTCACCTCGGTCACCGCCTCGGTGATCGTGGTGCCCTCGGCCTCCACCGGCGTGGGCAGCTGCGAGGTCGTCGTCGCGGCCGTCCACCCGGGGACCGGCTTCACGCTGACGAAGGCGAACGGGGTGTCGGCCGGCAGCTGGACCCGCAGGGACGTCGTCCGGGCGGTGTCGCTCTCGCTCGGCATGCGGAAGGTGATCTCACCGAACCCGCCGGCGGCGGCGTCGGGCGAGCTGACGGTCACGTGCGCCGAGGCGGTGCCGACCCCGAGGGTCAGGACGGCGACGACGGCGGGAAGGACCGCCAGGAGGGCGGTGCGCAGGCGGGGGTGCATCGGGGCTCCTCGAGGTCTCGGGCGGTCCGGGGAGGGCCGGCCGTCGGGGGAGTGGTCGTCCCGCCCGCGACCCGGGTTCCGCCGGTCCGCCCCCCAGTGCTGGGGGCTGCCGCGATCGTGGAGTCCGGATCACGCAGAGTGACCGTTCGACGTGCGCGTTCCCGGTGGCGCGCTTACGCTCTGTTTCCGGCGTCCACGAGGGACGCCCGTTCCCGGAGGTGCTGCATGGCCACGCTTCTCTGGATCCTCGCCGTCGTCCTCGTCGTCGCCGGCATCGTCGCGATCCTGCGGCGGCAGTTGTTGTGGGGGATCGTGCTCATCGTCGTCGGCCTGCTCGTCGGGCCCGGTGGGGTGAGCGTCTTCACCTGACGCGCGGCGACCCTCAGCGGTCGCCGAGCTCGGGGTGCAGCTGGCGCAGTCGCGCGGTGAGCGAGTTCAGCTCGTCGCCCCCTGCCATCAGGCGCGTGAGGACGTCGGCATCGACGTCCTCACGCGTCAGATCGCCGGCCACGTGACCGTGCGCCAGCAGCAGGAAGCGGTCGCCGATGAGGTGCGCGTAGCGGGGGTTGCTGGTCACCGCCACGATGGCCAGCCCCTGCGCGCGGGCCGACAGCACGGCCTGGCCGATCAGGGTGTGCTGCCCGATCGTCATGGGGGCGGTCGGCTCGTCGATCACCAGCACCCGCGCACCGAAGTGCAGTGCCCGGGCGATCGCCAGGGTCTGCCGCTCGCCGGCGCGCAGCGCGGCCGCCGGGAGGTCCGGGTCGACCCCCGGGACGCCGACCCGGCCCATCGCCCGCACCGTGGCCTCCCGCGCGGTGGCGACGTCCAGCCGGCGCAGCGGCCACACCCCGCGCGTGGGCTCGACGCCCAGGAAGAAGTTGCGCCACACCGAGAGCAGCGGCGCGACGGCGAGGTCCTGCCAGACGGTGGCGATGCCGGCCGCGCGGGCGGCCTTGGGTGAGCGGAAGCGCACCGGCCGGCCGTCGAGCAGCAGCTGGCCCTCGTCGGGCCGCAGGAGCCCGGAGAGCACCGAGACCAGGGTGGACTTCCCCGAGCCGTTCTCCCCGAGCACGCAGGTGATCTCGCCGGGCCGGAAGGCGGCGGTCACCCGCGCCAGCGCCGCCACGCTGCCGTGGTGCACGCTCAGCGCCCGCAGCTGGAGCACCGGGGGTGCGGCGGCCTCGCTCACGACCGGGGCACCGCCCGCAGCCGCCCCCGCACGACGCTGTTGGCCAGCAGCGCCACGAGCAGCAGCACGCCGAGGAACGCCTCGAACCAGCGCGGGTCCCAGCCGGCCAGGTTGACCCCCTGCTCGGCGACGGCGTAGACCAGCGCCCCCACCGCGGCGCCGACCGCCGAGCCGTAGCCACCGGTCAGCAGGCAGCCCCCGATCACCGCGACGACGACGAAGTCGACCGCCGTCCCCAGCCCGGTGGTGGCCTGCACGCCGCCGAGCCGGACCAGGCCCAGCGTGCCGATGAGCCAGCCGGCCGCGGCGGTGCAGCAGTAGAGGGCGATCGTCGTGCGCCGGTCGGCGACCCCGAGCTCCTGGGCCGCCCGCCGGGCGCCGCCGACGGCGAACACCCCGTTGCCGAACCGCGTGCGCCAGAGCACCCACGTCGCCCACGCGGTCAGCACCAGCCACCACACCAGCGAGACGCGGAAGCGGCCGTCGCCCAGCTGCGCGGTGGAGCCGAACACCGCCGTCACCGACGACCAGCCCGGTGCGGCGCCGAGCCCCTCGATGCGCACCGACCCGGTGAGCGTCCGCGTGCCGGCCAGGGCGACGCCCTGCAGCACGAGGAACGTCGCGAGGGTCACCAGGAAGCTGGGCAGCCTCGTCGCCGTGACCAGCCCGCCGTTGACCAGGCCCACCAGCAGCGCGGCGGCCAGCGAGACGGCCAGGGCCGGCCAGGCTCCCCAGCCGGCCTGGTCGACCAGCACGCCGGTGAGCAGGGCGCCGGCGACGGCGACCATGCCGATCGACAGGTCGAAGTGCCCCGAGACCAGCAGCATCGCGACGGCGACCCCGCCGATGCCGAGCAGGGCCGCGGAGTCCAGCACGCTGGCCAGCCCGCCGGTGCTGAGCAGGCCGGGCGCCAGCGGGCCGAAGATCAGCAGCACGAGGGCCAGCCCGGCGAACGCCGCGAGGCTGGGGCGGGCCAGCGCCCGGCCCAGCAGCCGTCGTCCACGGGTCGGGACCGGCACGGCCGTCGAGGGGCCGAACGAGGGCAGGCCGGAGACGGTCACGATCGGGTGCGGGACGTCGGCAGCGCGGGCCTCCTCCGGGCGGGGTGGCCCCAGTGTCCACGATCGGCGGTCCCCGTCCCCCGTGCAGGGCCCCGCTGCGGGCCTGCGAGCGGTGGGGGACGGGGGTCCTCCTAGGGGCGCAGCCGCCAGCGGACGCGGTCGTCGGCGTACCAGGTCCACCGGCTCACCGGCCGGGGGTAGGGGACGCCGTCCCGGGTGACGCGGGCCGGGTCGCAGGCGATCTGCACCGCCCGGCCGGTGGTGCGCCGGGCCGGCCGCAGCGGCAGCGTGACCACGACCACGCCGATGGTGTCCACGGCCCGCCAGTCCGGCCGGACCTCGATCCGGGTGATCTCGCCGTCGGCGACCTTCACCGCGTCGTGGTGGGCCTGCGCCCCCAGCCGCCGGCCGAGGAACCCGCGCCGGTCGTCGCCGGCCGCCTCGACCCGGCCGTGGTGCAGCAGCACCCCGCCGTGGTCGTCGCGGACCAGGCTCAGCTCCCGCTCGTCGCCGGTGCCGACACCCAGCGCCCGGGCCAGCCCGACCGAGGCGGTGTCGTCGGCCGGCTCCCAGGACACCGGGACCACCCCGGTGCGGCCCGCCTTGTGCAGCGCCGCCAGCACCGCCGACAGCGCCGGCACCGGGCCGCGGACCAGCAGCGCCTCGGCCTCGGCGGCCGGCGCGACGGCGTCGCGGGCGGGTGCCTGGCCCGGTTCCAGGCCGCGCAGGTCGAACTCGACGAGCGACATGCGGATACCCTGCCACCTGCCAGCCGGTCATCCGCCGGTGCCGAGGCTTGAGGGGATCGACAGCGAGATGCCGGCAGTCGTGCTGATCGGGGCCCAGTGGGGCGACGAGGGCAAGGGGAAGGCCACCGACCTGCTCGGGGGCCGCGTGCCCTACGTGGTGCGCTACCAGGGCGGCAACAACGCCGGCCACACCGTGATCACCCCCGACGGGGAGCGGTACGCGCTGCACCTGATCCCCTCGGGGATCCTCACGCCCGGGTGCACGCCGGTCATCGGCAACGGCGTCGTGGTCGACCCGCAGGTGCTCATCGGGGAGCTCGCGGGCCTCGAGGAGCGCGGCGTGGACACCTCGCGCCTGGTGATCTCCGCCGACGCGCACCTGATCATGCCGCACCACCGGGCTCTGGACCGGGTCACCGAGCGGTTCCTGGGCAAGCGCCGGATCGGCACGACCGGCCGCGGCATCGGCCCCGCCTACGGCGACAAGGTCGCCCGCACCGGCATCCGGGTGGCCGACCTGCTGGACCTGTCGATCCTCCGGCAGAAGCTCGAGGGCACGCTCCAGGAGAAGAACCAGGTCCTGGTCAAGGTCTACAACCGCAAGGCGATCGACGTCGACGAGGTCGTCGAGGAGTACGCCGGGTACGCCGAGCAGCTCAAGGACCGCATCGCCGACACCCGGCTGCTGCTGGGCAACGCCCTCGACGCCGGCGAGTGGGTGCTGCTGGAGGGCTCCCAGGGCACGCTGCTCGACGTCGACCACGGCACCTATCCGTTCGTCACGTCGTCGAACCCGACCGCCGGCGGCGCGGCCACCGGCTCCGGCATCGGCCCGACGCGGATCGAGCGCGTGGTCGGGATTCTCAAGGCGTACACGACCCGCGTGGGGTCCGGCCCGTTCCCGACGGAGCTGTTCGACGCCGACGGCGAGTACCTGCGCAAGCAGGGCGGGGAGGTGGGCGTCACCACCGGCCGCGACCGTCGTTGCGGCTGGTTCGACGCCGTCGTCGCGCGCTACGCGAGCCGGGTCAACGGCATCACCGACTACTTCCTCACCAAGCTCGACGTCCTGTCCGGCCTGGAGACGGTCCCGATCTGCGTCGCGTACGACGTCGACGGCGTCCGGCACGAGGAGATGCCGATGACGCAGACCGACTTCCACCACGCCAAGCCGGTGTACGAGGAGATGCCCGGCTGGTCCGAGGACATCCGGTCCTGCCGCCGCTTCGACGAGCTCCCGGCCAACGCTCAGGCCTACGTCCGCCGGCTGGAGGAGCTCTCCGGGGCGCGGATCAGCGTCATCGGCGTCGGCCCGGGCCGCGACGAGAACGTCGTCGTCCACGACCTCATCGGCTGAAGGACCCCTCTGCCCCCAGCACTCGCAGGCTCGCGGCGGGACCCTGCAGAGGGGCCGGGGGTGGGGCCTACGGCCGGCGGACGGGGACGGCGGCGGCGGACTGCAGCTCGGCCCGGGCCCGGACGGCGATCTCGGGGGCGTCGGTGATGACGCCGTCCACGCCGAGGGCCAGCAGCAGACGGGCCTCGGTCTGCGCGTCGCCGAGGGCGGAGGGGTCCTCACCGCGGCGCAGGTGCCGGGGCAGGAACGCGTTCTCCGGGCGCAGCGTCCACGGGACGACCAGCAGGCCGGCCCGGTGCGCCTGCGCGATCAGGTCCGAGACACCGGTGAGCGCCTGCTCCTCGTCGCGCAGCAGGATCCGGTGCCGGCTCGGGGCGATGCCCTGCGCGTAGGTGCTGACCTCGCGCAGGCCCACCGGGCTGACCAGCCGGTCGTCGGCGGCGCCGTCGTCCACCAGCTGCAGCATCGTCGGCCCCTGCGACCCGAGGGCGGCGCGCAGCCGGCGCAGCGCCGCGGCGTCGAAGGACTGCACGACGACGGTCCCGTCGGGGCCCGCCGACCCGAGGCGGCGCAGCTCGGCGGCGACCAGCTCGGTCATCGGCACGGCGTGCGCCTCGAACCAGCTCGGCTTCTTCAGCTCGGCCAGGACCCGGATCTGCCGCTCGGGCGTCGAGCGCCGGCGGGCGATCTCCACGACCTCGGCGAGGGTCAGGATGCCGAAGCGCCCGTCGTAGGTGGTGTTGAGCGGCCGCAGCGCCGGCATCCGCTCGACGGCGCGCAGGGTGCGCAGCTCGGCGAGGGTGAAGTCCTCGGCGAACCAGCCGGTCCGCTCGCGGCCGTCCACCTCGCGGGTGGTCCGCCGGTCGGCGAACTCCGGCCGGGCGGCGACGTCGGTGGAGTGGGAGAGCTCGCTCTCGTGCCGGGCGATGAGCGCGCCGTCGCGGCTCACCACGACGTCGGGCTCGATGAGGTCGGCACCGAGGTCGATGGCCAGCTCGTAGCTCGCCGCGGTGTGCTCGGGACGGTAGGTCGGGGCCCCACGGTGCCCCACGACGACGGGACGGTGGAGGCCGGTCGCCGGACGGGTTGCCAGCGACTCGATCGCGTGCATGTCCTCTACAACACCGCAGCGACCTGAACAGAACGCGAACGTCACCAGGTGAGTCGCCGACAATTCGGAGGACAGGCGGCTGACCTGCGCGGGACCATCCCACCGTGACGCAACTCTCACTTCTCGGCTGGACGCCGGAGCGGGCGGCCGAGCTCCCGCCGGACGCCGTCCCCGGCCGGGTGGCCCGGGTCGACCGCGGCCGCCTCACCGTGCTCACCGGCGACGGGGAGGTGCGCGCCGCCCTCGGAGCGCGGGTGCACGGGGACACCGGGCCGACCGTGGGGGACTGGGTGGCGCTGCGCGGGGAGCTGGCGGTGGCGGTGCTGCCTCGGCGGACGGCGTTCACCCGCGTCGTGGCCGGACGCGCCTCGGCCGAGCAGGTGGTCGCCGCGAACCTGGACACGGTCCTCGTCGTCGACGCCCTGGCCGGGGCCCCGCGGCTGCGCCGGGTCGAGCGGTACCTCGCGGTGGCGTGGGGGAGCGGGGCCACGCCGGTCGTCGTCCTCACCAAGGCCGACCTCTGCGACGACGTCCCGGCCGCGGTGCGGGCCGTGGCCGAGGACGCCCTCGGGGTCGCCGTCCTCGCGGTGAGCGCGGTGACCGGGGAGGGCGTCGAGGCGGTCCGCGCGCTGGTCGGCCCGGGGCGCACCGCGGCCATGGTCGGGCCCTCGGGCGTCGGGAAGTCCAGCCTCGCCAACGCGCTGCTCGGGCGGGAGCTGATCGCCACCGGCGCGATCCGGGCGGGCGACGGGCGGGGGCGGCACACCACCACCGCCCGCGAGCTGCACCTGCTCCCCGGCGGCGGCCTGCTGGTGGACACCCCCGGCATGCGCGAGCTCGGACTGGTGGACGACGAGGGCATCGGCACCGCCTACGCCGACGTGACCGAGCTGGCCGCCGGGTGCCGGTTCCGCGACTGCGGGCACCACACCGAGCCCGGCTGCGCGGTCGCCGCCGCGATCGGCGACGGCCGGCTCGACCCCGCCCGGTACACCGCCTGGCGCAAGCTGCAGGCCGAGGCGCGGCGGCAGGAGCTGCGCGCCGACGCCCGGGCGCGGGCCGCCGAGCACGCCCGGGTCCGGGCCTTCGCCCGCGCCGTCCGGGCGCAACCCAACCGGATCCGCTGACACGGGCCCCGATGAAGGACCTCCCTGCCCCCCGCCACTCGCAGGCTCGCGGCGGGACCCTGCAGGGAGGCCGCTCGACGCTCGGCGTGAGGCCCTGAAGGGTGGCCGTTCCATCCCGTGGCGGGGTCGGTAGCGTCGCCGACCGTGCGCGTGCTCGTGATCGGCTCCGGAGCCCGGGAGCACGCCCTGTGCGTCGCTCTGCAGAACGACCCGGCGGTCACCGCCCTGGCCTGCGCGCCGGGCAACGCCGGCACGCGGGCGGTCGCCGAGGCCCTGCCGGTCGACGTCGCCGACCCGGTCGCGGTGGCGGCCGCCGCGACCGGCTGGGACGCCGACCTCGTCGTCGTCGGGCCGGAGGTGCCGCTGGTCGCGGGCGCCGCCGACGCGGTCCGTGACGCGGGGATCGCCTGCTTCGGCCCGTCGGCGCAGGCCGCGCAGATCGAGGGCAGCAAGTCCTTCGCCAAGCACGTCATGGCCGCCGCCGGTGTGCCGACCGCCCGCTCGTGGCCGGTCGGCGGCCCGGCCGAGCTGGAGACCGCACTCGACGAGGCGGGAGCGCCCTACGTCGTCAAGGACGACGGGCTGGCCGCGGGCAAGGGCGTCGTCGTCACCACCGACCGGGACGCCGCCGTCGCCCACGGCTCCCGCGTGCTCGACGCCGGCGGGGCGGTGCTGGTCGAGGAGTACCTCGACGGCCCGGAGGTGTCGCTGTTCGCCGTCACCGACGGGACGACGGTGCTGCCCCTGCTGCCGGCGCAGGACTTCAAGCGCCGCGACGACGGGGACGCCGGGCCCAACACCGGCGGCATGGGCGCGTACGCGCCGCTGCCGTGGGCGCCGCCGGACCTGGTGGACGAGGTGCTGGCCACGGTGCTGCAGCCGACGGTCGACGAGATGCGCCGCCGCGGCGAGACGTTCGCGGGGCTGCTGTACGCCGGCCTGGCGCTGACCTCGCGCGGCGTGCGGGTCGTGGAGTTCAACGCCCGCTTCGGCGACCCGGAGACCCAGGTGGTGCTGCCGCTGCTGGCGACCCCGCTGGGCGGGCTGCTGCACGCGGCCGCCACCGGCACCCTGGCCGAGCACCCACCGCTGCAGTGGCGGCCCGGCGCCGCGGTGACCGTCGTGGTCGCGGCCGAGGGCTACCCCGAGCGGCCCCGCACCGGCGACCCGATCACCGGCGCCGACGCCGAGGGCGTGCTGCACGCCGGCACCACCGTCGACGCCGACGGGACGGTCCGGTCGGCCGGCGGCCGGGTGCTGGCGGTGACCGCCGTCGGTGCGGACCTCGCGGCGGCCCGGCAGCGGGCCTACGAGCGGGTGGCCGGCGTCCGGCTGGCCGGCGCGCACTGGCGCACCGACATCGCGCTGGCCGCCGTGGAGGGCCGGGTCGCCGCCGGCTGAGCTACTCCGCGGTGACGACCGGCCGCGCCCGCTCCGGGCGCGGCTCGGGCGGCCGCGGCCCGTCGTGCCGCCGTGCCAGGTAGGTGCCGGCGACGTTGGCGCAGGCCACCAGCGGGACGGCGATGAGCGCCCCGAAGATGCCGGCGACCAGCAGGCCCGCGGCGATGGCGAGGACGACGGCCAGCGGGTGCACCCGCACCGCCCGGCCGAGCAGCAGCGGCTGCAGGACGTGCCCCTCCAGCTGCATGACCAGGATGACGACGGCCAGCGCGATCAGCGCCGTCACCGGCCCCTTGGTGACCAGCGCCACGAGCACCGCCACCGACCCGGCCAGGAACGACCCGATGATCGGGATGAACGCGCCGAGGAACACCAGCGCGGCCAGGGGGATGACGAAGTCCACGCCCAGGACCGCCAGCCCGATGCCGATGCCGATCGCGTCGACCAGGGCGACCGCGACCGTGGCCCGCACGTAGGAGATCAGCGTGCGCCACGAGCGGCGGGCGGCCTCGTCGATGTAGGCGCGGGAGTCGGCCGGGCACAGGCCCACCAGCCACAGCCAGATCGACCGGCCGTCCTTGAGGAAGAAGAACAGCGTGAACAGCGCCAGGACGATGCCGGTGAAGACCTCACCGACGGTCGCCGCCGTCGTCAGCGCCCCCGAGGTCAGCGTGTCCCGGTTGGCGACGAGCGCGTCCTGCGCGGCGGTCAGCGCCTCGTCGATCTGCCGCTCGGACACCGGGAAGGTGTCGACCACGAAGTCGCGGATCTGGGTGAGGCCCTGGCTGACCTGGTCGGCGAGGTCGGGGAAGCCGGCGATGAACTGGTTGACGACCAGCGTGATGATCCCGGCCACCACGCCCAGGCCCACGATGAGCATGGCCAGGGCGGAGAGCGACCGCGGCCACCCGTGCCGGACCAGCGCGGCCGCGCCGGGCTGCAGCAGCGCGGCCAGCAGCAGCGCCACGAACACCGGCACCACGACGACGGCGACGTAGGCGGCGGCGTAGAGCAGCGCGTAGAGGCCGGCGAGGACGACGATCAGCCGCCAGGACCAGGAGGCGGCGACGCGCAGCGCGGCGGGGACGGCGTCGTCGGCGGGACGGCGGCCGGCACCGGTGAGCCGGCGGGCGTGGGGACCGGTGCGGTGCGCCCGACCACCGGCCGGTGGGCCGCTGACCCCGCCGGGCTGGAGCGGGCCGTCCAGGTCCGGCGCACCCGGCTCCGGGCTGCCCAGCGGCGGCTCGCCGTCCTCGGCCGGTCCGAGGTCGAGTTCGGCGGGGACGTCGTCGTCGCGGACGAGGATCGCGCGGTCGTCGTCCCGCTCGGGCCAGCCGTGCGGGTCGGCCTCGGCAGCGGCCCGGATGCGCTCGCGCGCCCGGGTGACGAGGGCGCCGGCCCGTCGCAGCATCGCCCACCTCCGCTCGCGGCCTGGGGGCCGTCCATGATCACGCTAGCCCTACGGGACACTGTTCCCGTGGTGCGACGAGCTGACCGGGTGCGGGCGGTACCCGCATGATCGAGCGGTACACCCTGCCCGAGATGGGGCGGGTCTGGAGCGACCAGCACAAGTACGAGCTGTGGTGCCGGGTCGAGACCCTCGTCCTCGAGGCGCACGCGGCGGCCGGCCGGGTGCCCGCCGACGTGGTGGAGCCGGTGCGCAACGCGCCCCCACCGGCGCCCGAGCGGGTCGCGGAGATCGAGGAGACGACGCAGCACGACGTCATCGCCTTCCTGACCGCGTGGGCCGACAACACGACCCCGCGGTCGGCGGCGGCGTACGTGCACCACGGCATGACGTCGTCGGACCTGCTCGACACCGCGCTCGCCGTCCAGCTGACCGAGGCCACCGACCTGCTGCTGGCCCGCCTCGACCGGTTCGTGGCGGTGCTGCGCGACCACGCGCTGGCCCACCGGCACACCATCAAGGTCGGCCGCACCCACGGCGTGCACGCCGAGCCCGACGTCTGGGGCCACCGGGTCGCCGACATCGCCTTCGCCGCCGCCCGCTGCCGCGACCGGCTCCGCGCCGCCCGCGAGCGGGTCGGCGTGGTGGCCATCTCCGGCGCCGTCGGCACCTACTCCCTGATCGACCCGTCGGTCGAGGTCGCGGTGGCCGAGGCCCTCGACCTGCGGCCGGCCGACGCGTCCACCCAGGTCGTGCTGCGGGACTCGGTCAGCGAGTGGGTCGCCGCGCTGGCGATCATCGCGACGGTCTGCGAGACGGTCGCGCTCGAGGTGCGGCACGGGCAGCGGACCGAGGTGCGCGAGCTGTCGGAGGCCTTCGGCTCGGGTCAGAAGGGCTCGAGCGCGATGCCGCACAAGAAGAACCCGATCCGCTCCGAGCGGATCGCCGGGCTGGCCCGCGTCGTCCGCGCCGCCGTCGTCCCGGTGATGGAGGGCATCCCGCTGTGGCACGAGCGGGACATCTCGCACTCCTCGACCGAGCGGGTCTTCCTGCCCGACGCCGCGATCACCACCGACTACCTGCTGCACCTGACCACGGGCCTGGTGGAGAACCTCGTGGTGGACGCCGACCGGATGCGGGCCAACCTGGAGTCCACCGGCGGGCTGATCTACACCTCCTCGGTGCTGCTCGAGGTGGTGGAGAGCGGCCTGTCCCGCGAGGACGCCTACGCGCTGGTGCAGTCCGCCGCGATGGAGACGTGGAACACCGGGACGCCGTTCCGGGAGACGCTGCGGGCGCGTGCCGCCGCGTCCGGCGTGGAGCTGGACGAGGCGCGGCTGGACGAGATCTGCCGGCCGGAGCGCTACGTGCAGAACCTAGACCCGCTGTTCGAGCGCGTGGCTGCCCTGAAGTGACCGTGGACCTGCCCCTGGTGGCCCGCGGCAAGGTGCGGGAGATCTACGACGCCGGCGCCGACCGGCTGCTGCTCGTGGCCTCCGACCGGATCTCCGCCTACGACCACGTGCTGCCCACCCCGATCCCCGACAAGGGGCGGGTGCTCACCGCGCTGTCGGTGTGGTGGTTCGAGCAGCTGACGCCGGTGCTGGAGTCGTTCGGGGCGGCGCACCACCTGCTGTCTGCCACGGACGTGCCGGCCTCCGTGGCGGGGCGGGCGATGCTGGTGCGCCGGCTGTCGATGCTGCCGGTCGAGTGCGTGGCCCGCGGCTACCTGTCGGGGTCGGGCACCGCCGAGTACCGCCGCACCGGCTCCATCCGGGACGTCGCACTGCCGGCCGGCCTGGTCGAGGGCTCGCAGCTGCCCGAGCCGGTGTTCACGCCGTCCACCAAGGCCGAGGTGGGGGAGCACGACGAGGCGATCGACTTCGCCGCGGTCGAGGCGGCCGTGGGCGCCGAGCGCGCCGCCGAGCTGCGCGAGCTCACGCTGGCGCTGTACCGGCGCGGCGCGGAGCTGGCCCGGGAGGCCGGGATCATCCTCGCCGACACCAAGTTCGAGTTCGGGCTGGACGCCGAGGGGCGGCTGACCCTCGGCGACGAGGTGCTCACCCCCGACTCCTCGCGATTCTGGCCGGCGATGACCTGGTCGCCGGGCGCGGCGCAGCCGTCCTTCGACAAGCAGTACGTGCGCGACTGGCTGACGTCGTCCGGCTGGGACCGCACCTCCCCGCCGCCGGAGCTCCCGGCCGATGTGGTCGAGGCCACCCGCGAGCGCTACGTGACCGCCTACGAGACGCTCACCGGCACCACCTTCCACTGATGCGAACGCACTCGGGCCTCGCGCACCGCTCCGGCGGCTCCGGGGAGTCCCTGCTGCTCCTGCTGCACGGCCTCGGCGCCACCGGCGCGGTCTGGGACCGGCTGCTGCCGCTGGTCGAGCGCTCCTGGCCCGGGTCGTGGGCGGCGCCGGACCTGCGCGGCCACGGCCGGTCGCCCGCCGAGCCGCCGTACGGCTACGCCGTGCACGCCGCGGACGTCGCCGAGCTGGCCGTGGCTCTCGGCGCCGCGCGGGTGACCGTGCTCGGCCACTCGTTCGGCGGCGTGGTCGGCGCGGTGCTGGCCGGCGGCTGGTACGGGGTCGAGGTCGAGCGGGTGGTCGCAGTCGGCGTCAAGATCGACTGGGCGGACGACGAGGTGGCCCGCGCCCGGTCGCTCGCCGTCCGCCCGCCCTCGGTGTTCCCGACCCAGGCCGAGGCCGCCGAGCGGCACCTGCGGCTGGCCGGGCTCACCGGCCTGGTGGCACCGGACGACCCGGTCGCGCTGGCCGGGGTCCGGGAGGTGGCGGGCGGGTTCACCCCCGCGCTGGACCCGCGGGCGTTCGGGGCCGTCGGGCCGTCGGTGGAGGAGGTGCTGTCGCGTGCGGCGGCCCCGCTGCGGCTGGCGGCCGGCTCCGGCGACCCCATGGTCGGCCTGGCCGCGATGCGGCGCGTGGACCCGGGCGCGGTCCTCGTCGAGGGCGCCGGCCACAACGCCCACTGGGAGGCCCCCGAGGCGGTCTGGTCGCTCGTCACCGGCTGACCCCGCCGGTGATGTGCGCGGACGCCGCACTCTGCGCCCGGGTGCGCCGCACCTGCACATCGCCGGGCCGGGGAGGCCGAGCGAGACCAGCATCACCGGCACCCCGGCCGGTGGGCCGCGTCACCCCGGTACCCTCGTCCGCGTGCCCCAGGTGGTCGTCGACGTCGTCCTGAAGCCGGAGATCTCCGACCCCCAGGGTCAGGCGGTGCTGGGAGCGCTGGGCCGGCTCGGCCACGGCAGCGTGACCAGCGTCCGCCAGGGCAAGCACTTCGTCCTCGAGGTCGAGGGCACCCCTGACGAGGCCGAGCTCAAGCAGATCGCGGAGACGCTCCTGGCCAACCCGGTCATCGAGGACGTCGAGCTCCACCTGCCGACCGACTGAGAGAGAACCCTCCCGTGCGCATCGGTGTCATCACCTTCCCGGGCTCCCTGGACGACGTCGACGCCGCGCGCGCGGTGCGCCTGGCCGGCGCCGAGCCGGTCGCGCTCTGGCACGCGTCGCACGATCTCGAGGACGTCGACGCCGTCGTCCTCCCCGGTGGCTTCTCCTACGGCGACTACCTGCGGGCCGGCGCCATCGCCGCGCGGGCGCCGATGATGGCCGACGTCGTCGACCGGGCGCGCCGGGGCATGCCGGTCCTCGGCATCTGCAACGGCTTCCAGGTGCTCTGCGAGGCCGGCCTGCTGCCCGGCGCGCTGACCCGCAACAGCCACCTGCACTTCCGCAACCGCGACCAGGCACTGCGCATCGAGCGCGCCGACACCGCCTGGACGGCGTCCTACGCGCCCGGCCAGCAGATCGTCGTCCCGGTGAAGAACGGTGAGGGCCGCTACGTCGCCGCCCCTGCCGACCTCGAGCGGCTGGAGGGCGAGGGGCGGGTGGCCGTCCGCTACGTCGAGGGCAACCCCAACGGCAGCTCCAACGACATCGCGGGCGTGACCAGCGCGGACGGCCGCGTCGTCGGGCTCATGCCGCACCCGGAGCACGCGGTCGAGGACCTCACCGGGCCGTCCACCGACGGGCTGGGCTTCTTCACCTCCGTGCTGAAGGCGGTCGTCGCAGCGTGAGCCAGGACAGCGCGACGCAGGGGCTCTCCGACCTCGACACCGGGCCCGGCCCGCTGCAGCACCGGCTCGACACCGTCGAGCTCGCCGCGCGGACGCCGGACGTCGAGCAGCCCTACAGCGAGCTCGGCCTGAAGTCCGACGAGTACGCCCGGATCACCGGCATCCTCGGCCGCCGGCCCACCACCGCCGAGCTGGCGATGTACTCGGTGATGTGGAGCGAGCACTGCTCCTACAAGTCCTCCAAGGTGCACCTGCGCCGGTTCGGCGACCTGCCGCGCAGCGAGGCGCTGCTGGTCGGCATCGGCGAGAACGCCGGCGTGGTCGACGTCGGCGACGGCTACGCGGTCACCTTCAAGGTCGAGTCGCACAACCACCCCAGCTACGTCGAGCCCTACCAGGGCGCGGCCACCGGGGTGGGCGGCATCGTCCGGGACATCCTCACCATGGGTGCCCGGCCGGTCGCGGTCATGGACTCGCTGCGGTTCGGCCGGGCCGACGCCGCCGACACCGCGCGGGTGCTGCCCGGCGTCGTCGCCGGCGTCGGCGGCTACGGCAACTGCCTGGGCCTGCCCAACATCGGCGGCGAGCTCCTCTTCGACGACTGCTACGCCGGCAACCCGCTGGTCAACGCCCTGTGCGTCGGCGTCATGCGGCACGAGGACGTCCGGCTCGCCAAGGCCGAGGGCGTCGGCAACAAGGTCATCCTGTTCGGGGCGCGCACCGGCGGCGACGGCATCGGCGGCGTCAGCGTGCTGGCCAGCGAGACCTTCGACGCCGAGGGCCCGGCGAAGCGGCCCAGCGTGCAGGTCGGCGACCCGTTCACCGAGAAGCTGCTCATCGAGGCCTGCCTGGAGATCTTCGCCGCCGACCTGGTCACCGGCATCCAGGACCTCGGCGGCGCCGGCCTGTCCTGTGCCACCTCCGAGCTGGCCAGCGCCGGCACCGGCGGCATGCACGTCGACCTCGACCGGGTGCCGCTGCGCGACAGCACGCTGACCCCCGCCGAGATCCTGATGAGCGAGTCGCAGGAGCGCATGTGCGCGATCGTCGAGCCCGGCAAGGTCGACGCCTTCCTCGCCGTCTGCCGCAAGTGGGACGTGCTGGCCACCGTCATCGGTGAGGTCACCGACGGCGACCGGCTCACCGTCGACTGGCACGGCGAGCGGATCGTGGACGTCCCGCCGCGGACGGTCGCCCACGAGGGCCCCGTCTACGACCGGCCGATGCAGCGCCCCTCCGACCTCGACGACCTGCAGGCCGACGACCCGGCCGCGCTGCCCCGCCCGCGGACGCCGGAGGAGGTCGCCGCGCACTGGCTCGCCATCGTCGCCAGCCCGGACGGCGCCGACAAGACCTGGGTCACCGAGCAGTACGACCGCTACGTGCGCGGCAACACCGTGCTCGCCCAGCCCGACGACGCCGGCGTGGTCCGCATCGACGAGGACACCTCCCGCGGGATCGCGCTGGCCCTCGACGGCAACGGCCGCTACGCCCGGCTGGACCCCTACACCGGCACGCAGCTCAACCTGGCCGAGGCCTACCGCAACGTCGCCGTCTCCGGCGCCCGCCCGCTGGCGGTCACGAACTGCCTGAACTTCGGCTCTCCGGAGGAGCCCGAGGTCATGTGGCAGTTCGCCGAGGCCGTCCGCGGCCTGGCCGACGCCTGCCGCGACCTGGGGCTGCCGGTCACCGGCGGCAACGTCAGCCTCTACAACCAGACCGGCGACGTCGCGATCAACCCGACCCCGGTCATCGGCGTCCTCGGCGTGCACGAGGACGTCCGCCGGCGGGTCCCGACCGGCTGGCGGACGGCGGGGGAGACGGTGCTCCTCCTCGGTGAGACGAGGCCGGAGTTCGGCGGCTCGGCGTGGGCGTCCGTGGTGCACGGCCACCTCGGCGGCCGCCCGCCGGCGGTCGACCTGGCCGCGGAGCGGGCGCTCGGCGAGCTCATGGCCGTGCTCGGCCGCGACGGTCTGGTCAGCTCCGCGCACGACCTCGCCGACGGCGGTCTCGCCCAGGCCCTGGCCGAGTCGGCGCTGCGCTACGGCACCGGCGCCCGCCTCGCGCTCGGGGACGACCCGTTCACCGCGCTGTTCAGCGAGTCGGCCGCCCGGGCGGTGGTGACCACGGCCGACCCCGCGGCCGTGCGGCGGGCCGCCGAGGAGGCGGGGGTGGCGGTCACCGAGCTCGGGACGACGGGCGGTGAGGCGCTCACGGTGGACGGCGTCGGCGACCTGGCGCTGGCCGAGCTGCGGGCCGCCTGGAGCGCGACGCTGCCGGCGCTGTTCGGCACGCCCGAGGCCACGGTGGGCAGCGTGCCCGCGGGGACCGTCCCGACCAGCTGATGGCCGCGCCGATCTCCGCCGAGGAGCTGCGGGCGGCGGTCGAGCCGGTGCTGGCCTGGCTGGCCGGGGAGGACGAGCAGCCCGGCCGCTCGGTCGTCGGTGCCGCGGTGAAGACCAGCGCCCGGTGGCTGGCCCAGCAGGTGCCCGGGAAGTCGGTGGAGCTGCGGGTGCCGCCGCACGTCGCCGTCCAGTGCGTGCCCGGGCCGCGGCACACCCGCGGCACGCCGCCCAACGTCGTCGAGACCGACGCCGCGACCTGGCTGCGGCTCGCCACCGGGGCGCTCACCTGGGACGAGGCGACCGCGGAGGGCGCGGTCAGCGCGAGCGGCAACCGCGCCGACCTCAGCGCCTTCCTGCCGATGGCGCCGCTGCGCCGGCGCTGACCGGCACCCCGGATGCGACAGGGCCCCGGCTGCGGAAGCAGCCGGGGCCCTGCGACGCGGCGGGGGGTCAGCCGGTGAAGAGCGTGATCGCGGTCTTCACCGTCTGGTAGAGCCCGTAGACCAGCGGGATGCCGACCAGCGTCCAGGCGAACGCGATCAGGCCGGTCGGGGTGTGGGTGGACTGCTCGTTGCGCGGGGTGGTCATCAGGCGGCGCTCCGTTCGCGGTCGGCTCGTGCGGTGGCGGGGGTGGTCCGCTTCGGCTCGTGCCACTTGCTGGCCACCGGCCGGACCAGCAGGTTCGCGACGAACCCGACGGCGAGCAGCCCGACCATGATGAACAGCGCGGGCCGGTAGTTGGCCGCGACCAGCTGGCCCGGCGTGCCCTGGGTGTCCAGGACGCTGTTGACGATCAGCGGTCCGGCCACGCCCGCCGCCGACCACGCGGTCAGCAGCCGGCCGTGGATCGCACCCACCTGGTAGGTGCCGAACAGGTCGCGCAGGTAGGCCGGGACGGTCGCGAACCCGCCGCCGTAGAAGGAGATGATCACCGCCGCGAGCAGGACGAACACCCAGGTCGCGCTGCTGCCGATGGTCGCCAGCAGGACGTAGAGCACCAGCCCGACGCCCAGGTAGACCATGTAGATCGGCTTGCGGCCGATGAAGTCCGACGTGGACGACCACACGAACCGGCCGGCCATGTTGAACAGCGACAGCAGGCCGACGAAGCCGGCCGCCGCGGCCGTCGCCACGGTGGAGGTCTCCCCGGTGCGGAAGAAGTCCTGGATCATCGGGCTGGCCTGCTCGAGGATCCCGATGCCCGCGGTCACGTTGCAGAACAGCACCACCCACAGCAGCCAGAACTGCGGGGTCTTGATCGAGTTGGCGGCCGAGACGCTCTCGGTGGTGACCAGCGCCTTCTGCTTGACCGAGGAGGGGTCGAAGCCCGCCGGCTTCCAGTCGTCGGCCGGGACCCGCACGATGAACGCCCCGAACATCATGAAGACCAGGTAGACCGCGGCGAAGGTGAAGAACAGCGCCGAGACGGCGCCGCCGTTGGGCACCGAGCCGGAGACCGAGGGGTCGTAGCCCGGGTCGTACCAGCTCATCAGCTGGCGGGACAGCGGCGAGGCGATCAGCGCGCCGCCACCGAAGCCCATGATCGCCATCCCGGTCGCCAGGCCCGGACGGTCGGGGAACCACTTGATCAGCGTGGAGACCGGCGAGATGTAGCCGATGCCCAGGCCGATGCCGCCGATGACGCCGTAGCCCAGGTACAGCAGCCACAGCTGCCGGGTCTCGATGCCCACCCCACCGACGACGAAGCCGGTCACCCAGAAGCACGCCGAGGTGAACATCGCCGCCCGCGGGCCGTTGCGGTCCACCCAGGTGCCGAACAGGGCCGCGGACAGGCCCAGCATCACGATGGCGATGGAGAAGACGATGCCGATCGCCGTCTGTGTGGTGCCGAAGTCCTCGACCAGCGCGGTCTTGTACACGCTGGTGGCGTAGGCCTGGCCGATGCACAGGTGGACCGCCAGCGCCGCCGGTGGGATCAGCCACCGGTTGAAGCCGGGCCGGGCCACGATGCGCTCGCGGGCCAGGAAGCTCGGTACTGCCACGGGCGGACCTCCGGTTCGTGGGCGCCGGGTCGTCCCGGCGGGCAGGTCCGTGCCCCAGGTCACGGGCCAGCGGGAACGCTACGTCGGCCCCGGACGTCCCGCGCGGCGAACGTGACCGTTTCGTTGCACGGTCAACCACCTCCGGTGCCGCTTCCGCATGTCGGGAGCGGGCGTGGAGGTGTGGAGGGCCCGTTCTAGGCTCCCCGCATGGCCTATGAGGTGAAGGGCGTCGTCGCCCGCAGCAAGGGTGCTCCGGTCACCGTCGAGACGATCGTCGTCCCCGACCCCGGCCCGGGTGAGGCCGTCGTCGACATCCAGGCGTGCGGGGTCTGCCACACCGACCTGCACTACCGCGAGGGCGGGATCAACGACGAGTTCCCGTTCCTGCTCGGCCACGAGGCCGCCGGCGTGGTCTCCGCCGTCGGGGAGGGCGTCACGAACGTCGCGGTCGGCGACTTCGTGATCCTCAACTGGCGGGCGGTCTGCGGCCAGTGCCGCGCGTGTCTCAAGGGCGAGCTGCAGTACTGCTTCAACACCCACAACGCCACGCAGAAGATGACGCTCAAGGACGGCACCGAGCTGTCCCCGGCGCTGGGCATCGGCGCGTTCGTGGAGAAGACGCTGGTCCACTCCGGCCAGTGCACCAAGGTCAACCCCGAGGCCCCCGCCACCGCCGCCGGCCTGCTCGGCTGCGGCGTCATGGCCGGCGTCGGCGCCGCCATCAACACCGGTGGCGTCAAGCGCGGCGAGAGCGTGGCCGTGTTCGGCTGCGGCGGCGTGGGAGACGCCGCGATCGCCGGGGCCAAGCTGGCCGGCGCCACGACGATCGTCGCCGTCGACATCGACGACCGGAAGCTGGAGTGGGCCCGCAAGTTCGGCGCCACCCACACGGTCAACAGCAAGGAGACCGACGCGGTCGAGGCCATCAAGAGCCACACGAACGGCTTCGGGGTGGACGTCGCGATCGACGCCGTCGGCCACCCGGCGGTGTTCGAGCAGGCCTTCTACGCCCGCGACCTGGCCGGCCGCGTCGTGCTGGTCGGCGTCCCGACCCCGGACATGAAGATCGAGCTGCCGCTCATCGAGGTCTTCGGCCGCGGGGGCGCGACGAAGTCCTCCTGGTACGGCGACTGCCTGCCCAGCCGCGACTTCCCGATGCTGATCGACCTGTACCTGCAGGGCCGCTTCGACCTCGACGCCTTCGTCTCCGAGACGATCGGCATCGACGACGTCGAGTCCGCCTTCGAGAAGATGCACCACGGCGACGTGCTGCGGTCGGTCGTGGTGTTCAAGTGACGGCTCGGATCGACAAGACCGTCGTCAGCGGGGTCTTCAGCCTCGACGGGCAGGACTTCGACGTCGACAACAACGTCTGGCTGGTCGGGGACGACAGCGAGGTGCTCGTCATCGACGCCCCGCACGACGCCGCCCCGATCCTCGAGGCGGTCGGCGGGCGGACGGTGAAGGCGATCGTGCTCACCCACGGGCACAACGACCACATCACCGCCGCGGTGGCGCTGCGGGAGGCCACCGGCGCGCCGATCTGGTTCAACCCCGAGGACCGGATGCTGTGGGACGTCGTGCACCCGGACACCGCTCCTGACCACGAGCTCACCGAGGGCACCCGGTTCGAGATCGCCGGGACGACGCTGACCGCGCTGCACACCCCCGGCCACTCGCCGGGCAGCACGTGCCTGCACGCGCCCGACCTGAACACGGTGTTCACCGGGGACACGCTGTTCTGCGGCGGCCCCGGTGCCACCGGGCGGTCCTACAGCGACAAGCCGACGATCCTCAACTCGATCCGGTCGCGGCTGATGAGCCTGCACGGCGACACCGTGGTCAAGACCGGCCACGGTGACGACACCACCGTCGCCGCGGAGATGCAGAACATCAAGTGAACGACCGAGCAACCGGCACACGTCGCTGGGCGGACGCGAAGCCCAGCCACGTGTGCCGGTTGCCGGCCCAGCACCAGCCGACCTTGGGCGCGTCGCGCCGCTCCCGGCCGTCGCGCCCGGTCCCGTTGCTGATCCACAGCGCCGGCGTCCGGGTGTCGAGCCGCCCGTCGGGCTTGCGCCGCCGCGAGCCGATCGTCATGAAGCAGTGGTTGCGGTCGAGGACCTCCGGACACTGCAGCACCCAGTGGATGCCCTCGGTCAGGGTCAGCGGCGTCCGGCCGGCGCCGGTGACGGCCGGCAGCGCCTCGTCGGGGCTCCAGTTCGCCATCGCGTCGCCACGGTCGAGGCCCTCGACGAGGTAGACGTCCCCACCCGGCAGCTCGACCGGCTCGATCGGGGAGAAGGCGTCGACGTCGGTCATGTCGGCCACCACGAACCCCCGCTTGCCCCGCAGCTCGAGCAGCGGAGCGAGCGCGGAGGCCGGCGCCCGGTCGGGCGAGAGCACCAGCAACGCCCCCGGCTCGGACACCTGTGCGGCGCTCTCCCGCAGGTCGGCAGCGGGCAGCCCGGCGACCTCGTGCGCGCCGAGGGCGATCAGCTGCTCGGCCTGCTCGGCGGCGGACGGGAGGACGGACAGGACGGCGGTCACGGGCACCTCCGGGAGGCGGACGACGCAGCCGGGGGTCAACGCGCCGGACGCCGTCCCGGTTCCCGGCGGACGACCTGCGCAGCGGCCGGCGACGTGGGCACGGTCACCCCGCAGCTCGCAGGTGGCGGCGGCCGCCCCGGTACCGTGGACACGTGCCTCGCGGTGATGGACGGCTGACGCACGACCTCGATCCCCAGTCTCCCGGTCCCCAGGACGCCTGTGGCGTCTTCGGTGTCTGGGCGCCGGGGGAGGAGGTCGCCAAGCTCACCTACTTCGGTCTGTACGCCCTGCAGCACCGTGGCCAGGAGGCCGCGGGCATCGCGGTCTCCGACGGCGCCTCGGTCGTCGTCTACAAGGACCTCGGGCTGGTCAGCCAGGTCTTCGACGAGGCCACGCTGGGCAGCCTGCGCGGCCACCTCGCCGTCGGCCACACCCGGTACTCGACCACCGGCGCCTCCACGTGGGAGAACGCGCAGCCGACCTTCCGGACGACGGAGGCCGGCACCGGGCTGGCGCTGTGCCACAACGGCAACCTGGTGAACACCGCCGAGCTGGCCACCAAGGCCGCCGACGCCGGCGTCCCGGGCGCCTTCGCCTCCACCACCGACTCCGACCTGGTGACCGCGCTGATCGCGGCGCACCAGGACCTCTCGGTCGAGGCCGCCGCGATGCAGGTGCTGCCGCAGCTGCGCGGCGCGTTCAGCTTCGCGTTCATGGACGAGACCACCCTCTACGCCGCCCGGGACCCGCAGGGCGTCCGCCCGCTGGTGCTCGGCCGGCTCGAGCGCGGCTGGGTCGTGGCCAGCGAGACGGCGGCGCTGGACATCGTCGGCGCGTCCTTCGTGCGCGAGGTGGAGCCCGGTGAGCTCCTGGCCATCGACGAGGACGGGCTGCGCAGCCAGCACTTCGCCCCCGCCGAGCCGAAGGGCTGCATCTTCGAGTACGTCTACCTCGCCCGCCCCGACACGACGATCGCCGGGCGCGGCGTGCACGCCGCGCGGGTGGAGATCGGCCGGCGGCTGGCCAAGGAGCACCCCGCCGACGCCGACCTGGTGATCCCGGTGCCCGAGTCCGGCACCCCGGCCGCGGTCGGGTACGCCGAGGCCTCCGGCATCCCCTACGGGCTGGGCCTGGTCAAGAACTCCTACGTGGGCCGCACCTTCATCCAGCCGAGCCAGACCATCCGGCAGCTGGGCATCCGGCTCAAGCTCAACCCGCTGCGCGACGTCATCCGCGGCAAGCGGCTGGTCGTCGTCGACGACTCGATCGTGCGGGGCAACACCCAGCGGGCGCTGATCCGGATGCTGCGCGAGGCTGGTGCCGTCGAGGTGCACGTGCGGATCTCCTCGCCGCCGGTGAAGTGGCCCTGCTTCTACGGCATCGACTTCGCCAGCCGCGCCGAGCTGATCGCCAACGGCCTCGACGTGGACGGCGTGCGGGCCTCGATCAACGCCGACTCCCTCGGCTACGTCTCCGAGCAGGGCCTGATCGCCGCCACCGAGCAGCCGGTCACCCGGCTGTGCACCGCCTGCTTCACCGGCCAGTACCCGATCGCGCTGGGGGAGAGCGAGGTCCTCGGCAAGCACGTCCTCGAGGGCATCGAGCGCCGGGTCGACGAGTCCCGGGCGGTGACCGGGTGGACCGGCCAGCAGGCCGGCAGTGCCACCGTGCCCGGCGGCGCGGACGACGCCCTGACCCGACCGTGAGCACCCCAGGCTCCGCCGGCCCCCAGTTCACCTACGCCGACTCCGGCGTCGACATCGACGCCGGCGAGCGGGCCGTCACGCTCATGCGGTCGGCGGTCGAGAAGACCAACCGCCCGGAGGTCGTGGGCGGCCTGGGCGGGTTCGCGGGGCTGTTCGCGCTGGACACGACGCGCTACCGCAAGCCCCTGCTCGCCTCCTCCACCGACGGCGTGGGCACCAAGATCGCGCTGGCCCGTGCGCTGGACCGGCACGACACGGTGGGCATCGACCTGGTCGCCATGGTCGTCGACGACCTCGTCGCCTGCGGTGCCGAGCCGCTGTTCCTCCAGGACTACGTCGCCTGCGGGCGGGTCGTCCCGGAGCGGATCGCGGCGATCGTCACCGGCATCGCCACCGGCTGCACGCTGGCCGGCGCGGCCCTGGTCGGAGGTGAGACCGCCGAGCACGGCGACCTGATGGCCCCCGACGACTACGACCTGGCCGCGACCGCCGTGGGCGTCGTGGAGGCCGACGCGGTGCTGGGCCCGGAGCGGGTGCGCGACGGCGACGTCGTCGTCGCGATGGCGTCGAGCGGGTTCCACTCCAACGGCTACTCGCTGGTGCGCCGCGTGGTCGCCGCCGCCGGCCTCGACCTCACCGCCACCCCGGACGGGCTGTCCCGCCCCCTGGGCGAGGAGCTGCTGGAGCCGACGCGCATCTACGCGCTGGACTGCCTGGCGCTGGTGCAGGAGTACGGCGTCGAGGGCGTGCACGCCTACGCGCACATCACCGGCGGCGGGCTCGCCGGCAACACCGCCCGCGTCGTCCCCGACGGCCTGGCCGCCGTGCTCGACCGCGGCACGTGGGCGTTGCCGGCGGCCGTCGCGCTGCTCGAGGAGCACGGCGTGCCGCGCACCGAGTCCGAGCGCGCGTTCAACTGCGGTGTCGGCATGGTCGCCGTCGTCGCACCGGACGTCGCCGACGGCGTCGTGGGCACGCTGAGCGACCGGGGTGTCCCCGCCTGGGTCGCCGGCACCGTGGGCGCGCGCACGGACGACGACGCCGCCCGCCTGGTGGGCTCCTACCGCTGAGAGGACCCCGTCCTCCTCGAGGAGGCAGGACGGCACGCGACGACACCGCGACTCCCCGTGGGGAGGCGGTGTCGTCGCGTCAGACCCGAGGCGTCAGGCGTCGGTCAACGGCTGGCTGCCCAGTCGTCGTCCGTGTCGTCGTCCGCCGCCCATCGGTCGACGAACTCGTCGTCCTCGTCGTCGTCGTCGGTCGCCCGGTGAGGAGCGGTGTACGACGACGACGGTGAACCGGCCAGCTCGCGCTGAAGCGCGGAGAGGTCGGTGTTCGGTGAGCTGTACTTGAGCTCACGGGCCACGCGTGTCTGCTTGGCCTTCGCTCGGCCGCGCCCCATCGGCTCGACCCCCTCGTTACGGAGTACGGGAGCCCAGCTCCGGGCTGGACGGCCCGCGTGGCGACCCCGACTGAGTGACTGTGTCTGTTCCGAGCTTACGACACGGATCGACGGCGGGCACGGGTCTCCCCCCGCTGTCCCTCGACCGGGGCGCACCCGGACGGGACGGGCCGTCCCCGGACGGCCGATCAGCGCGTCCTCGTGTGGGCGGACTGCTCGGCGGAGGGCCGCGGTCCCGGCACCGCTGCCTCCTCCGCGCCGGCCCCGGTCAGCCCCAGCTGGACGGCGAACTCCAGCTGGTCGTAGTAGAAGCGGTGCGCCACGCCCTGGCCGCCGCGCACGGTCAGGACGTCGCACTCGCGCAGGCGGATCGACCGGCCTGTGGCCGGGATCTCACCGTCCGGCGAGGTCAGCGGCTGGGTGTGGGTCCCGACGAGCCAGCCCTCGTCGATGGCGGTGTCGTCGGTCTCGTACTGGTGTCGGGCCTCCCACGTCAGGTCCGGCACCGCGCGCCGCAGGGCCATGACGTACTCGACGATGGCGGGGCCGCCCTCGAGCCGCCCCGCGTCGGGGGAGTCGCCGACGGCGTCGGCCGCGTACAGCCGGTGGAGCGCGTCGGCGTCCCCGGCCGTGATCGCGTCGGTGATGCGGTCCATGACTTCACGCGCTTGTCCCATGGCGAGCTCCCGTGTCGTCGGCCGGCGAGCGACGCGTCCCGGACCGGCTCCGGGACCTGTGGGACGCCGGCACCCCACGATCGGGCCGCCCCGCAGCGCCGGACAGGGCCGAACGGCCCGGCGGCAGGACCGGGCCGTTCGGCGCTCAGCGGGGGAGCCGGATGGTGGCCAGCCGGCCCACGGCGGCCATGCGCTCCTCGGCCAGGCGGTCGGCGGCCACCGCGGGGGAGACGCCCTGCTCGTCGGCGGTGCGGAAGACCCGCAGCGCGACGTCGAAGATCCCGGCGGCCTTGGTCTCGGCCCGCGCGAAGGAGAACCCGTGCCGCTCGTCCTCCACCTGGATCACCCCGCCGGCGTTGACCAGGTAGTCGGGGGCGTAGAGGACCCCGCGGCGCACGAGTTGATCGGCGATCCCGTCGTGGGCGAGCTGGTTGTTGGCGCCACCGCAGACGATCTCGGCCTCCAGCACCGGGACCGTCTCGTCGTCGAGGGCGCCGCCCAGGGCGCAGGGGGCGTACACGTCGCACGGCGTGCGGACCAGCGTCGCGGTGTCGGGCACGGCGTCCACGGCCGGGTGGCGGGCGAGCACCCGCTCCACGGCGCCGGCGTCGACGTCGGTGACCACCACGTCGGCGCCGTCCTCGACCAGCCGGTCGACCAGCCAGCTGCCCACCTTGCCCACGCCGGCCACGGCCACGGTGCGCCCGGCCAGGGACGGCTTGCCCCACCGGTGCTGGGCCGCCGCGCGCATGCCCTGGAAGACGCCGTACGCGGTGAGCACCGAGGAGTCGCCGCAGCCGCCGTAGGCCTCCGACCGGCCGTGCGCGAACCGGGTCTCCCGGGCCACGACGTCGAGGTCGGCGTTGTAGGTCCCCACGTCGCAGGCGGTCAGGTACCGGCCGCCCAGTGACTCGACGAACCGGCCGTAGGCCCGCAGCAGGGCCTCGGTCTTGTCCCGGCGCGGGTCCCCGATGATGACCGCCTTGCCGCCGCCGAGGTCCAGGCCGGCCAGGCTGTTCTTGTAGGCCATGGCCTTGGACAGGGCCAGCGCGTCGGCGACGGCGGCCTCCTCGCTGGGATAGGGGTAGAACCGCGTGCCGCCCAGCGCCGGCCCCAGCGCCGTCGAGTAGATCGCGATGACCGCCCGCAGGCCGGAGCCTGGGTCGGAGCAGAAGACGACCTGTTCGTGACCGGAGCCGAGAACGTCCACGTCGCGAGGGTAGAACGCCCCCAGCGGTCCGACCGGCGGCCCGTGGGGCGTCGCTCCGCGGCGCGGGGCATGATCGGGAGGGTCGGACACTGCACGGAGGACGACTCGCCCTTGGCCGCACGTCAGCGACTGCTCGCACTCGCCTCGTCCCTGCTGCTGGCCGCCTGCACCACCAGCGGGTCCGGCGCAGGGGGCGCAGGCGGGCGTGCCGACGGCGACCGCACGGTCGCGCTGGTCACCCACGGTTCGGCGGGCGACGCCTTCTGGGACGTCGTCCGGAACGGCGCCGAGGCGGCGGGGCGCGACCTCGGGGTGTCGGTGGACTACCGGAGCGACGGCGACCCGCAACGCCAGGCGCAGCTCCTCGACGCCGCGGTCAACCAGCAGGTCGACGGGATCGTGGTCTCGATGGCCAACCCCGACGCGCTGCGGGACTCCGTCGAGGCGGCCGTCGCGGCGGGCGTCCCGGTGGTCACCATCAACTCCGGCGGGGACCGCTCGGCCGAGTTCGGCGCCATCGGGCACGTCGGGCAGGACGAGACGGTCGCCGGGCGGGGCGCCGGGGAGCGGCTGGCCGCCGACGGGCGGCGCAACGTGCTGTGCGTGGTCCACGAGGCCGGCAACACCGGTCTCGAGCAGCGCTGCGCCGGCGCGGCCGAGGGGCTGGGGGCGGCGCTGACCCCCCTGCAGGTGGACGTCCGCGACCTCCAGGCGGCGCAGTCGGCGATCACCGCCCAGTTGCAGAGCGACCCGACCGTCGACGGCGTCCTCACGCTGAACTCGGCGGTCGCCGCGGTGGCGGTGGCCGCCGTCTCCGACGCCGGGTCGACGGCGGAGGTGGCCACCTTCGACCTCAACGAGGACGTCCTCCGCGGCATCCAGGCCGGCGACGTCGCCTTCGCCGTCGACCAGCAGCCCTACGAGCAGGGCTACCTGCCGATCGTGATGCTCCGGCTCTACGCGGAGAACCTGAACACCGTCGGCGGTGGCCGGCCGGTCCTCACCGGTCCGGGCATCGTCGACGCGACCAACGTCGACGCGATCGCCGAGCTCGCCGCGGCCGGCACCCGCTGACGCCGACTCAGGCCGGCGTGGGGCTCATCACCACGGGCGCGCGGAAAAGACCGCGCGCAGCCCTCAAGGTCACCCCTGAGAGTGACGACAACCAGAGGGACAGGAGGGGAATCGGTGTCGTCGTGAGCACAGTGTGACGACTGTGCCGCGTGTTGCCTTTGTCGCCGCGTGCGGCACTGCGACGCTGCCCCGGTTCCTCCGCCCCCCTCTTCCCCAGGGAGCGTCAGTGCTGCACAGCCGTCCTCGCCGGTGCACGTCCGGACCGCGCCGCCCGCGGACGCGCACCGGCGTCGTGCGGGTGCTGATGGCCGGCGTGGTCACCGGTGCGGTGCTCCTGGGCGGCGCGCTGCCGGCCGGTGCCGTGCCGGAGCCGCCGCCCAACCCCTCCGACGCCGAGCTCGGGGCCGCCCAGTCCGCCCAGGACGCCGCCGCGGCGGAGGTGGGCCGCATCGCCGGCCTGGTCGCCGAGGCCGAGGCCGAGCTCGAGCGCTACGCCGTCCAGGCCGAGGCCGCCGGCGCCGCCTACCTCGCCGCGGAGGAGGCGCTGACCGAGGCCCAGGAGGAGGCCGAGCGCACGGCCGCGCAGCTGGAGGAGGCCACCGAGGCCGTCGAGGCGGCCGAGGCCCGCATCGCCGGCTTCTCCCGCGACAGCTACATGAACGGCAGCACCCTCACTGGCGCGGCCGCCCTGCTCGACGCCGACGGCCCCGCCGAGCTGGTGGAGCGGGCCGCGATGCTCGACTACGTCTCGGACAACCAGCTCGACGTCCTGGGTCAGCTCGAGGTCGCTCAGGTGCGGCAGGCCAACGCCGACTCCCAGGCCCGCGCCGCCCGCGACCGGATGGCCGAGCTGGAGGAGGCCGCCGCTGCGGCCAAGGCCACCGCCGACAGCCAGCTGGCCGCCCAGAAGAGCGCCTACGAGCAGGTCTCGGCGCAGAAGGCCGACTACGACGAGCAGCTGCAGGCCGCCCAGATCGAGCTGCTGCGGTTGCAGGGAGCCCGGGACGCCTACCAGGAGTGGCAGGACCAGAAGGCGGCCGAGGAGGCCGCCGCCGCCGAGGCCGCCCGACGTGCCGAGCGAGAGGCCGCCGCCCAGGCCGCCGAGGCGCGGCAGCAGGCCAGCAGCTCGTCGGGGAGCGCGAGCTCCTCGGGCGGCTCGGGCCCCTACGTGAAGCCGACGTCCGGCCGGACGTCCAGCTGCTTCGGCTGGCGCTGGGGCGCCCTGCACGGCGGCGTGGACCTCGCCGCGCCCATCGGCACGCCGATCTACGCGGCCCACTCCGGCATCGTCCAGCGCGCCGGCACCGCGACCGGCTTCGGCTACGCGGTCTACATCCGCGGGGACGACGGCGCGGTCACCGTCTACGGCCACGTCAACCGCTACTTCGTCCACGCCGGGGAGCGCGTGGTCGCCGGCGAGCAGATCGCCGAGGTCGGCAACCGCGGCCAGTCCACCGGCCCGCACCTGCACTTCGAGGTGCACCCCAGCGGCGCGATGTACGGCGCCCAGGTCGACCCGGTGCCGTGGATGCGCGCCCGCGGGGTCTCCATCAGCGGCTGCTGACACCACGCCCAGACGACGGCGGCCCGCCCCCTCGGTCGAGGGAGCGGGCCGCCGTGGCTCCGTCCAGAGGCTCGTCCCGAGCCTGCGAGGGGTGAGGAGGACGGGGTCCTTTCTCAGCTCGACGGCGCGGGACTGGACGAGGCCACGTCGCAGTTCTGCGTGACGTAGGTGGTCAGGTCGGCCTGGGCGGCGCTGAGCTCCTGGGTGAGCTGCTGCTCGGCCGCGTTGAACTGCGCCTGCCCCTCGGGGGTGCTCAGGTCCAGCGTGCTCGCAGTCGCCCCGAGCTGGCGCAGGCCGTCGAGCATCGCGTTCCAGGACGGCGCGATGTCGGCGGGGGCCTCGACCGCCTCCAGCCGGGAGACCACCTCGGGCAGCCGTCCGGCCACCTCGGCGGGGCCGGCGGTGCCCAGGGTCGCCTGAAGGTCGCTGAACGCCGCCTCCACCTGGCCGCAGAACTCCGCGGCGGCCGGGTCCGGCGTCGCGGTGCCGCTGGGTCCGGGCTCGGCGGAGGCGCTGGCCGAGCTCGGGGAGGCAGCGCTCGACGAGGCGGCCGGCTCGTCGTCACCCGACCCGCCGCAGGCGGTGAGCAGGACGACGGCGGCGGCCGTCGCGACGGCGGAGCGGAACAGGGTGGCGGGGGAACGCATGGGCGGCACGCTAGCCGCGCCCGGTGGGCGAGGCGCGGCTACCGTGCCGGTCGTGCCCATCCCGGTCGACCCGCGCGCGACGTGGGACCTCCCCGCGCCCGGCGCCATGCCCCGCACGGCGGAGCTCGAGCCGCTGGTGACCCGCGTGCTCGCGCCGAACCCCTCGCCGATGACCCTCGACGGCACCAACACCTACGTGGTGGGCGCCCCCGACAGCGGGCAGGCGGTGCTCGTCGACCCCGGCCCCGACGACCCGGCGCACCTGGCCGTGGTCGAGGCGGCGCTGGCCGACCGGGACGCGCGGTGCGTCGCCGTCCTCGTCACCCACCACCACGGCGACCACGCCGAGGCGGCGCTGCCCTGGGGCGCGCGGTTCGACGCCCCGGTCGCGGCCGCCGACGCCCGCGTGGCCGGGCCGGGGGGACGGGTCCTGACGCCCGGGGAGCGGCTGTCGCTGGCCGGGACGGCGATCGGCGTCGTCCCCACGCCCGGGCACACCGCCGACCACCTGGCGTTCCGGCTGGAGTCCGGGTCGGTGCTGGTCGGCGACCACGTGCTGGGCCGGGGCACGTCGGTGGTCACCCACCCGGAGGGCGACGTCCTGGCCTACCTGGAGTCCCTGCGGCGGGTGCACGACCTGGGTCCGAGCGCGCTGTACTGCGGCCACGGGCCGGAGCTCACCGAGGACCCGGGCGCGGTCCTCGACTTCTACCTCGCCCACCGGAGGTTCCGGGAGAGCCAGCTGCTGGCCGCGATGGTGCGCGGCGCCGGGACGGTCGACGAGCTGGTCGCCGACGTCTACGCCGACGTGCCGCGGGCGGTGTGGCCGGCCGCGGCGCAGTCGACCCGGGCGACCCTGGACAAGCTCGCCGCCGAGGGGCACGTGGTGGTCGACGGGGACCGGGTGGCGTTGCCGTGACCGACGTGCCGGTGGCGACCGCGGCCGGCAGCGAGCGCGACCAGCGGCGGGCCGCGGCGGCGCTGCGGACGGCGGGCCTGCGGGCGGGGGACCGGCTGCTGGTGTCGGCCGCGTCCTCACCGGCGTTGCTGGCCGTCGTCCTGGGCGCGCTGCGCACCGGCGTCGTCCCCGTCGTGCTCGACCCCGCCCTGCCCGCCGCCGAGCGGGCCGCGCTGGCCGGGGACGCCGACCCCGCCCTCGACGTCGGCGGCGACCCGGCGCGGCTGCTGGCCGGCGCGGAGGAGGACGACCTCGCCGACGTGCCGCTGGCCCGGCCCATGCACTACACGTCGGGCACCACCGGCCGGCGCAAGGGCGTGTGGTCCGGGGTGCTGGCCGAGGACGACGCCCCCGCGCTGGCCGCCGAGGAGATCGGCCTGTGGGGCTTCGACGCGGGCGACCGGCACCTGGTGCTCTCCCCGCTGCACCACTCGGCGCCGCTGCGGTTCGCCGTCCACACGCTGCTGGCCGGCGGCGAGGTGCTGCTGCCCGGCCCGTTTGACGCCGGCCGCGCCGCCCGGGTCATCAGCAGCCTGCGGCCGACGACGGCGTTCTGCGTGCCCACCCACCTGCAGCGGCTGGTGGCGCGCGACGACGTGGACTGGTCCTCGTTCCGGCGGCTGGTGCACGCCGGGGCGCCCTGCCCCGAGCCGCTCAAGCGCGCGGTGCTGGCGGCGCTGCCCGAGGGCAGCGTGTGGGAGTTCTACGGCTCCACCGAGGCCCAGTTCACGGTGTGCTCGCCGGAGGACTGGCGAGCACACCCCGGCAGCGTCGGCCGGGCCCGGCCGGGCCGGCGGCTGGAGACCGACGAGCGCGGCCAGCTGTGGTGCGCGGTGCCCCGCTGGGCCCGCTTCGAGTACTGGCGTGCCCCGGAGAAGACCGCGGCCGCCTGGCGCGGGGACCGGGTCACCGTGGGCGACCTGGGCCGGGTGGACGACGACGGCGTGGTGTGGCTCGACGGCCGCCGGGAGGACCTGGTCATCTCCGGCGGGGTCAACGTCTACCCGGCCGAGGTGGAGGCGGTCCTCGACGCCCACCCCGGCGTCGTCGAGAGCGCGGTGGTGGGCGTGCCCGACGAGGAGTGGGGCCAGCGCGTGGTGGCCGCGTACGTGGGCAGCGCCGACCCCGCCGAGCTCGGCTCCTGGGCCCGCGCGCGGCTGAGCCCGGCGAAGCGGCCCAAGACCCTGCACCCGGTCGCCGAGCTGCCCCGCACGTCGACGGGGAAGGTGCGCCGGCTGGACCTGCCGGCGCTGCTCGGCCTGTGACAGCCCCGGAGTGGGACGTCGTCGTCGTGGGCGCGGGGACGGCGGGCGCGCCGCTGGCCGCGCGGCTGGCCGACGCCGGGCGCCGCGTGCTGGTCCTCGAGGCCGGCGCCGACCACGCCCGGCCCGAGGACTTCCCGCCGGCCCTGCGCGACGCCGCGACCATGGGCGCGGCCGTGCCCGGGCACCCGGCCAACTGGGACCTCACCGGCGTCCTCACCGAGGAGGTCACCTTCCCGGTGCCCCGCGGTCGGGTGGTCGGCGGGTCCAGCGCGGTCAACGGCGGCTACTTCATCCGGGGCACCCGGGCCGACTTCGACGGCTGGGCGGCCGACGGCAACGACCTGTGGTCCGCCGACGCCGTCCTGCCGGCGTTCGTCCGGCTGGAGGACGACGCCGACTGCGGCGACCGCCCGGGGCACGGCCGGGGCGGGCCGGTGCCGGTCCGGCGGCCGACCGCCCGGCACCCGCTGGCCGACGCCTTCGCCGGCGCCGCCGCCGACCTCGGCTTCCCCGCCGAGCCGGACAAGAACGGCGACGGCCCGCCCGGCTACGGACCGGTCCCGCTCAACGTGCACCGCGGCGTGCGGACCAACACGGCCATGGCCTACCTGTCGCCGCGGCGCGGGCACCCGGGGCTCACCGTGCGCGGGGGCGTCCGTGTGCGGCGGGTGGTGGTCGAGGGCGGCCGCGCGGTCGGCGTGGCGACCGACGACGGCGTCGTCCGGGCCGGGGAGGTCGTGCTCAGCGCCGGCGCCGTCGGCTCCCCGCAGCTGCTGCTGCTCTCCGGCATCGGCCCGGCCGACGAGCTGCGGGCGCTGGGCATCGACGTGGTGGCCGACGTCCCCGGCGTGGGCGCCGAGTTCACCGACCACCCCGACGTGTACGTCACCTACCGGCCGGCGCGGCGGCTGCCGATGCCGCGCGACCTGCACCCGCTGCACGGCGTCCTGCACGCCACGGCCGACGGGTCGGCCACCCCGGGCGACCTGGAGGTGCTGCCCTGGCTCAAGCCGTTCAGCCGGGTGATGGGCAGCGGCACGTCCGCCGGGGTCGCCGGCGCGCTCCGCCACCCCGCCCGCACCGTGCGGGCCCTGCGCGACGCCTCCCTGCACCGGTTGATCGACACCGCCCGCCGCCGGGACGACCTGTTCGTCGGGGTCGCGCTGCAGGCCGAGGACAGCCGCGGCCGGCTGTCGCTGACCTCGGCCGACCCCGGCGTCCAGCCGCGGATCGAGTACCGGTACCTGACCGCGGCGTCCGACCGGCGCCGGATGCGCCAGGCGGTGCGGCTGGCGGCCGAGCTGCTTCGCACGCCGTCGCTGGCGCCGCTGGTCGCCGAGCGGACCGGTCTGCCCGACGACGTCCTGGCCGACGACGGCGAGCTGGACCGCTGGATCGGCCGGCACCTCGCTACCGCGGTGCACCTGGCCGGGACGGCGCGGATGGGGCCGGACGGCGACCCGGGGGCGGTCGTGGACCAGCACCTGCGGGTCCGCGGGGTCGAGGGGCTGCGGGTGGTGGACACCTCGGTCATGCCCCGGGTGACCTCACGCGGGCCGGCCGCGACCGCGGTGATGATCGGAGAGCGGGCCGCGGAGCTGATGACCGAGTGAGGACCCCCGTCCTCGTCACCCCTCGCGAGCTCGGGGCGGTGCCCCTGGACGGGGCCGGTGCTCACGCCGGCGGCGGCGGGGGTGGCGGCCCCAGCGGGATGCCGGGCGGCGGGAAGGGCGCGGCCGGCCCGGCGGTCAGGATCGGCAGCATCGCGTCGTGCCACACCTGGGCGCCGCGGCCGCCGCCGAAGCCGCCGACGTCCTGGTTCTGCTTCGGGTTGAGCACCATGACGCTGGCCGCGTACTTCGGCGTGTAGCCGACGAAGGCGACGGAGAAGCGGTCCTGGCTGGTGCCGGTCTTGCCGGCGACCTGGTGGCCGGGGATCGCGGCGCGGGTGCCGGTGCCGAAGGGCAGGGCGGTGTCGCCGACCAGGATCTGATTGAGCGTGGTCGCGACCGCCGGCGGCACCGCCTCGGGGGTGCAGCTGTCGCCGGTGGGCAGCGGCGCACCGTCGTCCCCGGTCAGCGGCTGCCCGTCCCGGTCCAGGATCTCGGTGACCGGCGTCGGGTCGCACTGCGTGCCGTTCGCGCCCAGCGTCGAGTAGGCGCTGGCCAGCGCCAGCGGGCTGGTGGCCTCCGCGCCGAGGGTGAACGACCCGCGGTTGTCGGAGACGATCTCGTCGGCCACGGGGTCGAGGGAGGACAACCCCATCCGCTGGGCCATCCGCACCGGCCCCTCGACGCTGCCCAGCTGGTCCTCCAGGGCCACGAAGTAGGTGTTGGAGGAGCGCACCAGCGCCTCGGCCATGGTCAGCGTCGGGGGCATGTCGCCGACGTTCTCGACGGTGTAGGGCGCGGTGCCGTTCTTGTAGACGCTCGACACGTACGGGCTCGACGTGGTGATGACGTGGGACGGCGGGAACCCGCGCTCCAGGGCCGCCGCGGCGACGAACGGCTTGTAGGTGGAGCCCGCCCCCTGGCTGGCGGCCACGTTGAGGTTGACCGACTCCTGCGCCGGGTCGGCGGCGTCGTAGCCGAACACCCGGTTGACGCTCATCGCCAGCACGTGCCCGGTCCCCGGCTCCACCGCGGTGAAGATCGCGGCGAGCGGGTCGCCCATCGGCAGGCTGGCCAGCACCGCGGCGTCCCCCGACCGCTGGAGGTCCGGCCGCAGCGTGGTGCGGATGGTCAACCCGCCGTCCTCCAGCTGCTCCTGGGAGATGCCGAGGTCGGTGAGGTGGCGCTGCAGGTAGTCGCAGAAGAAGCCGCCGACGACGGCGTCGACGCAGCCGTTGGGCGGGGCCGGCGCGGGGCGCGTCTCGACCGGCTGCGCGGAGACGTCGGCGAGCTCCTGGTCGCTGATGTGCCCGAGGTCGTGCATGCGCTGGAGCACCTGGTTGCGCCGCTCGCGGCCCTTCTCCGGGTCGGCCAGGGGGCTGTCGTTGGCCGGGTTCTGCACCAGCCCGGCGAGCATCGCCGCCTGGGGGAGGGTGAGGTCCGCGGCGTTCACCCCGAAGTAGGCCTGGGCCGCGGCCTGGATGCCGTAGGCCCCCTCGCCGAAGTACACGATGTTGAGGTAGCGGGTGAGGATCTCCTCCTTGGAGTACTTCTCCTCCAGGGCCAGCGCCAGCCGGGCCTCGCGCAGCTTGCGGCCGACCGTCTGCTCAGTGGCCCCCTGCCGCTCCTCGGGGGTGACCGCGGTCTGCAGCAGGGTCTGCTTGACCAGCTGCTGGGTGATCGTCGACCCGCCCTCCTGCACGGAGCCGGCGGTGGCGTTGCGGACCAGCGCGCGCAGCGTCCCCTCGACGTCGAGACCGTTGTGCTCGTAGAAGCGCGAGTCCTCGATGTCGACCAGCGCCTGCTCCATCACGTCGGCGATCTGGTCGGCGGTCACCGGCGTGCGGTTGTTCCGGTAGAAGTACGTGACCACCGAGCCGTCGGCGGCCAGCACGACGGTGTTGCCCGAGGGGGTGGCGTCGGTCAGCTCGACCGGCAGCGGGGCCAGCAGGTTCGCCGAGGAGCTCGCCGCCATCCCGGGGCCCACGACCCACGGCAGCAGGACGGCGGCGACCAGCGCCCCGGCCAGGGGCAGGACGAGGAACAGCAGGCCGAAGGCCCGCAGCCGCGGGTGGGGGCGTGCTCCGTCGGACCTGAGCATGAGCGACCTCGCCGTCGGCGACCCACCCGGAGTGAGCGGGTCGACGCGGTCCGATCATCGCGCACGACGGGGTTCCGAAAAAGTCGATCAGGCGCGGAGCCGGAGCGTCCCGGCGGCGCGCTGCCCGCAGCCGCCGGGACGCCGGGATCAGGGGGCGGTCAGCGGGCCGCCGGCAGCTCGGACGTCGGTGCCGACCAGGCGTCGGGGTGGCGCCGCCCGGTGTCGGCCACCCAGCCCGGCGCGCTGCTGCCGGGCGCCGGGCTCCGGCGCGCGGCCGGCCGGCCGCTCAGGCCGACGATGAGGGCCAGCAGGGCGACGAGCCCCACGAGGACACCGCCGATCACCAGGAGCGTTGTGAGCACTCACCGAGAGTAGGCACCGGACCAGTCCGGCTCACACGGCGAATGACCACGAGCATCCGGTCGGTATTGCACAGGATGTGCCCGTTGACGACGCGCACGGCCACCGTCTGCGGGGCGGGAGCCCACGGTGTGCGGCACGTCCGCGGTCTGCGGGTAGGGGCAGGCGCGACGACGTCGACTGGAGGACACGTGCCCGACCTGCCCCTTCTCGCCGGCCGCGCGGCCGCGGTCCCCCTCGGTGCCCTCGCCCGCCTGCGTGGGGGCAAGCCCATGCACCCGCGCGGCGTGGTGGCCGACGCCGTCCTGGAGCGGGCCGACGGGCCGGCCGCGTGGGGGGTGCCCTGGCTGGGGGCGCGGGCGGAGGACGCGGTGACGGTCCGGCTGTCCCGCAGCGTGGGCCTGCCCGCGCCGTTGCCCGACGTGCTGGGGCTGGCGCTGCGGCTGCCGGGGGAGGAGCACCCGGTGGACCTGCTGCTGTCCAGCTCGGGCCGGGGCCGGCTGACCCGGCGGCTGACGATCCCCTGCTGGGACGCCGCGACGGTCTACTCGTCGATCATGGGCTACCGCTCCGACGCCGGGACGCTGCTCCTGGCGGCGCTGCCGGCCCCGGGGACCGGACCGCTGCCGTCGACCCCCGGGCCGCTGGGGGTGGCCGTCGCGGCGGGGCGTGCGGTGTTCACGCTCGCCGCCGCCCGGGGCGGCGGGGAGTGGCACCCGTTCGGTCGGCTGCGGCTGCTCGCCCCGGGGGACCCCCTCGACCCGGACGTGCGCTTCGACGCCGTCCGCAACCCGCCGCCGGGCCTGGTGCCGGACGGGCCGATGGCCCGGTTCCGCGCGCCGGCGTACGCGGCGGCGCGGGCGGGACGGGACCGGTCGTAGGGTCCGGCGGTGACCGTCCCGACGACCCGCGGGTGCTAACCCGGGCTCCGGGTGCACCTGCGCCGGGCGCGCGGCCCGGGCAACCTGGGAGAAGCCCGCGGCCGGCGCCCGGCCGTACGGTCGACGCCGTGATCACCAACGTCTCGCTCGTCACCGTGTACTGCCTGGACCAGACCAGGGCCCGGGACTTCTACGTCGACGTCCTCGGCTTCGAACCGCGCACCGACATCACCATGGGCGAGGGCTTCCGCTGGGTGACCGTCGGCCACCCCAGCCAGCCCGAGCTGGAGGTCACCCTGATGACCCCCGGTCCGCCGCTGGACGACGACGCCGCGGCGTTCGTCCGCGGCCAGCTGGAGAAGGGCTCCATGGGCGGCCTCGGGTTGGCCGTCGACGACTGCCGGAAGACCTTCGAGGAGCTCTCAGCCAAGGGCGTCACCTTCCTGCAGGAGCCGGCCGAGCGGCCCTACGGCGTCGAGGCCGTCATGCGGGACGACTCGGGCAACTGGCTGGTGCTCGTCGAGCGGCGCGAGTTCACCCCCGCCGACTTCTGAGCGGACCCCCTCCGCGGTCACCGACCTGGGGCTGACCTGCGAAAGTCCGTGACAGTGGGCGCGGCCCGGTGGTTCGATGCCCCCGTCCGAGACGCTGGACGGGGGACCGAGGCGCACGGAGGTCCGGGTGGACGCCTCACCCACGCACGTCGCACCACCCGCCGCGCAGGTCCGTCGGCTGCTTCCCGGGATGCGGGTGCTGCTGGGCGCGTTCGCCGTCCTCACGGCGCTGGGCGTGGGATCGCTCTACGTGCTGGCCGACCGGACCGGGACGACGTTCGCCTGGACCATCCAGCCGCCCCTGACCGCCGCCTTCCTCGGCGCGGGCTACGCCGCCGGGTGCGTGCTGGTCCTGCTCTCGCTGCGCGACGGCGTGTGGGCCCGCACCCGGGTGCCGCTGCTGACGATCCTCGTGTTCGTCGTGGTCACCCTGGCCGCCACGCTGCTGCACCTGGACCGGTTCCACCTCGCCGCGGAGTTCGCCGGCCTCCCGCTGCTGGCGCGGGCCGCCGCCTGGTTCTGGCTGGCCGTCTACGTCGTCGTCCCGCTGGCGATGCTCGCGTTGCTGGTCCTGCAGGAGCAGGCCCCGGGCACCGACCCGCCGCCACGGCACCCCGTGCCGCGGGTGCTGCGCGCACTGCTGGCGGCGGAGTCGGCGGTGTTGACGGTCGTGGGCGCGCTGCTGTTCGTGGCGCCGGCGACGGCGGGCGCCCTGTGGCCGTGGCCGCTGGCCCCGCTCTCGGCACGGGTGGTGGCCGCCTGGCTGGTCGCCTTCGGCATCGCGACGGCGCTGGCCGCGGTCGCCGGGGACCTGGAGCGGCTGCGGACGGCGGCGGTCGCCTACACCGTCTTCGGCCTGCTCGTGGCGCTCGCGGTGGTGCGGTTCCCCGGCACCGTCCGCTGGGGCGAGCCCGCGGCCTGGGTCTTCGCCCTCGCGGTCGTCGCGGTGGTCGCGACCGGCGCCGTGGGCTGGCGGCTGGCGCCCCGACGGGGAGAGGGACCGGCGTGATCGAGGAGTACCAGGGGGCGCTGGTCGTCGTCTGCCGGGACGCGAAGCCGCGGCTGGCGACGGTCCGCGAGCTGAAGCGGCGCTACGGCGGCGACTACGTGGTCATCGCCTGTGGCGCGGCGGAGGAGGTGCCGGTCGCCCTGGCCGCGTGGGGCAACCCGCCGGTGGTCGCGCTCCTCGGTGGCCTGGGCCGGGAGGACCCCGACGGGCTCGCGGTGCTGCGGACGCTGCACGCCCGGCACCCCGGCGCGCTGGCCGTGGCGCTCATCCGCTGGGGAGCATGGGAGACCGCGCGCCCGATCTTCGAGGCGCTGACCCTCGGCCAGCTCGACCGCTGGGTCTACGCACCCGAGGAGCAGGTCGACGAGGAGTTCCACTGCTCCATCACCGAGGTGCTCGACGAGTGGGCCAACCGGCACAGCGGCGGCCGCGAGGCGGTGCGGATGATCGGCGACCGCTGGGCCCCGCGCGCCCAGCACCTGCGCGATCAGCTCAACCGCAACCGCATCCCGCTCGGCTTCTACGAGGCCGACAGCCCCGAGGGCAGGGACCTCCTCACCGGCCTGGGCCTCGACCACCCGCGGCTGCCCGTGGTCGTGCTGCGGTTCCACCCCGAGCGCACGGTGCTGCAGGACCCGACCGACCTGCAGCTGGCGGAGGCGTTCGGCCTGTTCCAGCCGCTCGACCCCGACAAGGTCTGGGACCTCGTCGTCGTCGGCGCGGGCCCCGCAGGGCTGGGGGCCAGCGTCTACGCGGCGTCGGAGGGGCTGTCCACGCTGGTGCTCGAGGCAGAGGCCGTGGGCGGACAGGCGGGGACCAGCTCGCTGATCCGCAACTACCCCGGCTTCCCGACCGGGATCAGCGGCAACCGGCTGGCGTTCAGCTCCGTCCAGCAGGCGTGGGCGTTCGGCAGCACCTTCCACTTCATGCGCTACGCGCAGGCGCTGCGCAGCGAGGGCCACCTGCACGTGCTCGACCTCAGCGACGGGACGTCGGTGCGCGCCAAGACCGTCGTCCTGGCCCTGGGGGCGAGCTGGCGGCGGATCGGCGTCCCGGACCTGGAGGCGCTGGTGGGCCGGGGCGTGTTCTACGGCACGGCGGTGAGCGAGGCGCCGGTGATGCGCGGGCGGCACGTCTTCGTCGTGGGCGGGGGCAACTCCGCCGGGCAGGCGGCGGTGTACCTCTCCCGCTTCGCCGACCGGGTGTCGGTGCTGGTCCGGCGGCCCGGGCTGGCCGAGACGATGTCGGACTACCTCATCCGCGAGCTCGAGGCGCTGCCGAACGTCGACGTCCGGCCGGGCGTGCAGGTCGTCGGCGGCACGGGCACCGACTTCCTGGAGTCCTTCGTCGTCCGGGACGTCGGGACCGGCCGGGAGACGGTCGAGACCGGCGTGCTGTTCCTGCTCATCGGCAGCGAGCCGCGCACCGACTGGCTGGCCGACACGCTCGCGCGGGACCGCTGGGGCTTCCTGCTCACCGGCCCCGCGCTGGACGAGGGTGACCTGACCCTCTACGAGTCGCTCGAGCGCCCTCCTGCGCTGCTCGAGACCAGCACGCCGGGGGTGTTCGCCGCCGGGGACGTGCGCTCGGGATCGGTGAAGCGGGTGGCCTCGGCGGTGGGGGAGGGCGCCCTGGCGATCACGCACGTGCACGCGCACCTGGCCGCGCTCCGGGTGCCCGCAGACGTGCCACGTTCCTGACCCGTTCGGGTGTAGGCGTGCACCGAGGGTGATGTCACAGGTTGGCCACGCGGATGATGGGTAACCGCGATCGAACCGTCATGAGCACCCGCCTGCCGTCGCAGCGCGCGGCCGCAGGAGGAGAAGCACGTCGTGAGCGCCGAGCAGACCACGGGGATCCGGGTGGTGACCGTTCCCCACACCGACCCCTACGTCGATGCCGTCCTCCCGTCCGGGATCGTCCGGACGGGGCCGGCCCACGACCCGAGCCCGTGGCTGGACCCGGCCTACCTCGCGGCCCACGCCGGCGAGGTGGACGTCGTCCACGTGCACGGCGGCTTCGGCCACCTGCCCGAGGACGAGATGGTGAGCTGGACCGAGACGGTGCGCCGCACCGGGGTGCCACTGGTCGCCACGGTGCACCAGTTGCGCGACCCGGCGCAGGCCTCCCCACGGCGGCACGACGCCCACCTGGCCGCGCTGCTCGCGACGGCGGAGGTGGTGTTCACGCTGACCCCCGGTGCGGCGGACGACGTCGCCGAGCGGTACGGCCGGACGGCGATCGTCGTGGCGCACCCCTCCGTGGCGGCGCCGGTGCCCGACCTGGGCGCCGAGCGCGGCCTGGTCGGGCTGCCCCTGCGCGGCTACGGGCCGGCGCTCCCCGACCCCGCCGGGATGGTGCGCGCGGCGCTGTCGGGAGCGGTGAACGGTGGCGGACGGCTGCGGGTGTTCCTCGACGACGGCGTCGAGCCCCCGCCGGTCCCCGCCGCCGGGGACTCGCTCGAGTACCTGCCGCGCAAGGAGGAGGCGTGGGTGGCGCAGCTGCAGGAGCTGCACGCCGTCGTCCTGCCCGAGTGCTGCGGCACGCACTCCACGGACCTCGAGATCTGCCGGGACGTCGGCACCCGGGTGGTCGCGCCCAGCTGCGGCTGGTTCGCCGAGCAGTGGTCCGACGTCGTCACCTACGGCAACGACGAGGAGACCGGCTTCGACCCGGTGTCGCTGGACGCCGCCGTGGCCGCGGCGCTCACCCGGCCCGCTCCGCGGCCGGCCGACCGGGCCTGGCGGGCCGAGCAGCGGGCCGCCGTCCAGGAGGTGCACGCGCAGGTCTACGCGCAGGTGGTCGCCGACCGCGGTCGCTAGGCGTGAGCTGTGGTCCCCACCCGACGATGGGGATGGGGGAGAGTTGGCGCGGCACTCTGCCCGGCCCGTCGGGCGGGGCGGTGCAGAGGAAGTGGTGTGGGCAGGGGCGGGGTCGAACCGCCGACCTCTCGCTTTTCAGGCGAGCGCTCGTACCGACTGAGCTACCTGCCCCTCCCGGTGTCTCCACCGGAGAGCGACCCTGACGGGACTCGAACCCGCGACCTCCGCCGTGACAGGGCGGCGCGCTAACCAACTGCGCTACAGGGCCTTGCTGGTACTGCTGGTCTTGCCGTGCCCCCAACGGGGTTCGAACCCGTGCTACCGCCTTGAAAGGGCGGCGTCCTGGACCGCTAGACGATGGGGGCTCGTGTTCGCCGGGGGCAGGCAGAACGATACATGCTCCTGGTGGTGGCTCTGACAGGGGGTACCCCGGCGGGTCACCGGACTGCCCGGCGGAGCCGCGCGTCCGGAGCCGTCCGGCGAACGTCGGTGCTGGTCAGCCGTGTAGACGTGCGTGCGCTGCAGGTCCGTCGCGCCGGCGGGTTCCGGTCGCGACCTCCCACGTGTGTGCCCAGCCTCACGGAGGCCGACACCCCGCCGGACGTTGGGACGTGCGTCGGTCCGAGGCCGCGGCGGCTGAGCCGAGAGGCCTCGATCCGATCCGCATCCGTGCAGCTCAGCACCCGGGAAGTGTCGTACCCCCGGCCTGGGTTGAGGCCGTGTTCGGTGGCAGCGGGTTCGGGGTGGGACTGACGGTGCCCCACTCGAGCTGCCGGCCGGCATCCCGGTGGACCCGGTGCCGGTGCAGCTGTCCGACGCGTTGCCGGTGCACGCCCGCAGCCCGGAGGAGAAGGCGGCCGAGCTGCAGCGGCTGCAGCAGCTGGAGGCGATGCTGGCCGCCTACGAGCTGGACCTGGTCGCCGGGCTGGCCACCGACCGGCCCGACACGCACGACCGGCGGCCCGGCCGGCCCGGTGCCGCTGCCGACGCCCAGCGCGGGCCGGGGCCAGCGCGCTGATCGACCAGGCCACGGCGCTGAGCGGAACGCTGCCGGGCACGCGGGCGGCGCCGGCCGAGGGGCGGCTGGACTGGCCGCGGGCCCGGGCGATCGCCGCCGAGCTGGGCTGGAAGGCGCGGGACACCGACCCGGCGATCCTGGCGGCCGTGGAGGCCGCGGTGCTGCCCCGGGCCGGGGAGCTGTCGATCCGCCGGCTCAAGGCGGTGGTGGCCGCGGAGCTGACCACGCGGGACGCCGCGGCGGCCGACCGGCGCCGGAAGGATGCCGAGCGGGGGGCGAACGTGGTGGTGCGCCCGGTCGGGGACGGCATGTCCGAGCTGGTGGCCACGATGCCGCACGAGCTGACCGCCGCCTGCCGGGCCGCGGTCGACGGCCTGGCGCGGGCGGCCAAGGCCGCCGGCGAGGACCGGCCACCGGGCATGCTGCGGACCGGTGCGCTGGCCGACCTGGTGCTGCGCCCCTGGGACGATCGGGAGCCGATCACCGCGCAGCTGACCGTCACCGCCCCCCTCGACGCGCTCACCCCCGCCCGCTTCCTCGCGCACGGCGGCCCGGCGCCGGCGGTGTGGGCGCGGCCGCAGACCGACGACGGCAACGCCGGTGCGCCGGCGTGGTCGCGCCCGGGCGCGGTGGCGGCGCCGACCGGCGAGGTCGACGGGCAGCCGATCACCGCCGCCCACCTGCGGGAGCTGCTGGCCCAGTTGGACGCGGTGTGTCCCGGCGGGCTGCAGGCCCCGGCCGGCGGCACGCTCGCCGTGGCGCTCACCGACGCCGCCGGCGGGCTGCTGGCCACCACCACCCGCGCCGAGCTGCAGCGCCTGGCCCGCCGCGGCTGCCCCACCCACCCCACCGACGGCCCCGAAGTCGGCGACTGCGGGTGCCCGCTGCTGGGCCGGCCCGCCGCGACCGACGGCTACGCGCCCACCGCGGCCCAGCGCCGCTGGCTGCAGGCCCGCGACCGCACCTGCCGCCACCCCGGCTGCGCCACCACGGCCGGCCGGGCCGACCTGGACCACGTCACCCCACACTCCTGCGGCGGGCAGACGTCGTGCGAGAACCTGTGCTGCCTGTGCCGGCGCCACCACCGGCTCGAGACCTTCGCCCGCGGCTGGACCTACGCCCTGACCCCCGACGGCGTGCTGGCCGTCACCACCCCCAGCGCCGTCACCCGCACCAGCCGACCACCGGGCACCGACCGGCCGGCACTGCCCCTCACCGGACCCCGCGTCCTGGCCCAACCCCCACCACAGCTGGCACCGGCGCCCGACCCCGCCGACGACCCCCCACCCTTCTGAGTCCTGTCCTGCGGTTGACGTGCGCAACCGACTGCTGCCGGTGTCCCTAGGCGGTCCACCGTGAGACACCCAGCCGCCGCCGGGGAGACGGCGACCGCGGCTGGAACACCGCGGACGGTCAGACGGCGATGACCGCGCTGGGGATGATCAGGCCACGCGGCTCGAACTCCTCCATCACCGGCTGGCCCGACGGCGCGTGGCCGGCCGAAACGGCGTCGATCGCCGGCAGCACGACCTGAGAGAAGAAGCGGTCGAGTTTCTCCTTGGACTCCCAGACCTCGAACACCTGGAAGCCACCAGTCGTGGCCCGGCCGACGTGCAGCAGCAGGCCGTCGGCTTCGCCGGCGCTGCGCCGCCCCACCTCGGCGTGCAAGGCGTCGTAGAACTCGATGGGTCCCGGGAAATCCACGACGAGCCCATGGGTCATGGTGAACTCCACTCTCGTCAGCGGCCCGCACGGCGGTCCCGCCGAACGGGCGACCCAAGCTAGTCCGATGCCGCGCCGCCTGGTCCACCCGCACTGCGGGGAGGGACGGCCCCGGCGTGTCCGCTTCCCTGCGTCGACGGCCCATCCGCGGAGACCCCGCTCGGGATGCACGACGGCCAGACTCCGGGTGCCCTTGACGCCGCTCCCAGGGGCGGGGCAGGGCGCACGAGATCCGCAGGACAGGCCCTGGTCCGGTGGGTGTGTGCGACACGGCCGGTGGCCTGTCGCGATCCGACCCGCGCGGCTGACACGCTCGGAGTGTGACTCGCCGTGCCGCCGCCGCCCTCTGCCCGCCGCTGTTGCTCGCGGTGACCCTGCTCGCCGGGTGTGGGGAGAGCGAGGGGAGCGGGACGGCGTCCAGCTCCCCGGCAGCCACCTCGTCGCCGGTCGCCGCGTCCACGGGTACGACGACCGCCGCCGAGGACGAGGGCGACACCGGCGCAGCGGAGACGACCGACGAGGACACCACCTCGGACGCGCCCCCGTTCCCGGCCACCACCGATCCGGACACCGAGGACCCGTCGGCCGACTCCCGGGGCACGGTGAGCGAGATCCGGACCGGCCGTCAGGACGGCTACGACCGCGTGGTCTTCGAGGTCGGCGGGACCGGCACCCCGGGCTGGGACGTGCGTTACGTCGACGAGGCCAGCTCCCAGGGCAGCGGCGCCCCCGTCGAGGTCGAGGGGGAGGCGATCCTGCAGGTCACCCTGACCGGCATGGGCTACCCCTACGACACCGGCGTCGAGGAGTGGGCCGGCCCCGACCCGCTGGCGGGCAGCGGCACCGCGAACGTCACGGAGGTCGCCTGGGACGCCACCTTCGAGGGCACCTCGGTGGCCTTCATCGGGACGTCGGGACAGGTGCCCTTCCGCGTCTACGCGCTGCAGGACCCCACCCGCGTGGTCGTCGACCTCCGCGACGCGAGCTGAGGCGTCCGGCCTCGAGGACGCGGGGCGGGACCGCTCAGCCGAGCGAGGCGGTGAGCTCCACCGAGTCGGACTCGACGGTGGTGCACTCCAGCGTCAGCGGCCCGGCGGTCACGGTCTCGCCCTGGGCGCAGGAGACGTCGCTCTCGCCCACGCTCAGCGTGGCCCGGCCGTCCTGGACGCCGCCGAAGGCCAGGTTGGTGCCGAGGATGTCCACCTCGGCGCCGCTCCCGGACAGCGTGACCGAGCACGAGGTGCCGCTGCACGAGAGGTTCTGCGAGGTGAACGAGCAGCCGCCGAGGGTCAGCAGGGCCAGCCCGCCGGCCAGGGCACCGGAGGCCAGTCGGGCGGTGCGGGTCGGGGTCGTCGCGGACATGGAGGAAGGGTAGGGCGGCGACGTCAGTCGGTCGGGGAGGCGGGTGTCGTCGGGTCGCCGTCCGGCGCCTCGGTCCCGTCCTCGGGCGCCGGCGGCACCACCACCCGCTCGATGGTCACCTCGGTCTCCCCGAGCCCGCCCAGCGTGATGTCGTCGTAGGCGGTGAGGGCGCCGGTCGCCGGGTCGAGGTAGAGGACGGTGCAGGTCAGCGGCTCGGGGAACTCGCCCTGCAGCGCGCGCAACCCCGCCCCGCCGGTGGAGCCCTGGACCATCAGCAGGGTCCCGCCGTCGAGTTCGGTGACCTCGCGCTCGTGCGTGTGCCCGGCCAGGACCAGGGGGACGACGCCGTCGAGCGGCGGAGCCTGCTCCGGGTCGTGGACCATCGCGATCGCCGGGGGCCGAGGGAGGGCCCCGGCGAACTCGGCGAGGTCCTGCCCGGTCTGTTCGAGGGACTCCGGCTCCCCCGTGGCGTCCTGGTCGGGAGTGAAGCGCGGGTCCGGCGTGCCGACGACCTCGATGCCGGCCACGACCACCGCGGCCTGGTTGAGCACGGTCGTGTTCGGCTCCGCCTCGATCAGGCTCGCCGTGACGGCGGAGTCGTGGTTGCCCCGGATGAACACGTAGGGCACGCCCAGCGTGCCGACGGCCGTGATCAGGCTGTTCTCCGGCTCGCTGCCCCAGTCGGTGACGTCCCCGGTGTCCAGGACGCCGTCCACGTCGAACTGCGCCACCACCTGCCGCACCAGGTCGAACCCGGCCGGGTTGAGGTGCAGGTCCGAGACGTGCAGCAGGGCCACCGTGTCGTCGCCGTCGCCGGGCGGGGGCAGCGCGGACAGCGTCGAGTAGAGGGTGCTGACGTTGGAGACGAGGTCCTCGAGGGACGCGCGGTAGGCGTCGAACCGGGCCACGATCTCCTCCGCGCTGCCGATGAGGCTGTTCGCGTTGACCAGCAGGCCGGTGTACGTGGGCTGCGACAGGGCGTCGGGCCGCCAGGTCGCCGCGGCCAGCCCGCCGGTGCCGGCCACCAGTGCGGTGGACAGCCCCAGGGCCAGGAGCACCTCGCGGCGCCGGCGCGACAGCAGCAGGGACGCCGCGGTTGCCCCGGCCACGGCGGCGAGCGCGGTCAGGGCGGCCACCCGCTCGACGGCGTCCCGCAGGTCGGCGCTGACCTGGTCCACGACGCCGTCCAGCCGGGCGGGGTCGGTGGCCAGCGCCGACGCGCGGATCTCGTCGACCCGGCTGAGCTGGATCTCCAGCCGGAGAGGGCCGTCGTAGGCGTCGACCTGGAGCGCGCCCAGGGGAGGGATGTCGAGGTCGGCGCCGCCCCCGAACGGGCGGAAGGCGAGCGTGGCGTCGAAGGGGCCGATCGGGGCGTCGACCCGGCCCAGCAGCAGGACGCCCAGCCACGCGCCGACGAGGACGACGACCGCCCGCCGGGCCCACCGGCCCGCGCCGCGCAGCAGCCGGGAGCGGGCGGAGGGGCCCGGAGGGCTCGGCTCGCTCACCCCCACCAGGCTAGTGAGCGGCCCGTTCGGCGCGTCGGGGTCAGACGGTCTCGGTGGTGGGTGCGCGGAAGATCCAGCGCAGCGCCATGAACCGCATGAGGCCGATCAGCGCGGTGACCGTGGCGACCAGGGCGACCTGGGTGAGCACGCTGACCTCACCGGCGGTGGAGTCGAGGACCCCGAGCGCCGCGCTGGTGGCCAGCAGGCCCAGGACGGTCACGCCGCCGGCCTCCCACTGCGCGGTGAACCAGTGCACCCGCTCGTCCGCGCGGAAGGTCGCCCGCCGGTGCAGCTCGTTGGCCAGGCCCGTGGACGCCGCCGTCGCCACCAGGTGCGCCGGCAGGTAACCGAGCCACTCGAGCGCGACGAAGAGTGCGGCGTAGACCAGCGTCGTCGCGCCGCCGACGAGCACGAACCGCGCGAACTGACCGAAGGTGTCCTCCCCGCGGAGGCGCGCGACGACGCCGTCCACCGCCTCACCCAGGGCCGGGCGGCGGAAGAGCAGGGACGGGCAGGTCACGACGGTCCTCTCGACGGGCACAGAGTCCTTTGTGCAGGTTCCACCTGGGGATCGGCTGGACACCACCCGTTATTCCCCCGAGGTGAGACGTTTCCGTTGTGCGACGCGTCACGGCGCGATCTCGAAACGGACACGCGGGTGCCTCGCTGGCGCGGCGGTCACGCTCCGTCCGCCGACGGTGACGGCGGCGCGGGGACCGGCCGCTGTGCTCGGCATCGTCCCCGGTCGGCGGGGGTAAGGGCGGCCCATGAGCCTCATGGGGATCCTCGACCGGGTCGCAGACGTGTCGACCTTCGACAAGGCCATCGAGCCCGCTCGCCGCGCCGTGCAGTCCGCGCTGCGACCGCAGGCGCTCAAGGACTTCCTGCACGGCACCTGGCTGGGCCACCCGCTGCACCCGGTGCTGGTGCAGGTCCCCGTGGGCAGCTGGACGTCGGCGGGCCTGCTCGACGCGATCCCCCCGCTGCGGCCGGCGGCGACGGTCCTCATCGGGACGGGCGTGGCCGCCGCCGTCCCCGCGGCGCTGTCCGGCGCGGCGGACTGGTCGGAGCAGGGTTCCGGCGTCCGCCGGCTCGGCGTGCTGCACGCGGCGGGCAACACGATCGCGCTGAGCCTCTACGTCGGCTCGCTCGTCGCCCGGGCGCGGGGCCGCGGCGGCCTCGGCCGGGCGCTGGCCTACGCCGGGCTCGGCATCGCGACCGGATCGGCGGCGGTGGGCGGGCACATGTCCTATGCGCAGTCCTCCGGCGCCTCGCACGCCGCGACCGCGGCCCGGGCGCTGTCGACCGACTGGATCGACCTCGGCCCGCTCGACGACCTGCCCGAGGGGCGCCCGGCACTGCGCACCGGCAAGGGCGCGAGCACGGACGTCCCGCTGGTGGCCGTCCGGCGCGGGGCGCGGGTGGACGCGTTCGTGGGCGCCTGCTCGCACCTGTCCGGACCGCTCGACGAGGGGTCGGTCGAGCAGGTGCACGGCAAGGAGTGCCTGGTCTGCCCGTGGCACGGCTCGGCGTTCGACCTGGACGACGGCCAGCCGCGACGCGGCCCCGCGGCCAACCCGCAGGAGAAGCTGGAGATCCGGATGGAGGCCGGCCACGTGATGGCCCGCCTGCCCGGCCACCAGCGGTAGCCACGCGGTCCTACGCTGCGGCGCCATGAGACGGGCGGCCGTGGCGGGGCTCGCGGTCCTCTGCACGGCCTGCACCGCGAGCCCGGCGTCCTCGCCCGTCCCCGCCGGGACGACGTCGGCGGCGCCGACCGTCCCGGCCGTGCCCGGCATCGCCGCCGAGGTGGTGCGGCTGCGCACCGACGTCGCCGTCGGCGGTCGGGTGCAGGTGCGGGTGACCGACACCGGTCCGGAGCCGTTCACGGTGACCGCCGTCGCGCTGGACTCGCCCGGGTTCGCGCCGCTGCCGCCGACCGCGCTCACCGCCGAGTTCGCGCCCGGCCGGGTGATCGACCTGCCCACGCCCTACGGCACCCCCGACTGCTCGGCCGCGCCCGCTCCGGCCGCGGCGCGGCTCACCGTCGCCCGGGCCGGTGGGGCGGCGGAGGAGGTGCGGGTGCCGCTGGCCGGTGACGACCTGGACGTCGTGCACCGCGAGGAGTGCGCCGTCGCCGCGGTGCGGGCGGTCGTCGACGTCGCCCTGACCGGGGTCGCCGGCGAGGCGGGGGAGGCCACGGGCCGCGTCGTCCTGACCCGGCACGGGGACGACGACCGGGCGGTGACGGTCACCGACGTCCGGGGCAGCGTGCTGTTCGACGTCAGGCTGGACGGGCTGCCGCTGGAGCTCGCGGCCGGCCGGCACGAGGCGTCGGCGGCGGTGACCTTCACGCCGGCCACGTGCGAGCCCCACGTGCTGGCCGAGACCAAGCAGCCGTTCCTGTTCCCGCTGCAGGTCGCGGTGGGCGAGGGCGCCGCGGTGCCGGTGCCGCTGCCGGTGGACGAGGCGCAGCAGGCCCTGCTCTGGGAGCTGGTGCGGCGGGTCTGCGGCTGACTGGAGTCCGGCCCGGCCGCCCCGGGGGGAACGGGACGACCGGGCCGGGGCCTGGGTGCCGGGGAGCTCGCGGTCTCGGCGGCTCCCGCTCGGCGGAGGTGACGCTACGTAGTGAGGACGGGCCGCACCCATCCCCTGAGCGGGTGAAACGCCGTGAGGAACCTCACCTACCGTGATGTTCCGGAACTGCGGGGGGTTGAGGGGCGGTCGCGAGGACGCACCTCTCGGGGAGGGGCTCGGCGCGGACCGGCCGGGCGTCAGCCGCCCTGGCGAAGGGGCTGCGACGGCGACTGGCCGTACACCCGGCGGTACTAGCGCGCGCAGTCTGCTCAGCCGCGCGCTGCCGGCCACCGTGCTGTCCATCGTCGCGGGCGCCGACCTGCCCACGTCGTTCCTGGAACTGGAGATCACCGAGACGGTGATCATGGCGAACCCGGAGCTGGCCGGGCAGGTGCTCGCCCAGCTGCGGCTCGAGGGGTCGGGGTGAGCATCGACGACTTCGGCGCCGGCTACACCAGCCTCGCCTTCCTGCGGGTGCTGCCGGTCACCGCGCTGAAGATCGACCGCAGCCTGGTCGGCCGCATGCTGGAGCACACCTGCGACCGGGTCGTCACCGAGGCCGTCATCGACCTCGGCCACCGGTTGGCCTGCGCGTCGTCGCCGAGGGCGTGGAGACCGACTCCCTGCGGGCCGAGCTGACCACGCTGGGGTGCGACAGTGCGCAGGGCTTCGGCATCAGCCCTGCCCTGTCCGCCGATGCCCTCGAGCGCCTGGTCACGTCCGCGGAGCTCGCCGGGACCGGTGCGCCGGGAGGACGTCGTCCCGGCGTGCTGCCCGCACCTTCGGGCTGACCGGAGCCCCCGGACGCCGATACCCCCGTTCGCGAACGGACACCCCCACCGTGCGCAGCCGCGCATCACTCGTGGTGGACGCCGGCGCAGCCGGCTCGTTTCCCTGGTCGGTGCGCCGAGCGCAGTCGGTGCTCCAACCAGTGGGTGCCCCAGCTCGGCTTCGGGAGAAGGTGCCGCGCTCGGCGCACACCGGAGGTGCGCCGGGCGGCAGGGGCGGTGCGATGGTCGACGGCAGGGCGGTCGCGGCACGGCCGGCGGCGGCGTACCGGAACAGGACGGAGACGGCTCGCGCCGCGGCCGAACGGGCACGTAGCCGCGCGGTCGAGCGGGCGGTCGAGGCCCGTGACTCCCGCGAGCGCGCCGAGGAGCTGCGCCGGCAGCTGGAAGCCCGCCGCTTGCCACCCCGCATCCGGTCCGCAGCGAAGGCCCCGCCGAGCGGAACCTGAGCGGTCCACGGGCCCGGCGGTAGCCTCGCACCGGGCGGCAGACGGCCTCTGATGGGTTCGCTGCACCCGCCGGGCCTCTAGCTCAACTGGCAGAGCAGCGGACTTTTAATCCGCGGGTTGTGGGTTCGATCCCCACGGGGCCCACCCTTGTGTGCTGTCCCCACGCGAGCGGCGGGTCCCTCGATCCGGTGAGCGAGTGGTGTCCCGGGCGCTCGGGACCGGAGGATGCCCCGGTGCTGCTCGCGAAGAAGGTCGTGTCGTCGCTCGGAGTGGTCGCGGCGACCGCCGGTCTGTGGGCCTTCGCGACCCTCGGTGCGTTCGGCGACGGCAACGACCCGTTCCCGCACTCGGTGAGCGGCGAGGTCGCCGTCGTCGTCCCGGGGGGATGACGACCGAGCGGGCGAGGACGACGAAACGGGCGAGGACGACGGAACGGGCGAGGACCGGCGACGTGCGTGTCCTCGCCTGACGCGTCGTCCCGCCCCTCTGCCCGCGGACTCCGCGGGGGTGTGGTCGCGTCCCGTCGCAGAGCTGCCGCCGTCCTCGCGGGAGTCGTCGTCGTCCTCGGGCTGGCTCTGCCGGGCTTCTGGCCCTCGTCCGTCGACGGGGGGCACCCGACCGACGACGGGGACGGCGCCGTCGCGTGCGGATCCGCCTTCACGGGGCTGCGCGGCGACGCCGGCACCGCCGAGTTCCGCGGCACGTTCCTCGATCTCCGCGCCGGCGGGGACGGCAACGACAACGGCGACCACATCCCCCGGTGCGAGGCCCGGCTCTCCGGACAGCGGCCGCCGGCCATCGCCGCGACCGCGACCGGCGGCCTCTCCCTCGGCTGGCTGTTCCTGACCGAGCAGCAGGCCTCGGCGAGAGGGCGGGAGGACGCGGACGACGACGGCTCGCCCGTCGACGTCACCGGAGCGTGAGCCCGCGTCAGCGCGGCGGCTGGTGTCCACCCGATGAGGGATGTGTATCGCGCTTCGGCGTGTATCGATTGACTTTCGATAGCTCCCGCCCGAGAGTCGATGCATGTCGCAGACGCAACGGGTGGTGGGCCCGCTCCGGGTCCTGCTCGCGATCGTGTTCGCCGCGCTGGTGGGCGCCCAGTTCTGGGCCGTGCCCGGGATGCTGCCGGACCTGGCCGAGCCGTCGCTGGAGCAGTCGTTCATGCGGTGGACGCTGCTGACGGTCTCGGTCCTCGGGCTGGTGTGCGTCCAGGTCGTCATCGTGTGCACCTGGAAGCTGCTGACCCTGGTCCGGCACGACCGGATCTTCAGCGAGAGCGCCCTGCCCTGGGTCAACGCCATCGTGGGGGCGATCGCCGTCGGCTGGGTGATGCTCCTCGGCGCGTTCGTCTGCGCGTACTACTTCATCGTCGACGAGGTCCGCGACGACGCGGCCCTGCCGGTGCTGCTGCTGGTGCTGCTGCTGATCGGCGCCGTCGTGGGGCTGCTCATGGTCGTGATGCGGGCGCTGCTCCGGCAGGCGACGTCGCTGCGGACCGACATGGAAGCGGTCATCTGATGCCCATCGTCGTGCGCATCGACGTGGAGCTGGCCCGACGCAAGATGAGCGTCGGCGAGTTCGCCGAGCGGGTCGGGCTCACGCCGGCGAACGTGGCCGTGCTCAAGAACGGCCGGGCCAAGGCCGTCCGCTTCAGCACCCTGGAAGCGATGTGCCGGGTGCTCGACTGCCAGCCCGGGGACCTGCTCGAGTGGGTCCCGGAGGACTCCGACGCCCCGCACGAGGCGCACCGGTGATCGAGGTCCGCAACCTGACCAAGCGCTACGGCGACGTCCTGGCCGTCGACGACCTCAGCTTCGCCGTCGAGCCGGGGAAGGTCACCGGCTTCCTCGGGCCGAACGGGGCAGGGAAGTCGACGACGATGCGGATGGTGCTCGGCCTGGACCGGCCGACGTCCGGAGAGGCCCTGGTGAACGGGCGGCGGTTCGCGACGCTCGCCGAACCGCTGCGCGAGGTCGGCGCGCTGCTCGACCCCGGCGCCGTGCACCCCGGCCGCACCGGCCGCAACCACCTGCGGGTGGCCGCGCGGGCCAACGGCGTCCCGGAACGCCGGGTGGACGAGGTCGTCGAGGAGGTCGGGCTCGGACGCGCGGCCCGCCGCAGGGTCAAGGGCTACTCCCTGGGCATGCGCCAACGTCTCGGGATCGCCGCGGCGCTGCTCGGTGACCCCCGCGTGCTGCTGTTCGACGAGCCGGTCAACGGCCTCGACCTCGACGGGGTCCGCTGGATCCGCGAGCTGTTGCGCCGGCTCGCCGACGAGGGGCGCACCGTGCTGGTCTCCAGCCACCTGCTCAGCGAGATGCAGCAGATCGCCGACCGGCTGGTCGTCATCGGCCGGGGCCGCCTGATCGCCGACGCGACGACCGAGGAGATCCTGCGCGGGCTGGGCTCGGTCCAGGTGCGCGTCCGCAGCTCGCGCCCTGACGCCCTGCTCGCCCGGCTGCAGGAGCGCGGGCTGGTGGTCCGGCGCGCCGACGCGCAGGAGCTGCTGGTCGAGGGCGCCACCGCCGAGGAGGTCGGCGAGCTCGCCCACGCCGAGGACGTCCCGCTGCACCACCTCTCCGAGGTCGCGCAGTCCCTCGAGGAGGCCTACACCGAGCTGACCGGCACCAGCGTGGAGCACTCCGCCCGCCGACCCGAGCACGCGGGCGCCACGGCGGAGGCCGTCCGATGACCGCCCCCGTCGACGCCCGCGCAGCGGACGACGTCCCGGCCGCCCGGGTGCTCGCCCGCGCGTGCGCCGCCGAGTGGACCCGGCTGTGGACGGTGCAGGCCACCTGGTGGTTCGTGGCCGCGGCAGCCGTGGCCATGGTGGGCATCGGTGCCCTCGCCGGCCTCGACGCGGACGCGAGCGGGGACCCGGCCTGGGCGGTGGCGGCGGTCGCGGCCATGCCGGCGCAGTTCGCCCTCCTCGCCCTCACGGTCACCGCCGTCACCTCCGACCACGCCACCGGGGGGATCGTCCCGACCCTGCAGTGGACGCCGCGCCGCGGGACGCTCTTCCTCGCCCGCACGAGCGTGGCGGTGGGCACCGCCACGCTCCTCGGTGCGCTTCTGGCGGTGGCCTCCGGCCTCGCCGCCCACGCCACGGCCCGGCCGGCACTGACCCTGCCCGTGGGCGAGGGGCTCGACGTCCTGGGCACCGTCGCCCTCGTCGTCGCGGCCGGGACGGCGCTCGCGGCAGGGCTGGCCTTCCTGCTGCGCCACACGGCCGGGGGCCTGGTCGCGGTGTTCCTGCTGGTGCTCGTGCTGCCGCTGCTGCTGCCGCAGTTCGGCTACACCTGGACGTCCGCGCTCGCCGAGGTCCTCCCCGGCTCCGGGGCGGCGTTCCTGCTGCTCGGCGGGGTGCCGGGGATGACGGAGGCGTCGTCGGTGACCGTCCTGCTGGCCTGGGCCGGTGGCGCGCTGCTGCTCGGCTGGCTGCGCCTGGCCCGGGACGACGCGAACCGGTGAGCACCGACCTCGGGGACGTCGACGTGCTCGTCGTCGGCGCCGGACTGGCCGGGCTGCACACGGCCACGCTGCTGGCCGAGCGCGGCCACGACGTGCTGCTGGTCGACCGGCGCACGACGCTGTCCGGCGCGATCCGCACCACGGGGATCTTCGTCCGGAAGACGCTGGACGACTTCCCGCTGCCGGCCGAGTGCCTCGGGCCCCCGATCCGGCGGGTGGTGCTCTACCCGCCGGGGCTGCACCGCCCGGTGACCCTGGTCAGCGCGCGCGACGAGTACCGGGTGGGCGACATGGCGCCGCTGTACGTGGCGGCGGTGCGCACCGCGGCCGACGCCGGTGTCCGCATCGCGCTGGGGACCCGCTACGCCGGGCGGTGCGGCGACGCGTCCCTCCTGGCCGGCCCCGACGGGCCGGCGCGGGTGCGGGCCCGGTTCGTCGTCGGCGCCGACGGCGCCCGCTCGCGGGTCGCCCGTGACCTCGGCCTGGACCGCAACACACACCTGCTGGTCGGTGCCGAGGAGGTCTTCGCGGTCCCCGGCAGCGCGGAACCGCCGACGTTCCACTGCGTGCTCGACCCCTCGCTGGCGCCCGGGTACCTGGCGTGGGTCGTCAACGACGGGCGGCACGCCCACGTGGGCGTCGCCGGCTACGCCGACCGCTTCCCCTACGGCCTGCGACGCGCCGTGCAGCGGTTCGGCGCCTCCGCGCCCGGACTGCCCGGCGTCGAGCGCCCGGCCGAGGTGGAGCGGCGCGGCGGCCCCATCCCGGTCGGCGGGCTGCTGCGCCGGATCGGCTGCGCGGACGGGCTGCTCGTGGGGGACGCCGCGGGCGCGGTCTCCCCGCTGACCGCCGGCGGCCTCGACCCGTGCCTGCGGCTGTCGGAGCACGCCGCCGCCGTCCTCGACGACGCCCTGCGGACCGGCCGGCCGGACGCGCTGACCCGCTACGACGGAGCCGCGCTGCGGGCGCGTTTCCGTGGGCGGCTGGCGCTGCGCCGGGGGCTGGCCCAGGTGCGCACGCCGGTAGTGGCCGCGGCGGCGTTCGGCCTGCTGCGGACGCCGGTGGGGAGGGCCGCGGCACGCCGTGTGCTGTTCGGCGACCGGTCGTTCCCCACGCCGACGCCGGACGTCGTCCCCCTGCCGTGACCCGGGAGGGTCCTCAGTCCTGCCGTGGCGCCAGGCGCCGCGCACTCCTGCTGCGCTGCGCCCGGTCCTGGGCCCACAGGACCAGGCAGCGCAGCGCGGCGTAGCCCTCCGGCGAGGCGAAGCCCTGCTCGAAGCGCGCCGCCTTGATCAGCTCGTCGCTGTCGACCGAGCCGCCGGTGGAGAAGCGGTCGAGGACCTGCCCGGTCAGTGACGCGCTGCGGAACTGCGCGGCGATGCCCAGGGCGACCGCCCCGGAGACGGTCACGCTCGCCGGTGGCCGGACCATGCCGGCACGGCGGTCGAGCACCTCCAGCACCTCTCGTGCCACGTGTGCCTCCGAGGCAGGGGTGGTCGCCGGGCCGCTGATGATCACGTCGTGCTCCTCGCTGGGTGGTGCGTCGTCCGGGGAGGATCGGCAGCCGCAACGCCGTGTTGCAGGGGTGCAGGGTCCGACGCCACCCGTTGGGGTGGGGAACCGGGACCCCGGCCGGCCGGGGACGGGCGCTGCGACATGCCGTGCCGCGGGCCGGCACGGGCGTCACCACGCCCGCCGGCCGGCCGTTCCACGCTGCGGACCAGGGCGGATGTCGACATGACGGCGGGCGCAGCGAGGGGTCACCGACCCCGCGGCGGGGCCCGGACAACGATCGGGTGACGGCGCCGTCCCGGGCCTCGGGAGAGGGGTCCGCGGGGCGGTCTCGGGCCCTACTTTTCCGGCTGTCCGCGGCACTTCCCCGGCCGCGACGAACAGTCCCGAGGAGCCCCGTGTGAACGCCGCGCCACCAGCACTGGCCACCCGACCGCCGTCCCCTGCCGGGCCCACCCCCGCCGACGACGAACTGACGCTGACGGCGTTGATGGACCTGTTCCTGCCCGAGGAGCGCGCCGCGGCGCCGGCGTCGCTGCGCCGCGAGCTGCGTTCCTCGCTCGCCCGGCTCCGGCCGTGGCTGCGCGACCTGGTGCAGCGGGCCGCCCTGTGGGGCGCCGGACCGCAGGGAGTCTGGCGTGCCTGGTGAGGTCGGCGAGGTGGTGCTGTTCTGGCCGGCCGTGACCGTGCTCGGCTTCGTGCTGCTCGCAGCGGTGGTCATCGCGCTGGGCACCAGGTCGACCGAGCGGTACCAGTTCGAGCGCAACCAGGTGCAGCGGCGGGCGGCGGTCCCCGCGATGACCGCGGCGGCCCCGGCCGGTGACGTCCCGGCTGCCCGGCCGGCCGGAGACTCCCGGCGTGCCGACACCGGGGGCGGGGACGGGGACGGGTGCCTCGAGCAGGGCGCCGCCGTCGGTGTCGCCACGCACCCCGCGGGCAAGCGGGCCGTCGGGTCCGGGAGCGCGCCGGCCTGGTGGCTGGTCGACGAGTGGGCCGACCGTCCCGGCGACCGGATCGTGGCCGGCCCCTTCGCCGACCGGGTCGACGCGGACTGGGCGGCGCTGGCCGGCGAGCTGCCGGCGTCGGTGCGGTCGGTGTACGCCGCGCAGCGCACCGACGGCGGGCTGGTCCGGCGGCAGCTGCCCCAGGAGCGGGCGTGGCTGAGCGAGCTCGGGGACCAGCTGGACCGGCTGACCGAGGAGTGGAACGGGCTGCTGTCGGACGACGACGCGCTCACCACGCTGGTCGTCGAGGTGACCGCGGCGCTGGTCGAGGCCGGTCTGCCGCTGCACGAGTGCGACGGGCGGGGCGCTGCCGGTGGGGTGTGCCTGACCCCGGTCCCGGGTGAGGGCGGCATCCTGGTCAGCTGGCACGCGCACGACCGGATGAGCCGTCAGCAGGTGCGCGGGGCGGCCGTGGACGCGGCGGTGCAGCGGACGATGAACGCCGCCGTCGCCGACCTGCTCACCCAGCTGGGCTTCCGGGTCGAGCCCACGGGGTCGGCCGGCTGCTCCCTGGTCCTCGCCGTCCGGAGCTGGGCCTAGCGCCGGGAGAGCCCGGTCGCCGGGTGGGCTAGGCGTCCTCGTCCAGGAAGCGCTCGATCACCGGGGCCAGTTCCTCGGCCTCGGTGATCAGCGCGAGGTGGCCCCCGTGGTAGAGGTGCAGCCGGGCCCCGGGGATCAGCCGGGCCAGGACGTGCGCATTGACCACCGGGATGATCGGGTCGTCGTCCCCCGCGACGATCAGCGTCGGCTGCCGGATCAGCCGCAGGAACGGCAGGCTGCTCCAGCCGGCACTGGCCGCGAGCTGGTAGTAGTAGCCGCGCCGCGGGCCCAGCCGGCTCGCGGAGTGCAGCACCCGGGCCGCCAGCGCCGGATCGTCGCGGATCGTCCCGCCGTAGATCTCCCCGGCGACCGCCCGGGTGTAGGCGGGGTCGCGGTGTCGGCGCGGGGTCAGCATCCGGGCCAGCACCCGCGGGTGCGCGGGCACCATCAGGCTGCCCGTGCCGGTGGCGGCCAGGACCAGCCGGCGGACGCGCCGGCGGTGCTGGACGGCGAAGTGCTGGGCCAGCCCGCCGCCCCAGGAGAGCCCCAGGACGTCGACCGGGTCGTCGTGGCCCAGCCGGCTGAGCACCCCGGCGACGACCGGGCTGAACGTGGCCAGGACGTAGGGGACCACCGGCCGCGGGGAGCCGCCCACCCCGGGGACGTCGAACCGGATCACCGTCCGCCGGCGGTCGACCGCGTCGACGAACGGCTGGAGCACCTCCAGGCTCGCGCCGATGCCGTTCATCAGCAGCAGTGGCGGGACCGAGTCGTCCCCGGTGCGCACCGACACCCGCAGCGTGCGGCCCGCGACGGTGACGGTGCGGACCACGTCGGCGGCCGGCGCCGACGTGGCCCGCGGCGTGCGCGGCTTACTTGTCGAACACATACGTGCCGGGGGCGTCGGTCAGCGGCGGTAGCTCGTCGTTGCCCAGGGACGTCGGCGCGTCCACCTCGTCGCCGGAGCGCTCGGCCAGCCAGGACGTGAAGTCCGGCCACCACGAGCCCTTCTGCTTCTCCGCGGCGGCCAGCCACTGCTCCGCGTCCGGCGGGGTGTCCGGGGCGACCTGGAAGGACGCCTTCGGGTTGCTCGGGGGGTTCACCAGCGAGGCGATGTGCCCGCTGGTGGAGAGGACGAAGCGGCTGCGCCCGCCGAGCAGCTGCGTCGTCCGGTAGCAGGACTGCCACGGGCAGATGTGGTCGGCGATGCCCGCGGTGACGTAGGCGTCGACGTCCACCTTCGACAGGTCGACCGGGGACCCGAGCATGGTGGCGGCGCCCGGCTTGGTCAGCTTGTTGCCGAACGCGATGTCGATGAAGTCGCGGTGCAGGGCCGCGCTCATGCGGGTGGTGTCGCCGTTCCAGTAGAGGATGTCGAAGGCCGGCGGCGGGTTGCCCTGCAGGTAGTTGTTGACCCAGTAGTTCCACACCAGGTCGTTGGGCCGCAGCCAGGCGAACACCTCGGCCAGGGTCGCGCCGTCCAGGTAACCCTTCTTCCTCGACCTCTCGGTCGCGTCCCGGACCGCCCCCTCGTCCATGAGCGCGCCGAGCGTGCCCGCCCGCGACCAGTCCAGGACGGCGACGGAGTAGCTGGAGGCGGCGACCCGGCCCAGTCCGCCGGTGGCGGCCAGGTGGGCGAGCGTCATCGCGAGGATGATCCCGCCGGAGCAGAAGCCCTGGAGGGCGACCCGGTCGCTGCCGGTGATCCGCTCCGCGGCGTCCATGGCGTCGATGACCGCCTGGCCGTAGGCGTCCATGCCCCAGTCGGCGTGCCGCTCGTCGGGGTTGCGCCACGACATCATGAAGACCTGCTGGCCCGCGGCCACGTAGTGCTCGACGATGCTGCGGCCGGGGGCGAGGTCGGTGATGTAGTACTTGTTGATCGTCGGCGGCACGATCACCAGCGGCACCGACCGCACCCGCTCGGTCGTCGGCCGGTACTGGATGAGCTCGAACACCGGCGTCCGCAGCACCACTGCGCCCGGCGTGACGGCGAGGTCCTCCCCGACGGTGAAGGCGTCGGGCTCCACCATCGAGGGCACCCGTGGCGCGGACGCGAGGTCGCCGACCATCCGCCGGAGGCCCCGGACGGCGTTGCGCCCGCCGGTGTCGATGACCGCCTTCCACAGCAGCGGGTTGAGCGGGCCGTTGCTCGGGGCGAGGGCGTCGACGACGTTGGTCAGCGTGAAGCGCAGGCGCTCGTCGTCCTGCCAGTCGAGGTCGGCGGCCTCGAGCAGCTCCAGCGCGGTGCGCGAGGCGGCGATGTGCGCCTGCATCGCCCGCCGCATGAGCCCGTTGCCCGTCCAGGCCGGGTCGGCGTACCGCTTGTCCCTGGGTGCGGGGGCGAGGTCGGAGCGGCCGGCGACGACCTTGCCGAGGTCTTTGGCGAGGGTGCCGATCTGGCCGGCGACCACCCTGGGCCGGCCGGCCAGCGCGCGGCCGAGCCGCAGGGTCGTGCGCGCCGGGGGGATCATCCGGCGCAGTGGCCCCCGGGCGCCGTCCACGAGGACCATGTCGAGGCCGAGAGCCGCCTCGCCGGGCTCCTGGGCGACCCCGTCGGTGGTGCGGTCCTCAGCTGGACGCGCTGCGTCGGTCATGCCGGTCTCCTCGGTGCGGTGGCTCGCAGTGTGACCACCGACACTGAACCACGCAGCGCCGACCGCCGCAGGACCACGACCCCCTCCCGGGTGGCTCCTCCGGGCTCGCGTGGCGCGGTCGACCCTCAGGCGGTCTCGGGGACCAGTTCCGACCGCGGCGCGGCGTTCGGCGGCCGGCGCCACGACCGGTTCCGCCGCCAGAACAGGTAGGTGCCCAGCCCGAGCGGGATGGGCAGCACGTAGGTGAGCGCGCGGTAGACCAGCACCGCGGCGGCGACGAGCGAGCGGTCGCCACCCGCGGCCGCCAGACCGGCGATCAGCGCCACCTCCATGACCCCCAGCCCGCCCGGGGTGAACGGGACGGCGGTCAGCAGCCGGGCGAAGGCGAAGACCGTCAGGGCCTCCACCACCCCGACGTCCTGGCTGGGCACGCCCACGACGCGCAGCGCCACGAGCAGCACGAGGAACAGCGACAGGTGGCTCACCAGCGTGGTCACCGTGATCCAGTGCCACCGGGCGCGCAGCAGCAGCGCCGTCCGGTCGCGGAACCGCGTCGTCGCCCGGTCCCAGCCCTGCACCGGTGGCCGGCCGAACGGCCGGACCACCGCCGAGGCGATCCGCCCGGCGGCGGTGCCGATCCGCGCCGCGCCCTCGCGGCTGCGCAGCAGCAGCCAGAGCAGGACGACGGCCCCGGCCAGGCCCGCCAGACCCGCCAGGCCGGCCGCCACCCGCCCGGCGCTCGGGGTGGACCGGAACGCCAGCAGGCTCAGCGCCAGCACCGGCAGACCGAGCTTGGCGAAGTTGTTCCACAGTCCGGCCACCAGCAGGGAGACCGACGTCCGGGAGCGGGAGAAGCCCCAGGAGCTGTTCATCGCGTAGGTGAGGCCGACCGCGATCGCCCCGCCGGCGACGACGGTGTTCGCCACCGCCGTGGTGGAGAGGGTGGCCACCGTGGCCTGGCGCAGGGTCAGCCCGGGCATGGTCGCGACCACGAGGAACTGGTAGGTCGCCAGGTTCCAGACCGTCACCACCGCGAGCAGGCCCAGCTGCGCCGCCGTCAGCGCGCGGACCGTGTCCCACACCGCCGAGAGGCTGGTGAACCGGGGGATGAACCAGGCCAGGACCGCGGCGGCCAGCAGGAGCGACAACACCGGCGTGAGCACCTTGCGCCACCGGCGCCAGAACGCGATCACGGCGGGTCCAGCCCGAGCCGGCCGCCGTTCTCGGCGCGCACCTGCTCGGCGAGGTCCTCCCGGCGGAGGGTGCCGATGCCCTGGGTCGCCAGCGCCAGCGGCTCGGCGCGGTTGTCACCGGCGAGGGCGAAGGCGATGGTCAGGCAGCCCCCGTCGAACAGGTAGATGCGTCGGCCGTGGTACTGCGGCGTCACCTGGGTGACCCGCTCGAACCGCGCCATCCCGTCCCGGTCGCTGCGGACCTCGGTCGCCTCGCCGGTGTCGCACGACCCGGTCAGCGCCACCTCGATGGCGTGCACGCCGTCCCGGTCGGAGTCCAACCAGAACCGGGCAGAGCCGCGCCCGGCCTCCAGGCCGGAGAAGTGCCAGCCCAGCGGCAGCCCCTGCACGCAGGGCACCACCGACGCCGTCGGCACGGCCTGCGCCATGAGGACGACGCCGTCGGCGGCGCGCGCGTCGTCCCCGATGGAGCAGGCCGGGGGCGTGCCCACGACCGGGGCGCCCGGCAGCGCGCACCCCGTGGCGAGCAGCGCGGCGCCGACGAGCACGACCATCCGCCGGGCCGGCCGGGCCCCGGTCACAGCGGCGAGTCCAGCAGGTCGACGGCGACCAGCGCGGCGACGAGCATGCCGAGCAGGGCGACCAGCGACTGCCCGACCCGCCGGAAGCTCCACCGCTGGATGCGCACCGGCGGCAGGCGGTAGGGGAGCAGCCGGAGGAACTGCGCGTGCAGGTCGCGGCCGTCGGCGCGCAGCAACCGGCGCAGCTGGCTCGGCATGGTGAGGCCGCGGGTGGCGGCGAAGGCCTCGGCGAGTTCCTCGTCGGAGAAGCGCAGCCGCGCCCGGGCGTACACCCGCGCCGCGTCGGTGCGCAGCGCGAGGACCAGCATCGTGTTGGCCAGGTCCACCGCCTGCCGCCACGGGCTGGGCCGGACCTCGGCGAAGGCGGAGTCGATCAGGTAGAGGGTGCCGTCGCGGACCAGGATGTTGGCCGGCTTGAGGTCGCGGTGGGCCACGCCGATGTCCCACATCCGCCGCACCGCGGCCAGCCCCTGGTCGATCACCGCGTCGTCGATCTCGGCGTCCCCGATCTCCTGGGCGCCGCGGAGGAACTCGGTGACCAGCAGGTACTCCCGCTCCGGGGTGATCTCCACGATCCCCATCGGGTGCGGCACGGGCAGCCCGGCGTCGGAGAACAGCCGCAGCACGTAGTCCTCGTACTGCACGAGCCGGCGCACGCTGGCGAAGGGCTTCTCGTCCTCCAGCCGGCCGTAGAGCAGCGTGCGGGCCAGCTTGAACCAGCGGTCGGAGCGCACGTGCGTGGCGGCGTAGAGCTTGCCGAAGACGAAGTCCTCCTCCCCGTCGGAGGCCTTCACCGTGATCCGCAGCGGCGTGGAGCCGCCGGACGCGGCCAGGTTGAACGGCGTGCAGGAGGTGGCCAGCAGACCCAGCTGGTCCTGCAGCGCCCGGACGATCGCCTGGCCGCGCGCGCCGGAGACGTCGAGGTGCGCCGGGCTGCCGCGGCGGTAGCGCACCGGGTGGACGTCGGTCGGCGTCATGAGCCGGAACGCCGCCAGCGGGGTCGCCACGCCCAGGACGACCGCCGCCACCACGTCGCTCGGGTGGTCCTGGGCCAGGTACAGCCGGGAGGCGACGGTGACCGCCAGCAGCCCCACGACGACCCACTTCGCGATCGTCCGGGGACGGCCCGCCGGCACGAGGGCGTACACGGTGCTCACCAGGAACGCGGCGAGCACGGTCACCGGCAGCGAGGGCATGGAGAAGCCGGACCACTCGCCGAGCAGCTCGACCTCGTAGGGGCGCGGCCGCTGCAGGACGACCGTGGCCAGCGCCGCGACGTTGACCACCACGAGGCCGACGCCCAGCCAGACGAACAGGTGGTGCCAGCGCCGGCACACCACCAGGACGAGCAGGTTGGCCAGCCACAGCGCGTGGATCGCGGGCCGGGTCGCCAGCACCCCGGCCACCTCGGCGACCTCGGTCAGCCCCGGGGAGTGCAGCGTGGCGATGCCCTGCAGCACGCGCGTGTCGACCAGGTCGACCAGCGGCACGCTGTCGGTGGCCAGGACGACCGACCACGCCACCACCACGCCCGCCGACAGGCCCAGCCACCACCGGCCGGACGTGTTGAGGTGCCGGGGCAGCGGCGGCGGCTCACCGGAGGGACGGCGCCGGCGGCGCACGCGCTGGATGGCCGGCGGACCGGGGCGCCGAGCCGGGCCTGCCTCCGAGGCGGCGTGCGGCAGCGACGCCATGCCGCCCGATGCTGCACCGTGGCGGGCCCGCGGTCCATTGGGTTCGCCGCCGTCCGGCGCTAGCGTGGCCGGGGCCCGTTCCCCCGCGAGGAGGGAGCCCGCGATGCGGCGTTCCCGGGCGGTCCCCGCCGCGCTGCTCCTGCTGGCCCTCCTGCTGCCCGGGTGCGCCCCGGTCAGCGGGACGGCGGCCCCGGCCGCGGAGGGCACGATCCGCATCGCCTCCTACGACTTCGCCGAGAACCAGATCCTGGCCGAGGTGTACGCCGAGGCGGTGCGCCGCGCGGGCCTGCCGGTGGCCGTCCAGCACGGCATCGGCACCCGCGAGGTGGTGCTGCCCGCGCTCGAGCAGGGCGTCGTCGACCTCGTCGTGGACTACCTGGGCACCGCCCTGGACTTCGTCGACCCGGGGCAGCCGCCGGCCCGGCGCGAGCCCGAGCACCTCCGGGCCGCCCTGGCGCGGGCGATGGCCCAGCGCGGCGCCACCGTGCTCGCCGCGGCGGCCGCCGAGGACCAGAACGGGTTCGTCGTCCGGGCCGCGTTCTCCGAGCAGAACGCCGTCCGCCGGCTGTCCGACCTCTCCCTCGTCGCCTCCGGGATGGTGTTCGGGGGGCCACCGGAGTGCCCGGAGCGGCGGTACTGCCTGCCCGGCCTGCGCGAGGTGTACGGCCTCGAGTTCGCCGAGGTGCGGGCCATGCCGTCCCGGTCGGCGACGGTGGAGGCGCTGCAGTCGGAGGAGATCGACATCGGGCTGCTGGAGACGACCGACGCGCGGCTGGCCGACGGCTCGCTGGTGCTGCTCGACGACGACCGGGGGCTGCAGCCGCACGAGAACGTGGTGCCGGTCGTGCGGACGGCGGTGCTCGACCGGGCGGGGGCGGAGCTGTCGACGGCGCTGGACGCGGTCAGCGCCCGGCTGACCAACGCCGACCTGGTGCGGCTCAACCGGCTGGTCGCCGTCGACGGCCGGACGCCGGCGGAGGCCGCGGCGCTGTGGTGGGGCGGGCGCTGAGCGTGCATGCCGGGGGCGGTCGACGGGCAGGAGGCAGGCACTGACCCGCAACCCGAGGAGTGCCTGCCGTGGGCCGATCCATCGCCGACCAGACCGACGAGGAGCTCGGAGGGCCCGGCAGCGTCCTGGTCCGCCAGCGCCGCGACCACATCGAGCTCGACCGGCTGCTGCACCAGCTGGACGGCACCACCGGCCGGGAGCAGGAGGAGGTGCTCACCCGCATCGACCGGCTGGTGTTCAGCCACGCCTTCGCCGAGGAGACCGTGCTGTGGCCGGTGCTGCGCCGGGTGCTGCCGGACGGCGACGCGCTGACCCTGCGGGTGGAGGAGGAGCACCAGGAGGTCAACGAGCTGGTCTCCGAGATCGAGACCCTCGGCCACGACGACCCCCGCCGCGCCCAGCGGCTCGCCCGGCTGGTCGAGGTGCTGCGGGAGGACGTCCGCGACGAGGAGGACGTGCTCTTCCCGCGGTTGCAGGAGAAGCTCGACCCGCACCAGCTGCGGCGGCTGGGCCGGCAGTGGGAGCTCGCCCGCCGGGTGTCGCCGACCCGACCGCACCCCACGGTCTCCCGCCGGCCGCCGGGCAACGCGCTGTCGGGCCTGCCGCTGACGCTCATCGACCGCACCCGTGACCTGGTCGACGCCGCCGTCCGCCGCGCCCCGGAGCAGCTCGCGCCGGCCGGAGAGGCGGTCAGCCGGGCGCTGGCCGGGGTGGCCGGGCTGGTGGAGCGGGTGCCGCTGTCCCGCCGCGGGGACCAGCCGCCGACGTCCCGCTGACGCGACGACGGCTCCTCCCCAGCTGGGGAGGAGCCGTCGTCGGGTGGCCCCCTGCACGGGGCAGGGGGCCCGTGCTCAGTTGGTCTGGCGGGGCTTCGGGTCGCTGCGGGCGTCGAGCTGGATCTCCTTGTGCGCCTCCGGCACGCCCTCCTTGAGCTCCTTGGTCCGCTCGATCTCGGCGTCGAGCTCGATGCCGAACAGCAGCGCGACGTTGATCAACCAGAACCAGATCAGGAAGACGACGACACCGGCCAGCGCCCCGTAGGTCTTGTTGTAGCTGCCGAAGTTCGCCACGTAGAAGGCGAACAGCGCCGACGCGACGATTGCCACGACGATGGCGAGGGCGGCGCCGGGGCTGACCCACTTGAAGCCACGCAGCTTCGCGTTCGGGGTCGTGTAGTAGAGGACGGCGATCATCAGCGCCAGGACGACGAGGATGACCGGCCACTTGACCACGTTCCAGACGGTCATCGCCGTCTCGCCCACCCCGATCGCCTGCCCGACGGCGTCGACCACGGGGCCGCTGAGCACCAGCAGGGTCACGATGACCGCGGCGAAGAGGATGCCGATCAGCGTGACGAGCAGCTGCAGCGGCTTGAGCTTCCAGATCTTGCGGCCCTCGGGGGTCTCGTAGACCACGTTGGCCGCGCGGGTGAACGCGCCCACGTACCCCGAGGCCGACCAGACGGCGCCGGCCAGACCGAGGACCAGGCCGAAGCCGGCCGCGCCCGTGTTGCCGGCGATCTGCTGGATCACCGGGTTGAGCGTGCTGGCCGCCTGCTGCGGGACGACCGCGGTCAGGGCGGTGGTGAGCTGCTCCGGGTTGGTCAGCAGCCCCACGATCGACAGCAGCGCGATCAGCGCGGGGAACAGCGCCAGGACGCCGTAGTAGGTGAGGGCGGCGGCCCAGTCGGTGAGGTTGTCCTCGCTGAACTCCTTGAGCGTGCGCTTGAACGTGCCGCCGGTGGTGGGCTTCGGGTCGGCCCCCTGCGGGGCGTTGTCGAAGCGGACCTCGTTGACCTTGTCGTCCTGGGGTGCGGGATCCCCGGCGCGGTTGCCGGAGAACCGGGTGTCCTTCGCGGCGGTGTCGGCGCCGCGGGAGCCGGTGGGGCGGTTCATGGTCGTCCTCCGGTCGGGGTGGGAACTCGTCTCCTCCCCGGTGCCCCGGACGGTCCTGTTCCATGCCCGCCCCGGGGGTGTCGTGGCGCCGCTCCCCTGGTCGGGGGGTCGCGGATGTCACCCGAGCGGGGTGTCATGGCTGCGACGTCGTCACCCTTCGGGGTGGGACCGGGCGCCCCGGTGTCCGGTACTCCGCACGGATCGACGATTGAGATCCCGGTCGGCGGGGGAAGACACCACCCGACGACGTGCTGCGGGGGGCATGCCTCCCTGCGGCGACGAACAGATCGACTCCCAGGGGGATGAAACCGATGGTGCTGTGGCCGGCCGTGACCCTGATCGGGTTCCTGGTCCTGACCGCACTGGTGATCGTGATGGGCACCTCGTCCACGGCCCGGTACGAGCGGGAGCAGCGCGCCGCGACCGCGTCCGCGGCCCGCCCGGCCGCCCGCGCCGCCGAGCCGGTGGGCATGGCCCGCGCGGCCTGAGAGACCCCTGCCCCTCGCTCGCAGGACCGCGGCGGGGTCCGGCTACAGCCAGGCCTCGTCGGTGTCGAGGACGGTGCGGTCCAGCGACTCGAGCAGGTCCAGGTGGGTGTGCACCTTGGGCAGCTCGTACCGGTGGAAGAAGCGCGCCGCCGCCCGCTTGCCCTGGTGGAAGTCGCCGGCCTGCTCGCCGGTGGCCAGCGCCTGCTCCAGCCACAGCCAGGCCACGACGACGTGGCCGGCCGCCTCCAGGTAGGCGGTGGAGTTGGCCAGCGTGACGGCCGGGTCCCCGGCACCCCACAGCGTCGTGGTGACCGCGCCGATGCGGGCCACGGCCGCGTCGAGGTCGGCGGCGAACGCGGCCCACTCCGTGCCGGCCGCCCGCGCCGTCGTCCGCCCGATGGTCTCGGCCAGCAGCGCCAGCCCGGCACCGCCCTGCATCACGACCTTGCGGCCGAGCAGGTCCAGCCCCTGGATGCCGTTGGTGCCCTCGTGGATCGGGTTGAGCCGGTTGTCCCGGTAGAACTGCTCGACCGGGTAGTCGCGGGTGTAGCCGTAGCCGCCGTGCACCTGGATGGCCAGGTCGTCGGCGACCGGCCCCCACTGCGACGGCCAGGCCTTCGCGATCGGCGTGAGCACCTCCAGCAGGAGGTGGGCGCGCTCGCGCTCCTCCTGGAGCTCCGCGGTCTGCTCCTCGTCGACCAGCCGCGCGCAGTAGAGGCCCAGCGCCAGGCCGCCCTCGGCGTAGGACTTCGCGGCCAGCAGCATCCGCCGCACGTCGGTGTGCTCGACGATCCGCACCGGCGGCCGGGTGGCGTCCCGGTCGGCCGGCGGCCGGCCCTGGGTGCGGCTGCGCGCGTACTCCAGGGCGTGCAGGTAGCCGGTGTAGCCGAGCACGGTCGCGCCCATGCCGACGCCGATCCGCGCCTCGTTCATCATCGTGAACATGTAGGTCAGGCCGCGGTGCTCCTCGCCGACGAGGTACCCCACCGCGCCGGCCCGCCCGCCGGGGGTGTGCCCGCCCTCGCCGAGGTTCAGCAGGGTGTTCGTCGTCCCCCGGTAGCCCATCTTGTGGTTGAGCCCGGCCAGGACGACGTCGTTGCGCTCACCCAGCGAGCCGTCGTCGCGCACGAGGTGCTTGGGGACGACGAACAGCGAGATGCCCTTCACGCCGGGCGGACCGCCGGGGACCTTCGCCAGCACCAGGTGGACGATGTTCTCGCTGAGCTCGTGGTCGCCGGCCGAGATCCACATCTTGTTGCCGGTCAGCCGGTAGGTGCCGTCGTCCTGCCGCTCGGCCCGCGTGGTGATGTCGGCGAGCGAGGAGCCGGCCTGCGGCTCGGACAGCGCCATCGTCCCGAACCTGCGGCCCTCGACCATCGGGCCCACGTAGGTGTCGATCTGCTCCTGGCTGCCGTGGGCGATGAGCAGCCGGGCGTTGGCCATCGTCAGGAACGGGTAGGCCGAGGTGCCGACGTTGGCCGCCTTGAACCAGGCGAACACCGCCTGCCCGACGGTGTGCGGCAGCTGCATCCCGCCGAAGCGCTCGTCGAACTCACTGGCCATCAGCCCGGCCTCGGCGAAGACCTCGAGGGCCCGGCCGACCTCCGGGATCATCTCCACCCGGCCGTCGACGAACCGCGGCTCGTGCTCGTCGGCCGTGCGGTTGTGCGGCGCGAAGTGGTCGGTGGCGATCCGCTCGGCCAGCTCCAGGACGGCGTCGAACGTCTCCCGCGAGTGCTCGGCGAACCGGGGCCGCTTGGTCAGGCTCTCGACGTCGAGCCACTCGTGCAGCAGGAAGTCCAGGTCGCGGCGGGACAGGATCAGCGACGAACGCACGGGGCTCAGGGTAGGCCCGCCGGCGCAGCCGACCGTTCCGGAACACGAGCGCCCGCCGGCCAGCCGGGTGGCTGACGGGCGGGCGCTCGAGCGGGGGGCGTCAGGCGCGGTGCCGGCCGTGCTCGCTGGTCTCGGCGTCACCGGGCCGGCCGACCGGCGGCGCGGTGGACGTCGGAGCCGCGGCGCCGACCGCCTGCACGGCGTGCTCGCCGCCGTCGGCCACCGGGCCGGGGCCGGCGGTCTGCTCGGCCGCCTGCCGGGCCTGGATGCCGGACTTGTTGCTCAGCGCCAGCTGCGGCAGGAACAGGAACACGAAGAACCCGAGCGCCACGACGCACGCGGCGATGAGGAACACCAGGTCGATCGAGTTCGAGAACCCGGTCTTGAAGGGCAGCGCGAGGAACGACGGCAGCTGCTGGATGAACGACGTGTCCGACAGGTCGCCGCCGGCCTGCAGCTGGCCGCTCTGCACCGCCTCGGCGACCCGGGGGTCGGACGCCGCGGCGGAGGCCACCGCCTCCTCGATGTCCACCGGCAGGCGGCTGAACAGCACCGACAGGAACGCGGCGGTGCCGATCGTGCCGCCCATCTGGCGGAAGAAGGTCACCGACGAGGTGGCCACGCCCATCTCCCGCGGGGAGACGGCGTTCTGCACGGCGAGGATGACCGGCTGGAAGTTGAAGCCCAGGCCCAGGCCCATGAGGACCATGAAGGGCACCAGGGTCCACACCGAGGTGTCGGCGTCCACGACGAAGGACATGCAGACCAGCGCGACGGTCATCAGCGCGATGCCGACCAGCGGGAACACCTTGTACTTGCCGGTCTTGCCGATGGCGATGCCGGAGCTCATCGCGCCGGTCATGATGCCGGCGACCAGCGGGATCATCTGCAGGCCGGCGACCGTGGCGCTGGAGCCGTGCACGATCTGCAGGTACTGCGGCAGCAGCAGCAGGCCACCGAACATGCCGGCACCCATCACGACGCTGCCGATGCTGCTGACCGCGAAGCTGCGGTTGCGGAACAGTCGCAGCGGCAGCAGCGCCTCGTCCTGGTAGGACCGCTCAGCCAGCAGGAACAGCACGAACCCGACGGCGCCGATGACGTAGCAGGCCAGCGAGCGGCCCGAGTCCCAGCCCCAGATCCGGCCCTGCTCGGCGACGATGAGCAGCGGCACCAGGAAGGTGATCAGCGCCAGCGCGCCCGGCCAGTCGATGCGGTGGTCGCGGCGCTCGTGCGGCAGGTGCAGCACGCGGAAGACGGCGACGAAGGCCACCAGGCCCAGCGGCACGTTGATCATGAAGATCCACCGCCAGCCGTCGAAGCCCAGCAGCGAGGTCTGACCCGCGAAGAACCCGCCGATGACCGGCCCGAGCACGCTGGACGTGCCGAACACGGCCATGAAGTAGCCCTGGTACCGGGACCGCTCCCGCGGCGGCACGATGTCGCCGATGATGGCCAGCGCCAGCGACATCAGGCCACCGGCGCCGATGCCCTGGACCGCCCGGAACGCGGCCAGCTCGTACATCGAGTTCGCGATGCCGCACAGCACCGAGCCGACGACGAAGATCCCGATGGCGAACAGGTAGAACGGCCGCCGCCCGTAGATGTCGGAGAGCTTCCCGTACAGCGGGGTGGCGATCGTCGAGGTGATGAGGAAGGCCGTGGTGGCCCACGCCTGCAGGTCGTAGCCCTGCAGGTCGTCGGCGATGGTGCGGATGGCGGTGGACACGACCGTCTGGTCGAGGGCCGCGAGGAACATCGCCACCATCAGCCCGACGAGGATCGTGACGATCTGCCGGTGCGTGAAGGCGCCGTCCGTGCCGGGGGCGGCGGCCGCCGCCCGGGCGTCCCTCCGCTCGGCCGAGGTGGTGCGGGTGCTTCGGGTCATGGCTTCTCTCTGGGGGACGGGACGGGCGCGGCGGTCGGCTCGGTGGGCAGGGACGAGGCCAGGTCGTCCAGCAGCCGGCCGAAGAGCGTGGTGAAGGCGGTCAGGTCGGCGGCCGGCCAGTCGGCGGTGACGCGGGCCAGGTGCGCCTCCCGCTCGCTGCGGAGCTGTTCGAGCGCTTCGCGGCCGGCGTCGGTGACGACGAGCCGGCTCGCCCGGCCGTCGGTCTCGTCGGCGACCCGCTGGACCAGGCCGTGCTCGATCAGCGTGGCCACGTGCCGGCTGACCGTCGACGGGTCGGCGTGGACGAGCTCGGCCAGCGCCCCCTGCCGCAGCGGGCCGAGCCGGACGAGCGGGAACAGCAGCACCAGCGCCGCGCGGTCGCGGCGCTCGGCCACCTGTGCGGACTTGAGGGCGTGCACCAGGCGCATGAAGCGCGGCAGCTGCTCGCCCAGGGTGCGCAGCTGGGCGAGCCGCTCGTCGTCGAGCCCGGTGGGATCGGGCGCGCCAGGGGACACGGGAACTCCGGGGGCGGGCGGGCGGGAACACGTGCACGCTACAACCGGTTGTGCGTAGCAAGCAATCAGTTGTACGGCGCATACAAGTGAGGTGGGCCACGGCCGTACGGCCGGCGGCGGTGGGATCCTGGAGCGGATACCCGCCGCCGGCCCGCTCACCCGCGCCGCGAACCGCGCGTCGCACGCCGTGCCCCCGCGAGATCTGGAGAACCCCGTGACGCCCGCGCCCGACGACCTGCGCACACGGCTGGCCGGGCTCACCCTCGAGGACGAGCACCGGCTGGGCCGTCGGCTCGACGGCACCCGCCGCACGAGGGACGCCGACGCGCGGGCCCGGCAGCGGTCCGCGATCGCCGCCGACGTCGCCCGGGCGGAGGAGCGCATCGCCCGGCGCCGGGCAGCGGTCCCGGCGGTCACCTACCCCGCCGAGCTGCCGGTCAGCGCGCGCCGGGAGGACATCGCCGCCGCACTGCGCGACTCGCAGGTGGTCGTCGTCGCCGGCGAGACCGGGTCGGGCAAGACGACGCAGCTGCCCAAGATCGCCCTGGAGATCGGGCGGGGGGTCCGCGGGCGGATCGGCCACACCCAGCCCCGGCGGATCGCCGCGCGCACCGTCGCCGAGCGGATCGCCGAGGAACTGGGCACGCCGCTGGGCGACGTCGTCGGCTGGAAGGTGCGCTTCACCGACCAGGTCAGCGACACCACGCTGGTCAAGGTCATGACCGACGGCGTGCTGCTCGCCGAGATCGCCCGCGACCGGCTGCTGCGCCAGTACGACACGCTGATCATCGACGAGGCGCACGAGCGCAGCCTCAACATCGACTTCCTGCTCGGCTACCTCGCGCAACTGCTGCCGAAGCGGCCCGACCTCAAGCTGGTCATCACCTCGGCGACCATCGACGTCGAGCGGATCGCCAAGCACTTCGGTGCGGACGGCGCCGAGGTACCGGTCGTCGAGGTCAGCGGGCGCACCTACCCGGTCGAGGTCCGCTACCGGCCGGTGGTCGACCCCGACGCCCCCGAGGGCGACCCGGCCGCCGACCCCGACCGCGACCAGGTCAGCGCGATCGCCGACGCCGTCGACGAGCTGGTCGCCGAGGGGCCCGGCGACGTGCTGGTCTTCCTCGCCGGCGAGCGGGAGATCCGCGACACCGCCGACGTCCTCGGTGAGCGGTTCCCGTCGGCCGAGGTCGTGCCGCTCTACTCCCGGCTGTCCGCGGCCGACCAGCACAAGGTCTTCGCGCCGCACACCGGGCGGCGCATCGTGCTGGCCACCAACGTCGCCGAGACCTCGCTGACCGTGCCGGGCATCCGCTACGTCGTCGACACCGGCGTCGCGCGGATCTCCCGGTACAGCGCGCGGCTGAAGGTGCAGCGGCTGCCGATCGAGCCGATCAGCCAGGCCTCGGCGCGGCAGCGCTCCGGCCGGTGCGGACGGACCTCGGAGGGCATCGCCGTCCGGCTCTACACCGAGGAGGACTTCGAGAGCCGGCCGGAGTACACCGACCCGGAGATCCTGCGCACCAGCCTGGCCTCGGTGCTGCTGCAGATGGCCGCGCTCGACCTCGGCGACGTCGAGGACTTCCCGTTCATCGACCCGCCGGACCGGCGTGCCGTCGCCGACGGACGGGCCCTGCTCGAGGAGCTCGGCGCCCTGGACGGGGACGGCCGGCTGACCCCGACCGGGCGGGCGCTGGCCACCCTGCCGCTGGATCCGCGCATGGCCCGCATGGTGGTCGAGGCCGACCGGCGCGGCGTGCTGGAGGAGGTCCTGGTCATCGCCGCGGGGCTGACCATCCAGGACCCCCGCGAGCGGCCCAGCGAGCACCAGCAGGCCGCCGACCAGATGCACGCCCGGTTCGCCGACGAGAACTCCGACTTCCTCGCGCTGCTCAACCTGTGGCGGTACCTCGGCGAGCAGCAGGAGGCGCTCTCCGGCAGCCAGTTCCGCCGGACGATCAAGCGCGAGTTCCTGCACTACCTGCGCATCCGCGAGTGGCAGGACCTCTACGGCCAGCTGCGTAGCACCGCCCGGCGCCTCGGCATGCAGACCGGCGAGCTCGCCGCCGAGCCCGACGAGCGCGGCATCCACACCGCGCTGCTGGCCGGGCTGCTGTCCCACGTCGGCGTCCAGGTGGAGGACACGAAACGCAAGGACGGCGACCGGCGGCGCGGCGGCCGGGAGTACCTCGGCGCCCGCAACGCCCGCTTCGTCCTCGCGCCCGGCACCCCGCTGGCGAAGAAGCCGCCGCGCTGGGTGGTCGCCGCCGAGCTGGTGGAGACCAGCCGGCTGTTCGCCCGCACCGTCGCCCGCATCGACCCCGAGGTCGTCGAGCGGCTGGCCGACCACCTGGTCAAGCGGCAGTACTCCGAGCCCCGCTGGGACGCCAAGCGCGGGTCGGTCGTGGCCACCGAGCGGGTCACCCTCTACGGCATCCCGCTGGTCGTCGGCCGGCGCGTGCAGTACGGCTCGATCGACCCCGTCGTCTCCCGCGAGCTGTTCATCCGGCACGCCCTCGTGCAGGGCGAGTGGACCACCCACCACCGGTTCTGGCACGACAACCAGAAGGCGATGGCCCGGGTCGCCGCGCTGGAGGAGCGGGCCCGCCGCCGCGACATCCGGGTGGACGACGAGACGCTGTTCGAGCTCTACGACGCGCGCATCCCCGCCGACGTCGTCTCCACCCGGCACTTCGACAAGTGGTGGAAGACCGCCCGCCGCGAGCACCCGGACCTGCTCACCTTCACCCCGGAGCTGCTGACCAACGCCGCAGCGGCCGGGCAGGTCCGGGTCGAGGACTTCCCGGACGAGGTGCCGCTCACCCAGGGCCTCACCCTGCCGCTGTCCTACGCGTTCGCGCCGGGGACCCCGCAGGACGGCGTCACCGTCGACGTCCCGCTGGCGGTGCTCGACACCGTCGCCGAGCGGACGTCGGGGGAGTCGCTGGCCTTCACGGTGCCCGGGCTGCGCGAGGAGCTGGTCACCGCGCTGCTGCGGACGCTGTCCAAGCAGTTCCGGCGGGCGCTGGTGCCGATCCCGGACCGCGTGCGCGAGGTCCTGCCGCACATCGCGCCGGCCGAGCCGCTGCTGCCGGCGCTGGAGCGGGAGCTGCGGCGCGCGGCCGGGGTCGTCGTCCCGCCCGACGCCTGGCAGCCCGCCCAGGTGCCCGACCACCTGCGGGCCACCTTCCGGGTCGTCGACGACCGCAAGCGCGCCCTGGCCACCGGCAAGGACCTGCAGGCCCTGCGCCGGCAGGTGGCGCCGCAGGCCCGGGCCAGCCTCGCGGCCGCGGCCGCCGACGTCGAGCGCACCGGGCAGACGGCGTGGACCTTCGGCACCCTGCCGCGCACCGTCGACGTCCGCCGCGGCGGGCACGTGGTCACCGCCTACCCGGCCCTGGTCGACGAGGGCGCCACCGTGGGCGTGCGGGTGGTCGCCACCGAGGTGGAGGCGACCCGGCTGTCGTGGCGCGGCGCCCGCCGGCTGCTGGTGCTGGTCGCCGGGTCGCCGACCCGCCAGGTGGTGAAGGGGCTCTCGCCGAAGAGCCGCCTGGCGCTGCAGTTCAACCCGGACGGGGAGATCCCCGCCCTGGTCGACGACTGCGTCGACGCCGCCGCCGACGAGTTGCTCGCCGCGGCGGGCGGACCGCCGCGGGAGGAGGCCGCCTTCGCCGCGCTGGTGCAGACCGCGCGCGCCCAGCTGCTGCCCCTGACCACCGAAACCCTGCGCCGGGTCGAGGCGGTGCTGACCCAGGCCCGCGAGGTCGCCGTCGCGATCGGGGCCGCGCCGGGACGCCGGGTGCCCGAGGCGGCGATCGCCGACCTGCGCCGCCAGATGGGCGGCCTGCTGCACCGGGGCTTCGTCGCCACGGCCGGCCGGCGCCGGCTGCCCGACCTGGTCCGCTACCTCAAGGCGATGGCCCACCGGCTGGAGAAGCTGCCGGCCAACGCCGTCCGCGACGAGCTGTGGACGGCGCAGGTCGCGGCGGTGACCGCGGAGTACGAGCAGCTGCGCCGGCAGGTGCCCTCGACCGGGACGCCCGACGACCCGGTCGCGCGGGTGCGCTGGATGATCGAGGAGCTGCGGGTCGGGCTGTTCGCCCAGACGATCGGCACGCCGCGGCCGGTCTCCGAGCAGCGGGTCTACAAGGCGATCGACCAGCTCATCGCCTGAAGGCCCCCCTGCCGAGTCCCGCCGCCGGCCCCCTCCAGAGGCTCGCCGCGAGCGTGCGAGCGGTGAGGAGGACGGGGTCCTCCACCTAGTCGGCGGCGACGCGGTCGCGCAGCAGGGCGGAGATGCGCTGGCGGGTGACGCCGAACAGCGCGGCGATCCGGTTGATGCTGACCTGCTCGGACTGGAGGGCGTGGGCCTGCTCCCGCCGCCACGTCCCGCCCGCGGTGGCCAGGGTCGCCATCACCGAGCTGATCTGCTCCACGACCAGCGGGCGGCGCTCCTCGGTGACGATGTCCAGCCACCGCCGTCCGGCGCCGCGCTCCTCCAGGAGCTGCTCGGCCCGGTCCCGGGCCGAGCTCAGCTGGTCGATGCAGGTGTCCAGCTCGGTGACCAGCGCACGCAGCGCCTCGATCGCGGTGTCCCCCGGTCGCCCGCCGTCCTGTTCGGCCGCCACGACGTCCCCCTCCTGCCCGCTCGGATCGGGCACAACTGCATAGGACACTACCTGTCTCAACCCGCGTTGCGTGCAATGGACCCTGCCCGGCAAGTCCGGTTGCGCCGGCGCGCCCGGTACGACGGGTCGGTGGTTTGCCCCCGGCGGCTCCCGGGGACGGCGCAGGGCACCGAACCAGCGAGGAGGAGTGGGCATGAGCGAGCCGACCGGCCACACCGAGCAGGCGGGCGAGGGGCTCTCCGACGAGGAGATGGTCCGCACCGTCGCCGAGCAGACCGACAGCGCGTCCGAGCACGCCGACGTGGCGGGCAAGGACTGGGACGGCGACCCGAGCGCGGCCCCCGACCCGAACAGCTGACCTGCACCGGCGCCCGCTCGTCGCCGACCGCTGCGGGCGGGCGCCACCTGCCAGACTGCGCAGGACACCGGGAGGGCGCGCGTGGACACGAGGCCGGCACCCGCCGTGGGCGGCCCTGCCCTCCCGGGGACGACGGTCGCGCGCCGCCGTCCCGCCGCGCTCGGCCCCGCCCGGACGGCGGCCCGCTGGGTGGTGAGGCACGGGCTGCCCGGCGCCTACCTGGCCCGCGCGGCGCGCCGCGGTGACCTCGTCGGCCGCCTGCTGCGGGACCCGGCCGCGCGCGCCGACCCGTACGACCTCTACGAGCAGCTGCGGGCCCGCGGACCGCTCGCGCCGAGCATCCTGGGGCCGGTCACGACGTCGCACGCGGTGACCTCGGAGGTGCTGCGGTCGGACCGCTTCGGGGTCGGCTTCGACTGGTCGGCCGCGCCCCGGGCCCTGCGCTGGGCGCTGGAGTTCGGCGACGACCCGGCCGCCACCGGCGTCGCCGAGCCGCCCTCGATGCTGGTCGTGGACCCGCCCGACCACACCCGGTACCGGCGGCTGGTCAGCCGCGCCTTCACCCCGCGGGCGACGGCGGCGGCCGAGCCTACGGTGCAGCGGACCGCCGAGGCGCTCCTCGACGCGGTGGAGCCGGCGGCCGGTGGCGTCGTCGACCTCGTGGCCGCCTACGCCGCGCCGCTGCCCGTGCTGGTCATCGCCGACCTGCTCGGCGTGCCCGCCGACCGGCAGGAGGACTTCCTGCGCTGGGGCGCCGGCGCGGCCGCCACCCTCGACCCCGGGCTGCCGCTGCGCCGCTTCGTCGCCGCCGACCGGGCGGTGCGGGCGCTGCACGGCTTCCTCGGTGAGCACTTCGCCCGCCTGCGCCGGGACCCCGGCGAGGACCTCGTCAGCCGCCTGGTCACCGCTCCCGAGGAGGAGCGGCTCTCCGACCGGGAGCTGCACGCCACCGTCATGCTGCTGCTCGGCGCCGGCTTCGAGACGACGGTCAACCTGCTGGGCAACGCCGTCGTGCTGCTCGACGCCCACCCCGATCAGCGGGCGGCGCTGCTGGCCGACCCCTCGGGCTGGCCGGCCGCCGTCGAGGAGGTCCTCCGGTACGACAGCCCGGTGCAGATCACCGGCCGCTCGGTGCGCTCCGACGCGGAGCTGGCCGGCGTCCGGCTGCCCGCCGGCTCCCGGGTGACCCTGCTGCTCGGTGCGGCCAACCGCGACCCCGCCGTCTTCCCCGAGCCCGGCCGCTTCGACGTGACCCGGCCCAACGCCCGCGACCACCTGGCCTTCTCCGCCGGCATCCACTACTGCCTCGGCGCGGGCCTGGCCCGGATGGAGGCCGCCGTGGCGCTGCGCGCCCTCTTCGAGCGCTTCCCCGGGCTGCGGGTGTCCGGCCGCCCGGTCCGGCGGGACCTGCAGACGCTGCGCGGCTTCGAGCACCTGCCGGTGACCCTCCGCTGACCTCAGGCGGTGCTGGGCTCCCGGGGGCTCTCCTCGACCAGGACGACGGCGTTGCGCGCCGCGCCCCAGCCCGCCCAGGCCATCGGCACGAGCAGCACCAGCAGCAGCGCCACCGGCCACGTCCAGCCGCCGGTGCGGTCGTGCAGCCAGCCGAGGACCAGCGGGCCGGCCGCGGCCATCAGGTACCCGAGGCACTGCGCGACGCCGCCGAGCCGGGCCGCGGTGAGCGGCGTGGGGCTGCGCAGGACGATCAGGGTGAGTGCCAGGGCGAAGCCGCTGCCCTGGGCCAGCCCGAACGCCGCCACCCAGAGCAGCGTGCCCGACCCCGGCGCCAGTAGCAGGCCACCCAGACCGACTCCGTAGGCGACGAGCACCACGAGGACCAGCGGCCGCTGGGTGGTCATCCGGCCGGCCTGGGCGGGCGCGAGCAGCGCGCCGCCGGCGCCCACGACGTTGCACAGGCCGAGCATCAGGCCGCCCTCCGACACCGGGACGCCGGCGTCGGCCAGCAGCGTGGGCAGCCACGCGGCGACCGAGTAGAACTGCACGCTCTGCAGGCCGATGTAGGCGGTCACCTGGCGGGCCAGCGACTGGCGCAGCAGCACCCAGGAGCCGCCGCCCGGCAGGGGCTCCCGGGCGGCGCGGGCCCGCCGACCGGTGCCGGCCACCGGCAGCCACAGGGCCAGCGCGGCCAGCGCCAGGAGCAGCCAGGCGGCCAGCGCCGTGCGCCACTCCCAGCCCAGGGCTGCCGCGAGCGGCACGGTGACGGCCGCGCCGACCGCCGCGCCGACGTTCAGCGACGCGGAGTACAGGCCCATGACCAGTCCCGGGCGGGTCGCCTCGCGCTTCACGTAGGCGGGCATCAGCACGTTGGCCAGCGCGATCGCCGCGCCGGCGAGCAGGCTCCCGGCGTAGAGCAGCGCCACCGGGGAGAGGAGCCGCAGCGCGATGCCGGCGGCCAGCAGCACCAGGGACGCCGCCACCGCCAGCTCCAGCCCGATGCGCCGCGCGAGCCGGGGGGCGACCGGGGCGAACGCGCCGAAGCAGAGCACGGGGAGGGTGGTCAGCAGCCCGGCCATCGCGGAGGACAGCCCGGTCTCGGCGCGCAGGTCGCCCAGCACCGGTGCCACGGAGACCACGGCCGGCCGCTGGTTGAGGGCCACGGCCACGACCGCGGCGACGAACAGCAGCGCCGCCCCGCGGGAGCGCGTCGTCCCCCCGGCGTCCATCCCGGTCAGCTCACCACACCCGGGGACGACACGCGGGCTCCGCAGGGTGATCCCGCAGGATGGGAGGGGGTTGGCGAAGGGCCGCCCGGGCGGAGATAGTGACCGCGGTCTCTCGCCCGACGGAAAGTGAGCGCATGAGCATCCTCGGTACCCGCGTGGTCCGCACGGAGGACCCGCTGTTCCTCACGCGTGGTGCGATCTACACCGACGACCTGGTCGACGACCGGCTCGCCGGTGCGCTGCACGCCACCTTCGTCCGTTCCCAGGTCGCGCACGGGCGGATCCTGTCCGTCGACGCGTCCGCCGCCCGTGAGGCGCCCGGCGTCGCCGCCGTCTACACGGCGGAGGACTGCACCGACCTCGCCCCCATCCCGACCGGCCTGCCGATGGTCCCGGAGGCCATGGAGCGGCCCTGGCTGGCGAAGGACAAGGTCCGCTTCGTCGGCGACATCATCGCCGTCGTCCTCACCGAGGACCGTTACCAGGGCGAGGACGCCGCGGAGCTCGTCTCCGTCGACATCGACCCGCTGCCTGCCGTGGTCACCACCGCCGACGCCGCCGCCGACGAGGTGCTTCTGTTCGAGGAGGCCGGGACCAACGTCGCGGCCCAGTTCGGCGGCCCGCCGCCGGAGGACTTCTTCGACGGCTGCGAGGTCGTCGTCCGGCAGGCCGTCAAGAACCAGCGGGTGGCGCCCGTGCCGCTCGAGACCCGCGCGGCCGCCGCGGCGTGGGGCGAGGACGGCCGGGTCACCATCTGGTGCACCAACCAGGGCGCGCAGCAGGCCAAGGGGCAGATCGCCGGCTGGCTCGGCGTGGACCCGGAGCGGGTGCACCTGAGCACCCCGGACGTCGGCGGTGGCTTCGGCGCTAAGATCGGTGCCGACCCCGAGTACGCCTTCGTCGCCTGGCTGGCGCAGAAGGCCGGGCGGCCGGTGCGCTGGACCGAGAACCGCTCGGAGAACATGCTCGGCATGCTGCACGGCCGCGGCCAGGACCAGCAGGTCACCATCGGGGGCCGCCGCGACGGCACCATCGAGGCCTACGCCATCCACGTCGACCAGGAGGCCGGCGCCTACCCACGGGTCGGGGTCATCCTGCCGACCCTCACCATGCTGATGGCCGCCGCCACCTACGCGTTCCCGAAGGTGCACGCCTCGGCGCGGGTGCTGGTCAACAACGCCACCTCGATCGGTGCCTACCGCGGCGCCGGCCGCCCCGAGGCGACCGCCGCCGTCGAGCGGGCCATCGACGTGTTCGCCGCCGAGATCGGGATGGACCCGGCCGAGGTCCGCCGGAAGAACCTCGTCCCGTCCTTCTCCGAGCCGCACACCACCCCGTCGGGCGCCACCTACGACTCCGGCGAGTACGTGGCGGCGCTGGAGAAGGCGCTGGAGGCGGCCGGCTACGAGGAGCTGCGCGCCGAGCAGGCCCGCCGGCGCGAGCGGGGCGAGGTCAAGCAGCTCGGCATCGGCCTGTCGACGTACGTCGAGATCACCGGGGCCGACACCGGCCTCGGTGCAGGGGAGTCCGCCGAGCTCGAGGTGCACCCGGACGGGACGGCGACGGTGCTGACCGGCACCTCCCCGCACGGCCAGGGGCACGCCACCGCGTGGGCGATGCTCGCCAGCGACCAGCTGGGCATCCCGGTCGAGAAGATCACCGTGCTGCACGGGGACACCGACCGGATCCCGCGTGGCGGCGGCACGATGGGCTCGCGCAGCCTCCAGCAGGGCGGGGCCGCGGTGCACCAGGCGGCCACCGAGCTGATCGAGCTGGCCAAGCAGCGGGCCGCCGAGCAGCTGGAGGCCGACCCGGCCGACCTCGAGGTCGACCTGTCCGCCGCGGGCCTGGCGGTGCGTGGCACCCCGGGCTCGGGCATCACCTTCGCCCAGCTCGCCGAGAACGAGCCGCTGGTCGTGCAGACCCGGTTCGAGGCGGCGGCGCCGACGTTCCCCTTCGGCGCGCACGTGGCCGTCGTCGAGGTCGACACCGAGTCGGGCAAGGCCGAGCTGCAGCGGCTGGTGGCCGTCGACGACGCCGGCATCATCGTCAACCCCCTGCTCGCCGAGGGGCAGCGGCACGGCGGGTACGCGCAGGGGGTGGCGCAGGCGCTGCTGGAGGAGGTCCTCTACGACGCCGACGGCAACCCGCAGACCGCCACGCTGGCCGACTACCCGTTCGTCTCGGCCACCGAGCTGCCGAGCTTCGAGCTGGTCGACATGGCCACGCCCACGCCCATCAACCCCCTGGGCGCCAAGGGCATCGGCGAGGCCGGGACCATCGGGTCCACGCCCGCCGTCCACAACGCCGTCATCGACGCCGTCGCGCACCTCGGCGTCCGGCACATCGACATGCCCACCACCCCGATGAAGGTGTGGCGAGCCATCCAGCAGGCCCAGCAGGGAGGCAGCAACGCATGAAGGTCTCGATGACCGTCAACGGTCAGCAGCGCACCGACGAGGTGGAGCCCCGTCTGCTGCTGGCGCACTACCTGCGTGAGGTGTGCGGGCTCAAGGCCACGAACATCGGCTGCGACACCACCTCGTGCGGTGCGTGCACCGTCATCGTCGACGGCCTCTCGGTGAAGTCGTGCACCGTGCTGGCGGCGCAGACCGACGGCGCGCAGGTGACCACGCTGGAGGGCCTGGCCGGGCCGGACGGCGAGATGCACCCGATGCAGAAGGCGTTCCGCGAGGAGCACGGTCTGCAGTGCGGCTTCTGCACCCCCGGCATGGTGATGGCCGCGATCGGCGTCCTGGCCGACAACCCCGACCCCAGCGACCGGGAGGTCCGGGAGGGGCTGGAGGGCAACCTCTGCCGCTGCACCGGCTACCACAACATCGTCCGCGCGGTGCAGGCCGCGGCCCAGGCCGGCCCCGCCGCCGGTCAGGTGCCGCAGAACCAGGAGGTGGCGCGATGATCCCTGGGCCGTTCGAGTACGTGCGCCCGGCGTCGGTCGAGGAGGCCATCGCCGCCCTCGTCGAGCACGGGGACGACGCCAAGATCATGGCCGGTGGGCACTCGCTGCTGCCGATCATGAAGCTCCGGCTGGCCATGCCCGCGGTGGTCGTCGACATCAGCCGGATCCCCGGGCTGTCCTACGTCCGCGTCGACGGCGACGAGGTGGCCATCGGCGCGGGCACCCGGCACCACGAGCTGGAGAAGGACGAGGTCGCGAAGGCCGAGGTGCCGCTCCTGCCCTACGTCGCCAGCCAGGTCGGCGACCCGCAGGTGCGCCACCGCGGCACGATCGGCGGCACGGTCGCGCACAGCGACCCGGCGTCGGACCTGCCCACGGCGCTGCTGGCGCTGGGCGGCACCGTGGTCGTGCAGGGTCCCGACGGGCGCCGGAGCATCCCGCTGACCGAGTTCTGGCTGGGCTTCTTCGAGACGGCGCTGTCCGAGGACGAGGTGATCGTCGAGATCCGCGTGCCGCGCACCGGGTCGGCCGGCTGGGCCTACGAGAAGTTCACCCGCCGGGCCAACGACTGGCCGATCGTCGCCGCCGCCGCAGTGGACGGCCGGGTGGCGCTGGCGAACATGGCCGGGACCGTCGTTCGGGCCACCGCGACGGAGGAGGCTCTCGCGCGGGGCGCCTCCATCGAGGAGGCGGCGGCCCTGGCCGACGAGGGCACCTCGCCGGGCGCGGACATGCACGCCGACCAGGAGTACCGCCGGCACCTCGCCCGGCTGCTCACCCGGCGGGCGCTGGAGAAGGCGGCCGGGGCTCCCGCAGCCGCCGCCTGAACGAGGGCCCCCACCCGGGGGCCACGACGCCGCCGGGAGCTCGGTGCTCCCGGCGGCGTCGTCGTGTCGTCGAGGCGGCGGCCGTCCCGCGTCCGCCTTGCGGGCGTTCCTCGTGCGGTGCCGGTCCTGCAGGACCCGCACCGCACGAGGAACACCGGCAATGCGCCCGAGTAGGCCGGCAGTGCGCCCGAGCCCCGCCCGCTGGGGCGCCCCGAGCCCGGCCCCGCTGCGTGCCTCCGCTCAGCCGGCGGGGGTGAGCATCCCGGCGCCGACGGTGGCGTTCGTGGCCTCGTCGACCAGGATGAACCGGCCGGTGACCCGGTTGCGGGTGTAGTCGTCGACGAACAGCGGCTGGGTGGCCCGCAGCCGCACCCGGCCGATGTCGTTGAGCCCCAGCTCGGTCGCGTCGGTGTCGCGGTGCAGCGTGTTGACGTCCAGCCGGTAGGCGAGGTCCTTGACCATCGCGCGGACCGTGCGGGTGGTGTGCTTGACCGCGATCCGCTGGCGGGGGCGCAGCGGCTCGTCGGCCATCCAGCAGACCAGCGCGTCGAGGTCCTGCGTGGCGGTCGGGGAGTTCTCCGTCCGGCAGATGAGGTCGCCGCGGGAGACGTCGAGGTCGTCGGCCAGCCGCACGGTCACCGCCATGGGCGGGAAGGCCTCGTCCACCGGGCCGCGGGGGCCGTCGATGGCCGCGATCGTCGTCGTCAGGCCGCTGGGCAGCACCTGCACCTCGTCGCCCGGGCGGAGTACGCCGCTGGCCACCGTGCCGGCGTAGCCGCGGTAGTCGTGGTGCGCGTCGGACTGCGGCCGGATCACGTACTGCACCGGGAAGCGGGCGTCGGTGAGGTTGCGGTCGCTGGCCACGTGCACGTGCTCGAGGTGGTGGATCAGCGTCGGCCCCTCGTACCACGGGGTGTTGGGGGAGTGCGTCACCACGTTGTCGCCGTGCAGGGCGGAGATCGGGATGACGGTCAGGTCGGGCACGCTCAGCTTGGCCGCGAAGGCGCTGAACTCGTCGGCGATGGCGTCGAAGGCCTCCTGCGACCAGCCGACGAGGTCCATCTTGTTGACCGCGACCACGAGGTGCGGCACCCGCAGCAGCGAGGCGAGGAACGCGTGCCGGCGGCTCTGCTCGAGCATGCCCTTGCGGGCGTCGACGAGCACGATGGCCAGGTCGGCGGTCGAGGCGCCGGTGACCATGTTCCGGGTGTACTGCACGTGGCCCGGGGTGTCGGCCAGGATGAACGTCCGCCGCGGCGTGGCGAAGTAGCGGTAGGCGACGTCGATGGTGATGCCCTGCTCGCGCTCGGCGCGCAGGCCGTCGGTGAGCAACGCGAGGTCGACGAAGTCGCCCTTGCTGGCGCGGGCGACCGCCTCGTACTGGTCCTCGAAGATCGCCTTGCTGTCGAACAGCAGCCGGCCGATCAGCGTGCTCTTGCCGTCGTCCACCGAGCCGGCGGTGGCGATGCGCAGGATGTCCTTGCGGGATGTCGCGAGTTCGACGGCGTGCTCGGCGAGGGCCGAGTGGACGTCGACGGCGCCGTCCGCGTCGAGGGGCACGGTGTTCTCGTCAACGGGAGCCATCAGAAGTAGCCCTCCTTCTTCCGGTCCTCCATGGCGGCGTCGCTGACCTTGTCGTCACCGCGGGTCGCGCCCCGCTCGGTCATCCGGGTCACCGCGATCTCGGCGATGACCTCCTCGACGGTCGTGGCCTCCGACCGCACCGCGGCGGTGAGGTTGGCGTCGCCGACCGTGCGGTAGCGGACCGTCGCCCGGAACGGCTGCTCGCCGTCCTTCGGGCGGATGAACTCGTTGACCGCGTAGAGCATCCCCTGCCGCTCGACGACCTCCCGCTCCTGCGCGAGGTACAGCGGCGGGATGGCGATCTGCTCGCGGGCGATGTACTGCCAGATGTCGAGCTCGGTCCAGTTCGACAGAGGGAAGACGCGGATCGACTCGCCGAGGTGGATCCGGCCGTTGTAGAGGTCCCACAGCTCGGGGCGCTGGTTCTTCGGGTCCCACTGGCCGAACTCGTCGCGGAAGGAGAACACCCGCTCCTTGGCGCGGGCCTTGTCCTCGTCGCGGCGGGCGCCGCCGAACAGCGCCGTGAAGCCGTGCTCCTCCACCGCGTCGAGCAGCACCGGAGTCTGGATCCGGTTGCGCGAGCCGTTGGGCTCCTCCTTGACCAGGCCCTTGGCCATCGCGTCGGGGACCGAGGCGACGATCAGCTGCACGCCGAGCTCGGCGACCCGCTTGTCGCGGAACTCCAGCACGTCGGGGAAGTTCAGGCCGGTGTCGACGTGCATCACCGGGAACGGGATGCGGGCCGGCGCGAACGCCTTGCGCGCCAGCTCGAGCATCACGATCGAGTCCTTGCCGCCGGAGAACAGCAGCACCGGCCGCTCGAGCTCGGCGGCCACCTCACGGATCACGTGGATGGACTCGGCCTCCAGCGTCTCCAGTTGGGAGAGCCGGTAGTCGGGAGTGGTCACGCGGAAGGACTCCGGGGGCGTCGGGGACAGAACTCGAACCAGCACCAACCGCACCGGTTCGGGGGAGATTCCCGCCCACCAGTGTCCGTCATGGGCTCACCGCGGCGGCTGTGACCCCGCTCGCACCGCCGTCAGGAGCCGGTCGGCGAGTTCCGGGCGGCAGACCACCAGGTCGGGGAGGTAGGGGTCGGGCCCGTTGTAGCGCAGCGGCGAGCCGTCCAGCCGGACGGCGGTCAGCCCCGCGGCGCGGGCGACGGCGACCGGCGCGGCCGAGTCCCACTGGTACATCCCGCCGGCGTGCACGTAGGCGTCCACCTCGCCGCGGACGACGGCGGTCACCTTGTACCCGGCCGACCCCATCGGCACGACCTCGGCGTCGAGGGCGGCCGCGGCGAGGTCGGCCTCCTGCGGCGGGCGGGTGCGGCTCACCGCGATGCGCAGCCGGCCGTCCCGGGCGACGGGCGGTGCCGGTGCCGGCTCGGTCACCAGGACCTCGTCGAGCCCGGGCAGGGCGACCGCGGCGGCAGCCAGGTCACCGCCGGCCCACAGGGCGACGTGCACCGCCCAGTCCGGCCGGCCCTCGCCGTACTCGCGGGTCCCGTCGAGCGGGTCGACGATCCACACCCGGTCGGCCGACAGCCGCCGGTGGTCGTCGACCGCCTCCTCGCTGAAGACGACGTCGTCCGGGCGCCGGTCGGCGAGCAGGCCGGTGATCGCGGCCTGGGCGGCGGCGTCGCCGGCGTCGCCGAGCGCGCGGCCGGTGAGCCGTCCCTCCTCGCGCAGCTCCAGCAGGACCGCCGCCGCGGCGCGGGCGGCCGCGGCCGCCACCTCGACGTCGCTCATGCCCGGTCCGCCAGCGCCGTGGCGTCCGTCGGCCGCCCGGGCGGGGCGTGCCGGCCGGAGGCGTCGGTGATCGCACCGAAGTAGTCGGCGTGCAGCTCCTCGCGGGGCATGACGAAGATCCCGGAGGCCGCCACGAGCCCCCGGTCGGGCGCCTCGGCGGTGGCGATGGTGCCGGTGACGACGCACTTGCGGCCGGCCGCCTCCGCCACCCGGGCCCGCAGGACCAGGGGAGTAGAGAGCGGCACCGGACGCCGGTAGTCGACCTCCAGCCGCACCGTCATGCCCCACATCCCCGCGGCGATGGCGGCGGAGCCGAGCAGCTGGTCCATGAGCATGCTGCTCATCCCACCGTGCACGTAGCCGGGCGGCCCCTCGTAGGCCATGCCCAGCGTCGCCTCGGCGACCACGCCGTCGTCGGTGCGGCGGATCCGCAGCGGCGGGGCCAGCGCGCTGCCCACGCCGCTCACCGGGTTGTAGACGCGCCGGAAGACCAGCGGGTCGTCGAGCGCCGGCAGCTGCGTCGGCGGGCGCTGGGCCGCCGCCAGGCGGGCGGCGGTGGCGCGGGCCTCGGCGGCCGCGGCGCGCAGGTCGGCGGCGGGCACCGTGCTGCGCACCGAGGCGTCCACCAGCTCGCGCAGCACGCTGCCGAGCTCGGTCACCGCCGCCATCAGGTCGGCGTCGTAGGGCTGGCCGCCCGCGTCGGAGTCCACGGGCGGACGGTAACGAGCCGCTACTGCGGCGCGGGCCCCCACCCCGCGGCCGGGACGTCGCCGCCGGGACCGCCGGCCGGTCCGGCCGGCCCCGAGCGCGGCAGCCGCACGGTGAAGGCGGCGCCCCGGCCCGGGGCGGTGTCCAGGTGCACGGTGCCGCCGTGGGCGGCCACGAGCGCCGAGACGATCGCCAGCCCGAGGCCGGTGCCGCCCGCCGTCCGGGCCCGCGAGGGGTCGGCGCGGTAGAACCGCTCGAACACGCGCGTGGCGTCCTCGGGGGCCATGCCCGGGCCCTCGTCCGCCACCCGGATGACGACGGTCCCGCCGTCCTCGCCGTCCGCGGACTCGTCGGAGATGCTGACGATGACCGGCGCGGTCGGCGGCGTGTGGACCAGCGCGTTGGTGACCAGGTTCCCGACCACCTGGCGCAGCCGGGCCTCGTCGCCGAGCACGACGGGCAGCTCGCTGAGCCCCTCGTCCACGTGCAGGGTGATCGACCGCTCCGGCTGGACGGCGCGCGCGTCGTGCACCGCGTCCCCGGCCACCTCGGCGAGGTCGACCGGCGCGATGGACAGCGGGCGCTGCTGGTCGAGGCGGGCCAGCTGCAGCAGGTCCTCCACGAGGACCCCCATCCGGGCGCCCTCGGACTCGATCCGCTGCATCAGCCGGGCGGTCTCCTCCGGCGTGCCCACCGCGCCCTGCCGGTACAGCTCGGCGAACCCGCGGATGGAGGTGAGCGGCGTGCGCAGCTCGTGGCTGGCGTCGGCGACGAAGCGGCGCATCCGGGTCTCCGACGCCCGGGCCTGCTCCTCGGAGGCCTGCTGGGCGCGGAAGGCCCGCTCGATCCGGCTGAGCATGCCGTTGAGCGCGGTGGTCAGCCGGCCCACCTCGGTCCGGTCGTCGCCCTCGGGGACCCGCTGGGACAGGTCCCCGGCGGCGATCGCCCGCGCCGTCCGCTCCACCTCGGCCAGCGGCCGGAGGCTGTTGCGGACCAGCAGGTAGCCGGCCGTCCCGAGCAGGACCAGCACGATGAGCCCGACGACGACCTGGATCCGGACCAGCCGGCCGATCACCCGCTCGTCGCCGGCCAGGTCCGAGCCGACGAGCGCGGTCCAGCCCTCGGGGAGGTCCACGGCGGCGATCCGCCAGGCCGTGTGGTCGTCCTGGGCGGGCACGGTGAACATCCGCGCCTCCCCGGGGCCGTCGTCCTCCTCCGGGCCGTCGTCGTCGACCTTGTGGGACAGGACGTCGAGGTCGGGCCGCCGCCCCGGGTCGTTGACCGGGCCGAGCACGAGGACGAGGTGGTCCTCGTCCGGCGGCAGGCAGCCCAGGTAGTCCGGCGACGGGTAGCCGGGACCGCCCTCGGTGCACTGGTCGAGCACCCGCCAGGGGTCGCGGGCGACGCTCTCGGCGCTCAGCCGCAGCTGGGCGTCCTGCTGCCCGGTGAGGTAGCCGCGCAGCAGTGACGTCGCGGCCAGCCCGGTGGCGGCCAGGGCCACCGTGACCAGCGCGACGAGGAGGGCGACGAGGAGGATCCGCAGCGGGATGCGGGCGCCTCCTCGCGCCGGGGCGGGCCCCTGTCCGCTCACGAACCGCGGGGGAGCCGCAGCGTGTACCCCACGCCCCGGATGGTGTGCAGCAGCCGCGGCTCGGTCGTGTCGACCTTGCGGCGCAGGTAGGAGATGTAGGACTCCACCACGTTGGCCTCGCCGTTGAAGTCGTAGTTCCAGACGTGGTCCAGGATCTGCGCCTTCGACAGCACGCGCCCGGCGTTGGCCATCAGGTAGCGCAGCAGCTTGAACTCGGTGGGCGACAGGCTGACCACCTGGCCGGCCTTGATCACCTCGTGCGACTCCTCGTCGAGCTCGATGTCGGCGAAGGACAGCCGCGGGGTCTCCGCGGCGCGCTGCTGGCCGGCGCTGCGGCGCAGCACCGCCCGGATCCGGGCCAGCACCTCGTCGAGGCTGAACGGCTTGGTCACGTAGTCGTCGCCGCCCAGGGTGAGGCCGGAGACCTTGTCCTCGTTGGCGTCGCGGGCGGTGAGGAACAGCACCGGGGTGTGCCGGCCGCTCTCCCGCAGGCGGCGCACGACGCCGAACCCGTCCAGCCCCGGCATCATGACGTCGAGCACGAGCAGGTCGGGGCGGAAGGACGCCGCCATGGCCAGCGCCTGCTGCCCGTCGGCGGCGGTGGCCACCTCGAACCCGGCGAAGCGGAGGCTGGCGGACAGCAGCTCGCGGATGTTGGGCTCGTCGTCCACCACGAGGAGGCGCGCCTCCGGTGCCGAGCTCCTGCCGGTGCTGGTCACAGCACCTCCCGTCGAACGTGCAGCCGTCGTCATGGTCCCCAGGGTGGAGCCGGGTGCTTGGTCTCCCCTGGGCGGCACCTGTGAGGAGTCTGGACGCCGGTCAGGCGGTGGGGGACATGGCGCGCCCGCGCCGCCAGTAGCCGATGGCGTGGTGCTGCGCCCGCCCCAGGCCCCAGCGGCCGCGCAGGTCGGCCCGGACGGTGCGGACGACGCCGGACTCGGCCGCCACCCAGGCGAAGACGTCGTCCCCCTCCGGCCGGTCCGTCCCCGCGAGGGCGTCGGCGATCACCGTGCTCTCCCCCGGCGGCGTGCCGCCGCGGTGCAACCAGCGCACCTCCACGCCGTCCGGCGCGGGCAGCGGCTGCTCCTCCGCGGCGTCGGCGACCTCCACCAGGGCGAGCCCGCGGGTCGACGGTGCGGCCTCGGCGAGGATCCGGGTGATCGCCGGCAGCGCGGTCTCGTCCCCGGCCACCAGCAGCCACCCGGCCGGCCGCTCGCCCAGCGGCCCGCCACCGGCGACGGCGACCGACGCGCCGGGGGCCGCGGCCGCCGCCCAGGCCGCCGCCGGGCCGTCCCCGTGCAGCACGAAGTCGATCTCCACCTCGCCGCGCTCCACGTCCTGCCGGCGGGCGGTGTAGCTGCGCAGGCTCACCCCGTGCGAGCCGGCGGGCCAGACGATCCGGCCGTCCCGGGCGACCGCGGGCCAGCGCGGGTCGGGGTCGCCCACCCGCGGCACCAGCAGGGAGATGGTCGGTCCGGCCGCGGCGACCGCCGCCGGCGTGCCCGACAGCAGCACCCGGCGCACCGAGGGGGTGACGTCGCTGACCGAGACGACGGTGAGGACGTCGACCGGGCGGGCCGGGCCGGGCGCGGTCGGAGCGGGGGTGCTGGCGGTCATCTCGGGCCCAGCCTAGAACGGGCCGACCCGGCCGACCCCGGGGGAATGGAGTCGACCGGGCCGGCGATCGAGGACGGCCCACGTGACCGTGGGTAGTCGCTGCCCCCTGCCCGAACTGCACCGATGGGGGAGCGTTCTCCGTCGACGGCAACGCTACGTGACCGCTCGTCGTTTGCCACTGCCCGCACGGGTGATGCGACGTTCCGAACGGGTGATGTGTGCCCCGGGCGCCGTGGGGGCAGGGGCAGGGGGACAGCGACGAGCGCCGGGAGCGACGGATGGCAGACGAGTTCAGCAAGGGTGACCACGTCACCTGGAACAGCCACGGCAGCACGGCGGAGGGCACCGTCAAGCGCAAGATCACCGAGGAGACCGAGGCGTCCGGGCGGAAGGTGAAGGCCAGTCCGGAGGAGCCCCAGTACGAGGTCGAGAGCGACAAGAGCGGCAGGACGGCGGTGCACAAGCCCGGCGCGCTGCACGAGAAGTGACAGGCCAACGAGGAGGAGAACGACCGTGAGCGAGACCGGGGACCAGTTCGCCGGAGTGTCGGCACGCAGCACCAAGCACAGCCCGCGGCTCGACGAGGAGCTCGAGCACGAGACCCAGGGGATGCTCCGGGCCGAGCGGGCGACCCGCGCCCACGAGTGGCGCGAGGTCGAACCGGTCGCGGAGGGCGACCCCGACCTGACCGCCGACCCGCAGGGCACGCTCGTCGGCGGCACCCCGGTCGGCATGGACGCCGACGCGGTCGTCCGCCGCGCCGAGCTCGCCCGGTGGCTCGACCGGGCCGACTTCCCGAGCGACGGCCCGGCGCTGGTGGAGGCAGCCCTGGACCACCGGGCTCCTGACGCCGTCGTCGACGAGCTCCGGCGGCTGCCCGAGGGCGAGACCTACGAGCGGATCGGTGACGTCGTCCGCGCCCTCGGCTACCCCACCGAGACCTGATCGGCCGGCGGTCAGGAGCCGGTCCGCTCCGGCTCCTGACCGTCCGAGGTGGTCCGCTCGGCCGCCTCGCGCTCCTCGTCCTCGGCGACCTCCTCGGCTCCGCGGCGCCGGAACAGCCGTGAGCCGGGGAACCCCTTCACCACGTGTCGCAGGTCCTGCATCGTGTCGAGCAGGTCGTGGACGTCGGTGCCCACGTTCCCGAGGGACTCCACGATCGGGAGGATGTCCTCGTCGAGGTGCCGCATGAGCTGCGGCAGCCGGTCGATGAACGTGACGACCGCCTCGACCTCCGCCGGGTCGACGCTCGCGGCCAGCCGCCGCACCGCCGGCGCGAGCGCCAGGAGGGGTTCCTCGTACGTGCCGACCAGCGGGTCGACCCGGCCGAGCAGGTCCTCGGTCGCGGAGACCGCGCCGTCGGCCCGGGCGATGGTGCCGTCCACCGCGCCGATGGCGTCGTCGGCCCGTCGCTGGGTGCCCTCCACCGCCGTGATCGCCGCGTCGGCGCGCTCCTGCGTCGCCCCCACTGCGGCGATGGCCTCGTCGGCCTTCTGCTGGGTTGCGCCGACGGCGGTGATGGCGTCGTCGGCTTTCTGCTGGGTGGCGCCCACTGCGGCGATGGCGTCGTCGGCCTTCTGCTGGGTGGCGCCCACTGCGGCGATGGCGTCGTCGGCCTTCTGCTGCGTGGCGCCGACGGCGCGGATGGCCTCGTCGGCCTTCTGCTGGGTGGCGCCCACGGCGGCGATGGCGTCGTCGGCCTTCTGCTGGGTGGCGCCCACGGCGGCGATGGCGTCGTCGGCCTTCTGCTGGGTGCGGCCCACGGCGGCGATGGCGTCGTCGGCCCGCTGCTGGGTGCCGCCGACGGCGCGGATGGCCTCGTCGGCGGCGCGCTGGGTCTGACCGGCCGCGCGAACGAGGTCGTCGGCCCGGCTGCGGGTGCCCTCCACCGCCGTGACCTCGCCGTCGACCCGGTCGAGGAGCCCCTCGATGCGGTCCACCACCCCGGTGACCCGGTCCAGCAGCGTCTCGACACGGCCCACGACCGTCCCGATCCTGGGGACGAGGGCCAGTGCCTCGGTGACGCCGTCGCGGAGGCCCTCCACCGCGGAGATCACGTCGGACGGTCCCGGGACCAACGGCAGCCTCACCCGGGGGACGGTACGACCGCGTCGGGAGTACCGCGCGGCGATCTCCGCGCGTCGGCGGGGAGGACGGCGATCCGCCCGTATCGTGGACAGTTGCCGCGACCGCGCGCGGGCAGTGCCGCCTGCGCCCGTGCGGAGAGACGGCACGGGCCAGGGCGACACCTCGACGAATGGGAAGTCGGCACACGTGGGGGACAAGCGGACGCGCGACGACGCGGGGGACGGTCGGACGCCCGGGCGTCTCCTCGGCAGGCGGCGTCCTCCCGAGGAACCGGCGGCGGACCCGGCCCGGCCGGCGCGCGAGCCGATCACCGTCGAGCAGCTGATCGCCCGGCAGGGCGGTGAGGTGGGCCGCCGGCGTGCCGCCCGCACCGGTGAGATCCCGCTGCCGCTCGCCGTCGGGGAGCAGCCCCCGCCGCACCGGCGCGGCCTGCCGCCGGTGCCCGCGGAGGACGCCCGGCCCGCCCGCGACGAGGACGCCCGGCCTGCCCGCGACGGAGCCGGCCCCTCGGACCAGACCCCCGCGGTTCGGCGCGGCCTCCCGCCGCTGCCCGGTGCCTCCGCGGGTGTCGTGGGGAGCGGCCAGCCCGGCCCGGAGGCCGCCCAGACCCCGCGACCCGACCGGGCTCCGGAGCCGGCGGCGGCCGCGGAGACCCCGCCGCGCAGCGGCCTGCCTCCCGTCCCGCCGTCGCCCGTGCGGGCCTCCACGCCGCTGTTCCCGCCGCTGGGAGACCAGCCGCCCGGGTACCGGCCGTCCCGGCCGATCGCCCCGCTGCCGCCCATCCCGGGCCGTGACGTGCCCCTCGCGGGCGCGACCCGGCTGGCCCCGCCGAGCCCGCGGGAGCGCCGGGCGGCCCGGCGTGCGGCCCGCAGCCCCGGCCGGCGCCGGCTGATCCGCGCGGCGCTCGGCCTGCTGGTCGTCGTGGGCGTCGTCGTCGGCTACCACCTGGGCCTGTACTTCTACGTCGACCAGAGCATCCAGCGGGTGGCGGCGCTGGCCCCCCAGGGGCCGGAGGTGCTCGCCCCGGGTCTCCAGGAGGGTGCGGCCACCTACCTGGTCACCGGCACCGGCCTGCCCGGTGCGGAGGGCCCGGCCGCCGTCGCCAGCCTGCTCGTGCACGTGACCGCCGACGAGCAGCGCGCGGTCCTGGTCAGCGTCCCGCCGACCGCCCTCGTCGACACGCCCGCCTGCGTCGGCACCGACGGTGAGCTGCGCGAGCCGACCACCGAGGCGTTCGCCTCCTCGCTGCTCGACGGGGGGCCGGCCTGCATGGTCCGCGCCGTCCAGCAGGTGACCGGACTGCGGATCGACCACTACCTCGGCGTCGACCTCACCCGCCTGCCCGGCATGGTCGACGCCCTCGGTGGGGTCGGCCTGTGCCTGCCCACGGTGACCGACGCCGTGGCCGCCTCGGCCCGTCCGCTCACGGCCGGCACCAGCGAGCTCTCCGGCGAGCAGGCCACCGGCTTCCTCACCGCCGGGGACGCCGGGTCCGACGTCACCGGGGCCGCGGTGGCCGAGCGCGCCCAGGTGCTGCTCACCTCCACCCTGCGGACGGCGATGTCGTGGGGCACCCTCGGCAACCCGGTGACCCTCACGCAGTTCCTCAGCCGCGCGTCCGACGCCCTGACCGTCGACGAGGGGACCACCCTCGGCGACCTGCGCACGCTGGCCGGCACCCTGGGCGACCTGTCCGGCGACGCGGTGCAGCGCACCGGCCTGCCGGTGTCCCAGGTCGGGTACGTCCCGGCGGGCACCGACCAGGCCCTGGTGGTGCTCGACGCCGACGGCACCCGCTCGCTGTTCGACGAGGTCATCGACGAGGGACGGCTGCCGGAGGAGGTCCTCGCGCAGCAGGCGGCCGACGACGCCCCCGAGGCCGCGCCCGCGCCCGAGGCCGTTGCGTCCGCGGCGCCGACCGCCGAGGGGGAGCAGCCCGACGCTGCGCCGGCGCCGCAGCCGCTGACGGTGGCGCCCGCCGGGATCACCGTCGACGTGCTGAACGGCACCGGTACCAGCGGGCTGGCCGCCACGGTCGCCGACCAGCTGCTGGCCCAGGGCTTCGGCGTCGGCCAGGTGGGCAACGAGCCGGGCACGGTCAACGAGACCCTCATCCGGTTCGGCCCCGGTGCCGAGGAGCGGGCGCGCACGGTCGCGGCCGCCGTCCCCGGGTCGGTGCTGCAGGCCAGCGACACCATCGGCGACGGCGTGCAGCTCGTGCTGGGGCCCGGCTTCTCGAACGTCGTCCCCGTCGAGGTCCCGGCGCCGCCGCAGCCGGAGGCCGCCGAGGCGCAGCCGAGCAACGACACCCTCGCCGCGCCCGCCACCGAACCCGCCGCGAGCGAGTCCCCGGTCACCTGCTGAGAACGCGAGAGGGGGCCGCCGCGGAGAACGCGGCGACCCCCTCTGTCAGCGCAGGCAGCTCACCCGAAGCGGCCGGAGATGTAGTCCTCGGTGGCCTTCTGGTCCGGGTTGCTGAAGATCTTCTCGGTCGGGTTGAACTCGATGAGCCGGCCCGGCTGGCCCACGCCGTTGAGGTTGAAGAACCCCGTGTAGGAGCTCACCCGCGCGGCCTGCTGCATGTTGTGCGTGACGATGACGATGGTGAAGCGCTCCTTGAGCTCCGTCATCAGGTCCTCGATCGCCAGCGTGGAGATCGGGTCCAGGGCCGAGCAGGGCTCGTCCATCAGCAGGACCTCGGGCTCGACGGCGATCGCGCGGGCGATGCACAGCCGCTGCTGCTGGCCACCGGACAGGCCCGAGCCCGGGCGGTCCAGCCGGTCCTTCACCTCGTTCCAGAGGTTGGCGCCGCGCAGCGACTTCTCGACCAGGTCGTCGGTCTCGGACTTCTTCATGCGCTTGCTGTTGAGCCGGTTGCCGGCCACGACGTTGTCGTAGATCGACATCGTCGGGAACGGGTTGGGCCGCTGGAAGACCATGCCGATCGACCGACGCACGTTCACCGGGTCGACGTCGGCGCCGTAGAGGTCCTGGCCGTCCATGACGACCTTGCCCTCGACCCGGGCGCCCGGGATGACCTCGTGCATCCGGTTGATCGACCGCAGGAAGGTCGACTTCCCGCAGCCGGAGGGACCGATCAGCGCGGTGATGTTCCGGGGTTCGATGGAGACGTTGACGTCCTGCACGGCGAGGAAGTTGCCGTAGTAGATGTTGAGGTCGGAGACCTCGATGCGCTTGGCCACGTGCGTGTCCTCCTGGACGAACCCGGTCAGCGACCGGTCTTGGGGGCGAAGAATCGGGTGATCAGGCGGGCGACGACGTTGAGCGCCATCACCAGGATGATGAGGACCAGGGCCGCTGTCCACGCGCGCTCGATGGCGAACTCCGGCGGGAAGCCGGGCTGGGTCAGCTGGTAGTAGGCGAACACCGGCAGGGTCGCCATGCGGCCGTCGAACGGGTTGAGGTTGGTGCCGTTGATGATGCCGACCGTCACCAGGAGCGGTGCGGTCTCGCCGATCACGCGGGCCACGGCGAGGGTGATGCCGGTGCCCAGGCCGGCGATGGCCGTGGGGAGCACGACCTTGACGACCGTCCGCCACTTCGGGACGCCGAGCGCGTAGCTGGCCTCGCGCAGCTCGTTGGGGACGAGCTTGAGGACCTCCTCCGAGGACCGGACGACGACCGGGATCATGAGCACCGACAGCGCAACGGCACCCATGACCCCCAGCCGGATGCCGGGACCGAAGAACAGCGCGAAGAGGGCGTAGGCGAACAGCCCGGCCACGATCGACGGGATGCCGGTCATGACGTCGACGAAGAACGTGATGGCCCGCTTGAGCCGGCCGGTGCCGTACTCGACGAGGTAGATGGCGGTCAGTAGACCGATCGGCACGGAGATCACGGCGGTCAGCAGCGTGATGATGACGGTGCCGAGGATGGCGTGGTACGCGCCGCCGCCCTCACCGACGATCCCGAGCATCGAGGAGTTGAAGAACTCGGCGTCGAATCGCTTGAGGCCGTTCTCGAGCACGGTCCACACCAGGGACACCAGCGGGATCATCGCGATGGCGAAGGCCGTGGTCACCAGGGCGGTGACCAGCCGGTCGGTCCCCTTGCGCCGTCCCTCCACCTGGCGGGAGACCAGCCAGACCAGCAGCGTGCCCAGGGCGGCGCCGTAGATGACCGTCAGGGCGATGCTGAAGCCGGTGAGCGCCGAGAGGACGGCGCCGACGGCGAGGCCCAGGACGTAGAGCCCCAGCGCCGCAAAGCGGGGCAGTTGCCGGCTGCGGCGCACGGGCCCCTCGGTGGGCGGGAGGCTCGTGGGCGCGGAGCGGGTGTCGGTGGTCATCAGTTGGCTCCGGAGAAGTCGGCGCGCCGCTCGACGATCCAGCGGGCGAACATGTTGACCGCCAGGGTGATCACGAACAGGGCCAGGCCACTGGCGATCAGCGTGTTGATGGCGATGCCGGTGGACTCGGGGAACTGCAGGGCGATGTTGGCCGCGATCGTGGACGGGTTGCTGCTGGAGATCAGGTTGAACGTGATCCCGCCGGACCCGGAGAGCACGATGGCGACGGCGAGCGTCTCGCCGAGGGCGCGCCCGAGGCCCAGCATCGAGCCGCCGATGACGCCGGACTTGCCGTAGGGCAGCACCGCCATCCGGATCATCTCCCAGCGGGTGGCGCCCAGGGCCAGGGCGGCCTCCCGGTGCAGGGCCGGCGCCTGGCTGAACACCTCGCGGGAGATCGCCGAGATGATCGGCAGGATCATGACCGCGAGCACGAGCCCGGCGGTGAGCATGGTGCGGCCGGTCGCGGAGGCGGGCCCGGCGAAGAGCGGGATGAAGCCCAGGTTGTCCGCGGCCCAGGCGTAGAAGGGCACCAGGGCCGGCGCCAGCGCGGCGATGCCCCAGAAGCCGTAGACGACGCTGGGGATGGCGGCCAGCAGGTCGACGACGTAGCCGAGGCCCTGGGCGATGCGTCGGGGCGCGTAGTACGTGATGAACAGGGCGATCGCCACGGCGAGGGGCGTGGCCACCACCAGGGCGATCACCGCGGCGATCAGCGTGCCGAAGAGGAGTGGCGCGATGTAGCTGCCCAGGCCCTCGCCGCCGGGGATGTCCTCGGCGGGGGCGGTGAACGCCGGGAGCGCCTCGGCGATCAGGAAGGCGGCGACCCCGGCGAGGACCAGCAGGATGAGGATGCCGGAACCGGTCGCGCTGGCGGCGAAGATCCGGTCACCAGGGCGGCGTACCGGCCGCTTGGTCGTGGGCTCGGACGGGGTCCTGGTGGCGGTCACCCTTGCTCCGTGGGTTCGTCTCGGTCGGTGTCGGGTCCGCCCGCTCCCGGGCGGGGGTGTGGCCCGGGGCGTCGGAGGACGCCCCGGGCCACGGTCCAGGTGGGTCGGTCAGCCCGCGGTGATCGCGTCGACAGCGGACTGGGCCTGGTCGCGCAGGGCGTCCGAGATCGGGGCGCTGCCCGCGGACTCGGCTGCGGCCTGCTGGCCCTCCTCGCTGATGACGTACCCCATGAAGGCCTTGACCGCGTCGGCCTTCGCCTGGTCGTCGTACTGGATGCAGCCGACGTGGTAGCTGACCAGCACGATCGGGTACTCGCCCGAGCCCTCGGTCTGCCGGTTGACCTCGATGGCGAAGTCGTACTGACCGCGGCCCTCGACGGCGGGGGAGTTCTCGACGACCGCAGCGGCGGCCTCCGGGGTCGGGGCGACGAACTCGCTGCCGACGGCCACGTTCGCGATGCCGAGCTCGCCGGCCTGGCTGGCGTCGGCGTAGCCGATGGCGCCGGCGCCGGCCTGGACGGCGGCCACGACGCCGGAGGTGCCGTTCGCGGCCTCACCGCCGGGCAGCGGCCACTCGCCGTCGGGCTCCGAGGTCCACACGTCCCCGGCCGTCTGGAACAGGTAGTCGGTGAAGTTGTCCGTCGTGCCCGAGTCGTCGGCGCGGTGGACGGGCGTGATCGCCTGGTCCGGCAGCGTGGCGTCGGGGTTGTCGGCGGCGATCGCCGGGTCGTTCCAGTTCGTGATGGCGCCGGTGAAGATCCCGGCGAGAGTGGCCGGCGAGAGGTTGAGCTCGTCGACGCCCTCGAGGTTGTAGATGACCGCGATCGGCGAGATGTAGTTGGGCAGCTCGAAGACCTCGCCGCCGGCGCAACGCTCCTGCGCGGAGGCGAGCTCCTCGTCGTCCAGGGCCGCGTCCGAGCCGGCGAAGTCGGTGCCGCCGGCGATGAACTGCTCACGGCCACCGCCGGAGCCCACCGGGTCGTAGCTGAAGTTGATGCCAGGCTGCTGCGAGTTGAACCCCGCCTGCCAGGCCTGCATCGCGGCCTGCTGGCTGCTGGCGCCGGCGCCGACGAGGTCGCCGCTGAGCTCCGCCGCCGCGGCGCCGCCGGTGCTGTCGCTGCCGCCTCCGGCGTTCTGCTCGTTGGAGGCGCCGCACGCGGTGAGCGCGAGGGTGCCGGCCAGCGCCGTGGAGAGAGCGACGGCGCGCGACCTGGTGCTGAGCTTCAACTCAGTGCCTTTCGACTGGTGTGCCCGGACCTCGATGCCGGGCAGCGAAGAACCAACGAAGGCGAAGCTAGGCAGCCCAAGTAGACGCATCCGGGTCACTCGGTGAACGACCGGTGAACGACGGCGAAGCGTTTCCCGACCGGGTGAGAACCAGGTCACGGCCATCAGGTGAACGAGGCCGTGGCCCCGTTGCGGACGCGATCGTCCGGTACTAGACGGCCCGCCGCCACGAGACGTCGACGGCGTGCCGGGTGAAGCCGCTGCGCTCGTAGAGGGTCACCGCGGCGGTGTTGTCCTCCTCGACGTAGAGCAGGACCTGCCCCAGGCCGAGGGCGCGCAGGTGCGCCAGCCCGATGTCGGTGAGGGCGCGGCCCAGTCCGGTGCCCTGGGCGGCGGGGTCGATGCCGAGGACGTAGACCTCGCCCACCGCCTCCGGCCCCTCGTCGCCGGGCGGGTGCACCTTGGTCCAGTGCGAGCCGAGCAGCGTGCCGCCGCCGTCCGGTTCGCCGCGCCAGGCCAGGAAGAAGCCGGCCGGGTCGAACCACGGCTCGGCCTCGCGCAGCTGCAGGTCGGCGAGGGTCCAGCTGCCCTGCTCGGGGTGGGTGGCGAAGGCGCGGGCGTTGACGGCCAGCCAGGCCTGCTCGTCCCGGCCGGGCCGGAAGGGTCGTACCGTCACGCCCTCGGGGAGGGGCCGGCGCGGCTCGGGGTCGACCCCGGCCAGGTCGCGGCGCATCTGGAGCAGCACGCGCGCCCGGGTGTAACCACGCCGCGCGGCCAGCTCGGCCGACCCGGGCAGGTCGCCGTGCGCCCACACCCGGAGGGGGCGGTCGCCGGCGAGCTCCTCGAGCCGGGTCAGCAGGGTGCGGCCGACCCCCTGCCGTCGGGCGGCCGGGGCGACGACCAGCTCGGCCTCGGCGTCCCCGGTGCCGCCGCCCTCGAACCGCGCGTAGCCGGTCAGGGTGCCGTCCGACCCCTCGACCAGCACGTCCCGGCCGCCGTCCGGACCGCCGTGCTGCAGCCGCAGCTCGGCCTCCTCGGAGAGCGGGCGGACGCCGTCGGTCGCCGTCGCGGTGCGCAGCAGCGCGAGCACCGCGGCGACGTCGGCCGGGTCGAGGCGCGCGACGTCCCGGGCGGCGGAGGAGGACAGGGGGGCCTCAGACCAGCTCGGCGTCGGAGGCGGCGTCGGCCTCGCTGCGGGCGGCCGCGGCGGTGGCGTCGGCGACCTGCTGGTCGAGCTTGTAGCCGACGTTGCGCACGGTGCCGATCAGCGCCTCGTGCTCGGTGCCGAGCTTGGCCCGCAGCCGGCGCACGTGGACGTCGACGGTGCGGGTGCCACCGAAGTAGTCGTAGCCCCAGATCTCCTGCAGCAGCTGCGCGCGGGAGAAGACCCGGCCGGGGTGCTGGGCCAGGTACTTGAGCAGCTCGAACTCCTTGTAGGTGAGGTCGAGCGGACGGCCGCGGAGCTTGGCCGAGTAGCTGTGCTCGTCGATGACCAGCTCGCCGGCGGTGGTCACGCCGCTGTCGCCGCCGTCGACCGGCGTGGCAGCGGCCATGCGCCGGGCGGTGGCCCACTTCAGCCGCGCGTCGACCTCGGCCGGGCCGGCGGTGTCGAGCAGGACGTCGTCGATGCCCCAGTCGGCGGAGAGCGCCACGAGGCCGCCCTCGGAGAGCACGGCGACCAGCGCGGAGGCGACACCCGTGGAGGACAGCAGCCCGCACAGCGTGCGGGCGCCGATCAGGTCGTGGCGGGCGTCGACGAGGACGACGTCACCGGAGTCGCCGTCGAGCAGGCTGGACAGCTCGGGCGCCACCACGCGGACCTGGTGGCCCAGCAGCCCGAGGGCGGGCAGCACCTCGGTCGTGGCCTGACGGGCCGCGGTCATGAGCACGAGTCGCATGTCGTCTCCTCAGGGGAGCCGGGGACGGGGATCCGCCCGGGGGCCCACGACGGCACTGTCGAGAGACAGCAGGATAACCGACGTGTTGCCGAAGCCCTCCGTCGTGTCCGAACTGCGATCAGTGACGGTGCACACGGACGACGGCGTCCGGCTGTCGGGGGTCGTCGTCCCGGCGGCCACCGCGTGGGTGGTGCCGGGGTTCGGACACGCCGAGAACGGCGCCGCCGGCCCGCTCGTCGAGCGGATCGGCCGCTGGGCGTCTGCGACGATCAACCCGTGACAGCGGCCGCACTCGGGACCGGGGCGTGGACCCGCGGGCGCCACCTGCCCGCGGCCGCCCTGGCGGCCCTCGCCACCGCGCTGCTCGTGGTGCCCGCCGAGGTCGCGGGTGAGCCCGGGCGGGTGGCCGCCGTCGCCGCGCTCCAGCTGGCCCTCGTGGCGGCGTGGAAGCCGGCCACCGGCATCGCCGGGCGGGTCGGCGCGCCGCTGCTCGGGGTCGCCGCGGCCGCCGGGGCGGACGTGCTGCTCGTCGTCCCGGAGCGGCCGGAGCTCGGGTCGCTGCTGGCGGTGCCCGGGCTTGGCTTCCTCGCGGCCGTGCTGCACCAGATGTTCCGCCCGGCGCCGCGCCGCGACGTCGTCGGCTCGCTGGCCGGCGTGGTCCTGCTGGTCTGCGCGGTCTCGGCGCTGGCCGTGCTGCTGCTCCTGCCCGGGAACGGCGACGAGGGCCGCGTGGCGACGACGGCCCTGCTGGTCGCCGGCACCACGCTGGTCGTCGGGCACCTCGTCGACGTGGTGCTGCCGCGGCCGCGGGTCGCCGACGGCGTGCCGCGGGGGGTGCCCGGCCTGGTGGTCTCGGTGCTCGCCGGCGCGGTGCTGGCGCTGGTCCGGCACGGCTCCACGGACCTGTTCCAGGTGCTCGCCGTCCTCACCTTCGGGCTCGGTCTCGCGGGCGTCGCCGCGCTGGTCGCGCTGGCCGCGCAGTACGTGACCGCCGAGGCGCCGCGGCGGGTGTGGGCGGCGCTGCTCCTGCAGGTGGTGCTGCCGTTCGCGGCCTGCGCACCCGTCGCGTTCTCCCTCGTCCTGCAGGACGCGTTCTGATGCGCGCCCTGCTGGTGGTGCTCCTGCTGCTGGTCGGGCTGGCCGTCGTCGCGGACCGGGTCGGCGTCGGGATCGCCGAGGACCGGGTCGGCCAGGCCATCGCCGAGCGCGGCGGCCTCGCCGGGCAGCCGGAGGTCGAGATCGGCGGGTTCCCGTTCCTCACCCAGGCGGTGAGCGGCACCTACGAGGACGTGCGCATCGCGCTGACCGCGGCCGACCTGGCGCAGCCGGAGGGCACGCGGGCCGACGTCTCGCTGCGGGGCGTGCACGTCCCGCTGTCCGACGTGCTGTCCGGGTCGGTGCAGGAGGTGCCGGTCGACCGGGTCGACGGGACGGCGACGCTGTCCTACGCGCTGCTGTCGCAGCAGCTGGGCCCGGGCACCACGCTCACCCGCGAGGGCGACGGGCTGCGCGTCGAGCGGACCGTGGAGCTGGCCGGTCTGACCGTGCCGCTGACCGCCGTCGGCACGCTGAGCCTGGACGGGAACGACCTGGTCGTCGACGTCTCGGAGGCCTCCGGCGCCGGTGTCGACCTCCCGGCCGTCCTCGTGGACCAGGCCAGCGACCTGCTGGACCTGCGCTACCCGGTGCCCGAGCTGCCGTTCGGGTTGCAGCTGACCGGCGTCGCCCCGGCCGACGACGGCGTCGACGTCGCCGTGGCGGCCACCGACACCGTGCTGCGGGGCTGACCCCGGGAATCCCCCGGGGACCGGTCGGGTTGGCCGGGGCGTGAGTGCAACCGGAGCGGTCGTGCTGGCCGTCGCGCTGGCGCTGACCGCTGCGGCCGCCTGGTGGACCCGGAGGAGGAACGGCACGGTGCGCGGAGCCGGGGACGGGGAACGGTCGCCGGTGGCGTCGGTCCTCGAGGAGCTGGGCGTGCGGCCCGGCGACGCCGACCTGACCGTCGTCCAGTTCTCCACGGCGTTCTGCGGGCCGTGCCGGGCCACCCGCGCCCGGCTGCAGCAGCTGCGGGCCACCCGGCCGGGGCTCGCGTACGTCGACGTGGACGCCGAGAGCCACCTCGACGCGGTCCGCGCGCTCGACGTCCGCCGGACGCCCACGCTGCTCTACGTCGGCCGCGACGGTGCGCTCATCGGCCGCAGCAGCGGGGCTCCCCGCCCGGCGGAGCTCACCGCGCTCGTCGACGCCCACTGCGCTGCGCCGGCCGGTGCCCGGGACGGGCGGGACGCGTGATCCGTTACCCTGCGGCCGTGGGCATCCTGCTGACCTCCCGGCGCACAGTGGACCTGTGCCGCCTCGGCAGCTGCCTGTGTCCGGGCGCCTGAGGGCGAGCCCGCCTCGTCCAGACGTGCCCTGACCGCCGTCCGGAAGCCCTTCTGCCATGCCTGCTGCTCCCGATCCGACCCAGCGACTCGTCGACGTCCGGGGTCCGCGCTTCGCCGCGTGGGTCACCAGCGCCGTCCTCGCCGTCGCCCTGCTGACCGCCGGGGGATGGCTGGTGGCCGCCCAGGCCGCCGTCTTCGCCGTCGGCGCGTTCGCCGGCCTGCGGTACGCGCCCTACGGGGTGCTGTTCCGCCTCCTCGTCGCGCCGCGGCTGGGCCCGGTCCGCGAGCGGGAGCCGGAGGCACCGCCCCGGTTCGCCCAGCTCGTCGGCCTGGTCTTCGCCGTCGTGGGCGCGGCGGGCTACCTGCTCGGGGCGCCGTTCGTCGGCGCCGTCGCGACCGGCCTCGCGCTGGTCGCGGCCCTGCTCAACGCGGCCACCGGCTTCTGCCTCGGCTGCGAGCTGTACCTGTCCGTCCGCCGGGTCCTCCCGGCGCGCACTGCCTGACCGCACACCGACCGCACAGGGAGGAACACCCCCATGAGCCGCAACGACGTGCTCGTCTCCGCCGACTGGGCGCAGGAGCACCTCGGCCAGTCCGGCACCGTCTTCGTCGAGGTCGACGAGGACACCAGCGCCTACGACAAGGGCCACATCGAGGGCGCGGTGAAGCTGGACTGGAAGACCGACCTCCAGGACCCGCTGCGCCGTGACTTCGTCAGCAAGGAGCAGTTCGAGCAGCTGCTGTCCGAGCGCGGGATCAGCAACGACGACACCGTCGTCCTCTACGGCGGCAACAACAACTGGTTCGCCGCCTACGCGTACTGGTACTTCAAGCTGTACGGGCACCAGGACGTCAAGCTGATCGACGGCGGCCGCAAGAAGTGGGAGCTCGACAGCCGCCCGCTGTCCACCGACGCCGTCTCGCGGCCGGCCACCCAGTACCGGGCCCAGGAGCCCGACACCTCCATCCGCGCGTTCCGCGACGAGGTCGTCGCCGCGATCGGCCAGAAGAACCTGGTCGACGTCCGCTCGCCCGACGAGTTCGCCGGCAAGCTGGTCGCCCCGGCCCACCTCCCGCAGGAGGGCGCGCAGCGTCCGGGCCACATCCCCAGCGCCGTGAACGTGCCGTGGAGCAAGGCGGCCAACGAGGACGGCACCTTCAAGAGCGACGAGGAGCTGGCCAAGCTCTACGCCGACGCCGGCCTCGACACCAGCAAGGACACCATCGCCTACTGCCGGATCGGCGAGCGCTCCAGCCACACCTGGTTCGTGCTGCGCGAGCTGCTCGGCCACCAGAACGTCAAGAACTACGACGGCTCCTGGACCGAGTACGGCTCCCTCGTCGGCGTCCCGATCGAGAAGGGGGCCTGAGCATGTGCGGCGCTCCCAAGCAGGGCACTGCCCTGGCGGGCGTGGACCTGGCGACCCAGACGGTCATCCAGGGCTCGGTGTGGCACGACGGCGCACCGGTCGCCGGCGCCTACGTGCGGCTGCTCGACTCCACCGACGAGTTCACCGCCGAGGTCGTCACCAGTCCCGAGGGCGAGTTCCGGTTCTTCGCCGCTCCCGGCGAGTGGAAGCTCCGCTCGCTCGCGCCGGTCGGCAAGGGTGAGCGCGTCCTCACCGCGGACGTGGGCCTGAACGAGACCACGGTCGCGATCGACTGAGAACCCGTTCCGGGTCGACAGCGCCCGCTCCGGCACCCGCCGGGGCGGGCGCTGTCGCGTTCTCAGGAGATCCCGGGCGGCAGCCGGTTCGGCCCGGCCTCGGGCGGGCGCGGCCGGTCCTCGGGGTAGGTGCGGACGGCGACGAGCGCGACGTCGTCCGCGCCGTCCACCGGCACCATCCGGGCCAGCAGCGTGTCGCACAGCTCCTCGAGCGGCACCTCGCCCAGGTCGCGCAGGGCCACGCGCAGGGCGTTCAGCCCCTCGTCGAGGTCGGTGTCCCGGCGCTCGACCAGGCCGTCGGTGAACAGCAGCAGGGTCTGCCCGTCGTCGAGCTCGACGGTGTGGTCGGTGCGCGGGGCCTCGGGGTCGACGCCGAGCATGAGGTCCGGCCGGGTCTCCAGCAGCGTCGTCGTGCCGTCAGGTGCCAGCACGAGCGGTGGTGGGTGCCCGGCGTTGCTCCATCGGAGCACGCGAGTGCCGGCCACCGGGACGTCCGGACGGCGCTCGACCCGCGCGAGCACGACGGTCGCCATGCTGCTGACCGCCAGCCCCCGGGCCGCGCGCTCGGCGCGGGTCAGGGTCGCCGACGGCGGCTCCTCGTTGTCGTAGGCCAGCGCGCGCAGCAGTCCGCGTAGCTGGCCCATCGCCGCCGCGGCGTCGCTGTCGTGGCCGACGACGTCCCCGATGACCAGCGTGGTCGCGCCGTCGGGCTGCAGGAACGCGTCGTACCAGTCGCCGCCGACCTGCGCCTCGTGCGCGGCGGGGCGGTAGCGCACGGCGATGTGCAGGTGGTCCGGCTCCGGCGGTGGCGTGAGCAGGGCCTGCTGCAGCCGGTCCGACAGCGCCCGCTGGGCCGCGGCCCGCTCACCGAGGTACTGCAGGTCGGCCGCTTGCCGCTGCGCGGCGAGGTGCTCGGTGAGGTCCCGGAAGGAGACGACGACGCCGGTGACCGTGCCGTCCTCCAGCATGGGGGCGACGATCAACCCCACTGGCACCGGCCTGCCGTCGCGGTGCCAGAAGACCTCGTGGTCGGTGGCGACGGTCCGACCGGTGCGGAGCGCCTGCCACACCGGGCACTCCTCCTTGGGGTACGGGCTGCCGTCGGGGCGGACGCCGTGCAGGAGCTCGTGCTGGTCCAGGCCCAGCTGCTCCTCGGCGGAGCGACCGGTCATCCGCACGGCGGCGGGGTTGACGAACTCGACCCGGCCGGCTGCGTCCAGGCCGTAGATGCCGTCGGCGACGTTGGCCAGCACGCGCTCGTAGCGCGCCACCGTGCGGGACAGCTGCGCCTCCACCGACAGGCGGGTCGGAACGTCGTCCGCTTCCGTCCGCTGGTTCTCGATGAGGCCGCCCTCCCCCACGCGCTCGACTCGTGCCGCGGCACTCCAGCCTGCCATGCGGAGCCGCCTCACCGCCGATGGCGGCCGTGCCACCCGAGGGCCAGGACGACGGCGACGGCGAGCACGGCTCCGCCGCCCCGGGTCGCACCCGCGAACGCCGCCGCCCCGATGCTCGGGGAGGTCAGCGCGGCGACCCCGCCCACGCCCCCGCCGACGGCTGTCAGCAGTACCCAGGGCCAGGAGGCGCCGGCCGCGGGTGGGAGGGGGCGCGCGGGGGTGCGGCGCCACCACCGCAGCGCCCAGGCCAGCAGCACGAGGGCGCCGACGAGCCCGCTGGCGTACTGCAGCCAGCGGTATCCCGGCAGCAGCCCCCACTGGGCGGACAGCGCCGGCAGGTGGTCGGTGCCCCAGCGCCGCGGGTGGGTGAACTCGTCCCAGAGCACGTGGGTACCTGCGCCGACGGCGAGCGCCAGCAGCGTCCACGCGACGGCCGGCGCCGTGGCCAGGCGCCGTCGCAGACCCGGCCGGACGCCGGTCAGCCTCGCGCGCAGCGCGGTCGGCGCGACGGCGAGCGCCGGGGCCACCAGCAGGGCGTGCCACAGCGCCCAGACCAGGCCGCCGAGCAGCACGTCGACGGTGAAGATGGCGAGCGCCGTGTGGGTGGCCCAGGGGAACGGGACCGGCAGGTAGAACGGCAGGTCCGGCGCCAGGCTGCCGACGACCAGGGCCGACGGTGGCAGGGGCGTCCGCAGGAACGGCAGCACCGCCGCGGGATGGCTGCCGGTGAACGGCATCGTCGTCCCCCCGGCCTACGGGCCCGCGAGCCAGCGGCGCAGGACCTGCTGCTGCTCGGCGGCGCGTGCCCGGCCGAGGCCGAACGGGCCGACGGCGGTGACCTGGAGGGTCTGCACGGTCCCGTCCCGGAGCAGCAGCTGCAGCGCGCCCTGGGTGGGGGAGAGCGAGCCGCTCGTGGACCGGCGCACGTCCTCGATCTGGGCGCGGTCGTAGGTCGTCGTCCGCAGCTGGTTGCGGACGACGAGCCGGCCGTCGGGGGTGCTCCGCACCACCATGCCCGCGGTCCGCGCGATGACGGCGAGCCACACGACCATGAAGGCGCCCAGCGGGAGGACCGGACCCCACTCCCCGGAGCGTGCGGCGTCGAGCAGGCCGGGCGCGAAGACCAGGACGACGCCGGCCACGGCCACGAGGCCGGCCACGACCCGCGCGACCAGGGGTGGCCGGATCTCGACGGTCACCCGCGGCCCAGCCCGACGAGCGCGGCCAGCTCGCCCATCGCCCGGTCGAAGTAGCGGTCGGCGTCCTGCACCGAGCCGACGAAGTGCCCGAACAGCTCGAAGCTGATCGTCCCGTAGAGCGCACTCCAGGCCAGCAGTGCCCGCAGTCGGACGGCGTCGTCGAGCGCCGGGTGCTCGCCGCCGAGCACCGCGATCGCATCGTCACTGACGAGCGCCGGGTCCCGGTCGCCCCCGGCCGTCTCCGGCAGCGCACCGCTGCGGGCGGCGTCCCCCAGGACGTGCCCGAGGACGACGCCGACGCGACTGGCCGCGGGCACGGTGTCCCGCGGCGCCGCGTAGCCGGGCACCGGTGAGCCGTAGAGCAGCGCGTACTCGTGCGGGTGGGCCCGAGCCCACTCCCGGACGGCGCGGCAGACGGCCAGCCACCGCTCCCGCGGTGCGGCGCCCGGGTCGTCGGCGGCCTCCGCGACGGCCCCGAGGGCGTCGTATCCGTCGATGATCAGCCGGGTCAGCAGGTCGTCCCGGCTGGGGAAGTAGCGGTACAGCGCCGACGAGGCCATGCCGAGCTCCCGGGCCACGGCCCGCAGCGACAGCGCGGCGGCCCCCACCTCGGCCAGCTGTCGCCGCGCGGCGTCGGTGATCTCGGCGGTCAACTCGGCGCGGACCCGTTCACGGGCGGTGGGCGGCACGCGCCCATCATGATCGGTTGAGATCGCTGCACGCAAGTGTGAACACTGCTCTTGACGGGCGACGGTCGCCGTGCGAGCGTCGACCGCATCCGAGAGCACTGCTCTCGATCCATCGAGGAGGAGTTCGCCATGGCACTGCACGTGATCGTCGGCAAGGGCCCGGTCGGGACGACGACCGCCGAGCTGCTCGCCGCGCGGGGCCACCGCGTCCGGGTCCTGTCGCGCAGCGGCGGGACGTCCACCGGCACGGTCGAGCACCGGCGCGTCGACGCCACCGACGCCGACGCCCTCGCCGCCGCCGCGCAGGGGGCCGACGCCCTCTACAACGCGGTGAACCCCGCCTACCACCGCTGGGCCACCGACTGGCCGCCGGTCGCGACGGCGCTGCTCACCGCCGCCGAGCGCACCGGCGCGGTGCTGGTCACGATGGCCAACCTCTACGTCTACGGCCGCCCGGCCGGCCCGATGACCCCCGACAGCCCGCTGACCGCCACGGACCTCAAGGGCGTCGTCCGGCGGCGCATGTGGGAGGAGGCGCTGGCCGCGCACGAGGCCGGCCGGGTGCGGGTCACCGAGGCCCGTGCCGCGGACTTCGTCGGCCCGCAGGTGCCGGCGGAGCACTCCCACCTGGTCCGCCAGCTGCCCGCCCTGCGCCGTGGGCGGCGCGCCTGGGTGGTCGGCGACCCCGACGCCCCGCGCAGCTGGGCCTACCTGCCCGACGTCGCCGTCACGCTGGCGACCCTCGGCACCGACGAGCGCGCGCTCGGCCGCGCCTGGCACGTCCCCAGCGCGCCGCCGCGGTCCCAGCGGCAGGCGCTGACCGACCTGGCCGCGGCCCTGGGGATGCCTGCCCCGCGCGTCTCCCGCATCCCGTGGACGGTGCTGCGCGGGATCGGACTGGTCTCCCCGGTCATGCGCGAGGTCGTCGACGTCCGCCACCAGTTCGACCAGGAGTACGTCATCGACGCCACGGCCACCACGGCGACCTTCGGGCTGACCGCGACGCCGTGGGACGAGGTCGTGGCCGCGACCGTCGGCGCTCTCCCGGCGACCGCCTGACGAAGGACCCCGTCCTCCTCGCCGCTCGCAGGCTCGAGGCGGGCCTCTGGGCGGGGCCGTTCCAGCACGTCACCAGCGGGTCCTACGGTGGAGCGCATGGTCTCTGCCTGGGTCCTCGTCACCCTGGCGTCGCTCGCCGCCCTCGGCTGCGGGTACGGCGCCGCCCGGCTCGCCCGCCGGCCCGAGGGGACGCGTCGATGACCGACGCGACCGAGCTGCCGGTCCCCGACACCGTCGACGTCCGCTCGGGGCCGGAGGTCTCCGACGAGCTGCTCGCGGTGCTGCCGCTGCTCGGTGAGTGGCACGGCGAGGGCCAGGCTGCCGGCGCCGGGGGTGACCACCGGTTCGGCCAGTGGATCCGGTTCAGCCACGACGGGCGCGGGTTCCTCGCCTACGAGTCGCGCACCTGGCGGCTCACCGACGACGGGCAGATCGTCGGTCCGGAGCACCGGGAGTCCGGCTTCTGGCGGCCGCGCGGCCGGGACGACGTCGAGCTGCTCGTGGCCAGCCCCGAAGGGCTGGTGGAGATCTACGTCGGCCGGGCCCGGACGACGACCAGCTGGGAGCTGACCAGCGACGTCGTCGCCCGGACGCCGGACGCCCCCGACGTGGCCCGCGCCGTCCGGCTCTACGGCATCGTCGAGGGCGCGCTCATGTACGCCATCGACCGCGCGGGCACCGACGCGCCGCTGGCACCGACCATGTCCGCCCGCCTGGAACGGATCCGATGACCGACGCCGGCCCCGCCACCCCGAGAGCCGTCGCCGACCGGTACGTCGACGCCGTCTGCGACCTCGACCCGATCGTCGCCACGTCGCTGGGCACCCGGCCCGGCGACGACCGCCTGCCCGACCCCAGCCCGGCCGGCCTCGAGGCCGAGGCCCGGCTGGCCCGCGACACCCTCGCCGAGCTGGACCGGGTGCTCGCCGCGGACCCGGCGCTCGCCGACGACCCGGTGGAGCGGCGCTGCGCCCGGTTGCTGCGCGAGCGGCTCGGCGCCGAGCTGGCCGCCCACGAGGCCGGGGAGGGGCTGCGGGCGCTGTCGAACCTGGCCAGCCCGGTGCACTCGATGCGGCAGGTCTTCCTGCTCATGCCCGCGGCCTCCGACGAGGACTGGGCGGTGATCGCCCGGCGCATGGCCCGGGTGCCGGAGGCCTACCGCGGCTTCCGCGCCGCCCTGGAGGAGGGCGCCCGCCGCGGGCTGTTCGTCGCCCCGCGGCAGGTGTCCACCGTGGTCGACCAGCTCGGGGAGTGGCTGGCCGGGCCGTTCTTCGGGATCTTCGCCGCCCGGGGCCCGGAGTCGCTGCGCGGCGACCTGACGGCCGCGGCGCGCGCGGCCGACGAGGCGGTGGCCGAGGTCCGGGACTTCCTCCGGGACGGCTACGGTCCGCGGGCAGAGGGGACGCCGGACGCCGTCGGCCGCGACCGCTACGCGCTGGCCGCCCGCCGCTGGACCGGGTCCGATCTCGGCGCGGGCTCCGGGCTGGAGGAGGCCTACGCCTGGGGCTGGGCCGAGCACCGGCGGATCCTCGCCGAGCAGCGGACCGAGGCCGAGCGGGTGGTGCCCGGGAGCACGCCCATGGAGGCCATGCGCTGGCTGGACGTGCACGGCCCCGCCGTCGACGGCGTCGAGGCGATCCGGCTGCGGCTGCAGCAGATGATGGACGACGCCATCGAGGCCCTGCACGGCACGCACTTCGACCTGGCCGAGCCGGTGCGCCGGGTCGAGGCGATGATCGCGCCGCCGGGCAGCGCGGCGGCCCCCTACTACACCCGGCCCGCGCAGGACTTCTCGCGGCCGGGTCGCACCTGGCTGCCGACGATGGGCCGGGAGCGCTTCCCGCTGTGGGACCTGACCTCGATCTGGTACCACGAGGGCGTCCCGGGCCACCACCTGCAGCTGGCGCAGTGGGCGCTGGTCTCCGGGGAGCTGTCGACCTACCAGACGTCGCTGGGCTCGGTGAGCTCGAACGTCGAGGGCTGGGCTCTCTACGCCGAGCGGCTCATGGACGAGCTCGGCTACTTCGCCGACCCCGGCACCCGCCTGGGCTTCCTCGACGCGCAGCAGTTGCGCGCCATGCGGGTCGTGGTCGACATCGGCATGCACCTGGGCCTGCCGGTGCCCGACGACGCCGACGGGGTGCTGGCCGACCACCGCGGCCGGCCCTGGACGCCGGAGCTGGGCCGCGCCTTCTTCGGCGAGCACAGCGGGGCCACGCCGGCCTTCCTCGACAGCGAGCTCGTCCGCTACCTGGGCCTGCCCGGCCAGGCGATCAGCTACAAGCTCGGTGAGCGGGCCTGGCTCGAGGGCCGGGACGCCGCCCGCAAGGCCCGCGGCGACGCCTTCGACCGCAAGGCCTGGCACATGGCCGCGCTCTCGCAGGGGTCGCTCGGGCTCGACGACCTCGCCGCGGAGCTCGCCGCCCTCTGAGGTCAGACGCGGTCGGGTGGCAGCGGGTTGATCGTGTCGGCGTCCCAGGTGACGCGCTGGGCGGGGGAGACCTCGGCGGCCTCCAGTCCGTCGGCGGCCAGGACGGCGTCGACGCACGCCCGGCTGCCGCCGACGTAGGTGGTGACCAGGTCGATGTCGGTGGCGACGAGCCACGCGCGGTCGGCCGGCCACCAGATGCCGGCGCTCTGCTCCCAGGGCTCGTCGGCCATGTTGGCCGCGGCCAGCTCGACCGGACCCCGCACGAGCGCGTGCAGCCGGTGACCCGGGGAGCACGGGACCGTCGGCGTGCCCTCCGGCAGGAACCCGAAGTCGGCCGAGACGCCGAGGAAGCAGTCGTCGGGCGTGGTCGTGTGCCGGCGCAGGACCGCGGCCAGGTGGCGGGCGAGGCGCTCGGGCAGGTGCCCGCGTGCCGGGGCGTCGTCCCACAGCGGGGTCTGGTTGTCCTCGCCGAAGTAGTCCATCGACCCGGTGATCGAGCCCCACTCCATCGCGGGGTGGGCCACCGTGCGGTTGGCCGCGGCGACCTCGGCCCAGGGCACGTGGACGTCGTCGTCCCCGGCGTACCGCACGGCGGGGTGGAAGACGCGGGCGTAGGCGGCGAAGACCGGCGGGACGAGCGAGGCGACCGCGTGCTCGGCGAACGGGTGGACGGCGTCGGCGATCCACGTGCCGGGGGAGACGTCCGTCTCGACCGAGCGGCCGGCGAACACGCGCGGACCTCCCCCGGAGAACGGACAACCCCCGGGCTGCTCCGCGGCGCTGACCCTGCACTGGCAGGGGAGCTGCACGCGGGCCGACTGGACAAGTGTCGGCGGCCCGGGGGTCGGGTGACTGTCCGGTTCTCGCTCGCCGCCGTACGACGGACGGGCGATCTGCCGTCGTTCAGACTGTCGTCTGAACGGGCGGCCCATCTGGACGGCGGCTAGCGGACAGCCACCTCACGAGTCCGATAAGCATGCAAAGTTCGGACCACCTCCCTTCTCGTGTACCTCGACGGTACGTCGCTCTCGAGGGGTCGGCAACGCGGTTTCCTCAGCTGTGGGCGGAATCGTCCGGGGCGGCGTCGAAGACGTCGGGGACCCCGTCGGCGTCACGGTCCACGCGTTCTGCCTCGGACATCTGCCGGTAGCGGCGGTTGCGCAGCCGCAGCACGACGGTGGCGGTGAGCGCCGCGGCCAGCGTGCCGGTGAGGATGCCGACCTTCGCGTGGTCGTACGTCGGCGAGCCCAGGCCGTAGGCGAGCTCGGTGATCAGCAGCGAGACCGTGAAGCCGATGCCGCCCAGCAGGGCGAGGCCGACCACGTCGGGCCAGCCCAGGTTCTCGTCGAGCTGCGCGCGGGTGAACCGGGCCACGAGCCAGGTCGCCGCGGTGATCCCGATCGCCTTGCCCGCGACGAGTCCCACGGTGATGCCCACGGCGACGCTGTCGGTGACCGAGGCGGCCAGCCCGGAGACCCCGCCGACCGCCACGCCGGCGGAGAAGAACGCGAACACCGGGACGGCGACGCCGGCCGACAGCGGCCGGAAACGGTGCTCGAAGTGCTCGGCCATCCCCGGACCGGCGTCTGGCCCGCCGGCCGCCTGGCTGCGCACCACCGGCACGGTGAAGGCCAGCAGCACGCCGGCCACCGTGGCGTGCACCCCGGACTCGTGCACGAGGACCCAGGTGACCGCCGCGAGCGGGAGGAGCAGCCACCACGAACGGATCCGCTTCTGGACGAGGAGGCCGAACAGGGCCAGCGGAATCAGCGCGAGCAGCAGCGGCGCGACCGAGAAGTCGTCGGTGTAGAAGATCGCGATCACCACGATCGCCAGCAGGTCGTCGACGACGGCCAGGGTGAGCAGGAACGTCCGGAGCGCGCTGGGCAGGTGGGTGCTGATCACCGCGAGGACGGCGAGGGCGAAGGCGATGTCGGTGGCCGAGGGGATCGCCCAGCCGCGGAGAGCGCCGTCGTCCCGGGTGAGGTTGAACAGCACGAAGAACAGGGCCGGTACGGCCATCCCCCCGACCGCGGCGGCGACCGGCAGCGCGGCGCGGCGCGGGTCGCGCAGGTCACCGGCCACGAACTCGCGCTTGAGTTCCAGCCCGGCGACGAAGAAGAAGACGGCGAGCAGCCCGTCGGCCGCCCAGGTGCCGAGGGTGAGGTCCAGGTGCAGCGACGCCGGGCCGACCCGGGTGTCCCGGAGGGCCTCGTAGGCCTCCGCCCAGGGGGAGTTGGCCCAGACCAGCGCGAGAGCTGCCGCACCGAGCAGCAGCGCCCCGCCCACGGTCTCCTTGCGGAGGACCGAGGCGATCCGGCTCGCCTCGGCCCAGGAGCCGCGGCCGAAGAGCCGGGGGGAGGTGGATGGCGTCGTCACGGGGTGGCTCCAGGGGAAGGGGTCGGGTCGGGACCTGCCGACCAGACTTCCCGGCGCACCTGTGCCGCAGCCTACCGGGCACCTCCCGCGGGCACCGGCGGGCGGTGGCGCGCTCCGTACAGTGGGCGCCGTGACTGCCCGCTCCACGCCCGGTCCCCGGGGCAGCCGGTGAGGCTCGCCGAGCTCGCCGGGCGCCGGGTCGGCGTCTGGGGCCACGGCCGCGAGGGACGGGCCGCCGTCCGCGCCGCGCAGGCGGCCGGCGCCGCGGGCCTCCTCGTGGTCGACGCCGTCCCCCCCGCCGCCGGCGACCTGCCGGCCGGCGTCGAGGCCGGCACCGACGTCGCGGCGCTGGGCACCTGCGACGTCGTCCTGCGGTCGCCGGGTATCAGCCCCTACCGCGAGGACGCGCAGGCCCTGGCCGCCCGGACGACGATGGCATCGGGCACCGGGATCGCGCTGGCCGAGTTCGGCGCGCGGTCGGTGCCGACCCTCTGCGTCACCGGCACCAAGGGGAAGAGCACCACCAGCGCGCTGGCCGCCGCCGTCCTCACCGCGGCCGGGCGGCCCGCGGTGCACGCGGGGAACATCGGCACGCCGCTGCTCGACGTCCTGCTGGACGGTGTCGTCACCGACGGGACGTCGCTGGTCGTCGAGGTGTCCAGCTACCAGGCGGCCGCGGTCGACGACTACTCCGGCTTCGGCGCGGTCACCTCCCTGGCGCCCGAGCACCTCGACTGGCACCGCTCCGTCGACGCCTACTACCGCGACAAGCTGCACGTGTTCGCCGGCTGCGGCCCGGCGACGGTGGTCGTGGGCGGGCAGGCCCGCGCGACCGCCGAGCGGTACCTGGACCCGGCGGTGCTCCTCGACCCGGCCGACGTCGTCGCCGCGGAGTTGCTGGCCGGCTTCCGACCGGCGCACCTGCCGGGCGTGCACAACGTGGCCAACCTGCACGTGGCGCTCGCCGCCTGCGCGCGGATGGGCGTCGACCTCGCCGTCTCCGGCGACGCCGTGCGGGCCGCGGTGGCCGACTTCCGGGCGCTGCCGCACCGGCTCTCCCCGGTCGCCACCCGGGACGGCGTCACGTTCGTCGACGACACGCTGAGCACCACCCCGGTGTCGGTGCTCGCCGCCCTGGAGGCGTTCGCCGGGCAGCGGGTGACCCTGCTCGCCGGCGGGCAGGACCGCGGCCTGGACTACGCCGACCTGGCCCGCGCAGTGGTGGCCCGCGACGGGAGCGTGCGGGTGGTCACCGTGCCCGACACCGGGGCGCGGCTGGCCGCCGACATCCGCGCGGCGGCGGCCGAGGCCCGGGTCGCCGCGCCGGTCACCGAGACGGCGTCCCTCGACGAGGCGGTCGCCGAGGCCCTGCGGACGGCGCCGCGGGGCGGGGTCGTGCTGCTCTCGCCCGGCGCCCCCAGCTACAACCGCTACCGCAACTACGAGGAGTTGGCACGGACCTATGAGCAGATCCTCCTCGACGCCGGAGCAGAGCGTGTCTGACGCCTTCGTCGTGGCCGACCGCTCCCTGGACCTCGCCACGGGTGAGGCGGCGTTCACCTATCGGCTGGGCGAGTTCGAGTTCACCGAGCGGCTCACCCTGGACCCGGCGCTGCTGACCGGCGCGGACCCCGCCCGGCTCGACGCCGCCCTCGACCTGGTCCACCTGGTCATGGGCACCAGCTACTACAAGCTGCGCGCGCCGGGCCGGGTCGTCGTGCGCCGGCCGATCACCAAGGCCCAGTTCGCCGTGGCCGAGGCCGCGTACACCCACGGGCTGGGCGAGTTCGCGGCGGTCAACCGGCTGCCCGTCCCGCACGAGGTGGCGTGGGAGGTCGAGCTGCGGTCGGCCGACCCGGTCCCGTCCGACGCCGGGGGCCGCGGCGCGCTGCTGCCCGTCGGCGGCGGCAAGGACTCCGCGCTGGCGCTGGTCGTCGTGACCCCGGCCACCGCGCTGGCGGTGAACCCGACCGACGCCCAGCGCGAGGTCACGGCCGCCGCGGGGGTGCCACTGCTCGGCGTCCGCCGGCGGCTGGACCCGCTGCTGGCCGAGCGGACGGCGGCCGGCGGGCTCAACGGCCACGTGCCGGTCACCGCGATCAACTCGGCGATCTCCACGCTGGTCGCGGTGCTCGGCGGGTTCGACCCGGTGGTGTTCGCCAACGAGCGGTCGGCCGACGAGGAGACGCTCGAGGTCGACGGCGCGCGGGTCAACCACCAGTACTCGAAGTCCTACGAGTTCGAGCGGTTCTTCGCCGCGGCCGCCGCCGAGGTGGGCGTCGGCTACTTCAGCCTCACCCGGCAGCTGTCGGAGCTGGCCACCGTCGCCGCCGTGGCCGGGCTGCCCGGCCTGCGCGGGCACATCCTCAGCTGCAACCGCTCCTACACGCAGCGGCACATGGGCTTCGGGGAGGGCGGCACGGCGACCCAGAAGTGGTGCCTGCACTGCGACAAGTGCCTGTTCACCTTCCTCTGCTTCGCGGTGTTCCTGGAGCCGGCCGAGGCCGTCGAGATGTTCGGCGGCAACCCGCTGGAGGACCTCTCCCTGGTCGAGGGCTTCCGCGTGCTGTGGGCCACCGAGAAGCCGTTCGACTGCGTGGGGGAGCGGGCGGAGAGCGCCGCGGCCATGGCGCACCTGGCCGGCAGCACGGCGTGGAGCGGGTACCCCGTCGTCCGCGCGCTGGGCGGGGAGGCGTCGGCGTTCGCCGCGGTCACCGGCGCCACGGTCGCCGGGTTCCTCGAGCCGCGGGGGGAGCACGCGGTCCCCGAGACGCACCTGGCCGCGCTGCGACGGGTGCTCGCGGAGGCCCGCCCGCCGGTGCGGTGAGCGTCGCCGACGCGCCCGGCGCCGCGCGGCTGGCGGCGATCGAGCGGGCGGCGCTGCGGCCCGGCGCGCGTGACGTCAGCGGGATCGGCGCGTCCGTCGCCGGCCAGCTCGCCCGGCTGGCCGCGGCCCTGGCCGACGCCGGCCGCGCCCGGTCCCGGGTCGGCCTGGTGACCGGCGTCCACATCGCCTGGGCGCCCCGGCCCGCGGCGGAGACCGACGGGCCCGTGGGCACCGCCGTCCTCGCCGCGGCGCTGGCCGCGCTCGGCGCCGAGCCGGTGGTCGTCACCGACGAGCCGTGCGCCGAGGTGACCGCGGCCTGCCTGTCCGTGCTGGGCCAGGGCCGGCTGACGGTCGTCCCGCCGGGGGACGACGAGGCCACGGTCACCGCCCGGGTGGCGGGGCTGGACCTCACCCACCTGGTGGCCGTGGAGCGCCTGGGGCCCAACGTCGACGGCCGGGTGCTGACGATGCGGGCGGTGGACATCACGTCGTCCACCGCCCCGCTGCACGCCGCGTTCGCCCTGCCGGGGCTGGTCACCGGCGCGGTCGGCGACGGCGGCAACGAGATCGGCATGGGCAACGTGCCGGCCGACGTGGTCGCCGCCTGCGTGGCGCACGGCGCGGGGATCGCCTGCCGGGTGCCGGTGGACGCGCTGGTGACCGCCGGCACGTCCAACTGGGGCTGCTACGCGCTGGTCGCCGCGCTCGCGGTGCTGGCCCCCCGGCACGGGCCGGCGCTGCGGGCTCTGCTGGACCCGGCGGTGGACGCCGGCGTGCTCGACGCGGCCACCGCCGCGGGCGGGATCGACGGGGTGACCGGCTCCCCGGGCGCCTCGGTCGACGGGGTGCCCGTGGCCGCCTACGCCGACCTGCTCGCCGACCTCCGCGAGCTGGCCCGGGAATAGGCTCCTCCCCGTGGCCGACTCGTCCCGCACGGAGCTCGCCGCGCCGCTGGCCGAACGCCTGCGGGCGCGCGGCCTGCGGTTGACCACCCAGCGCCAGCGGGTGCTCGCCGCCGTCGCCGCGATCGAGCACGCCACCCCCGAGGCCATCAGCGCCCGGCTCCGGGAGGACGCCGGCCCCGACGGTGCCGCCCCCGACACCTCCACCGTCTACCGCACCCTCGAGCTGCTGGAGCGGCTCGGCCTGGTCTGGCACACCCACCTGGGCAAGGGCGCGCCGGTCTACCACGCGGCCGAGCACCCGCACGTGCACGTCGTCTGCCAGGGTTGCGGGGAGATCTCCTCGGCCGACCCCGCGCTGTTGGACTCCGCGGCGGAACGTCTGGCGGCCGAACTGGGTTTCCAGCTGGACGTGGGGCACGTCGCGCTCTCCGGGACGTGCCGCGCCTGCCGCGAACGAGCCGACCAGGAGAAGTCATGAGCACCGCGCCGTCCCCCCTGCTGTCCCGCCCCGGCGCCGTCGCCGTGCAGGACGGGTCCGTCGCGGCCCACTACGGCGACCCGCTGCGGGAGCAGCGCGCGCTGGCCGAGGGCGCCGGCCTGGTCGACCGCAGCGACCGCGACGTCCTGGCCGTCCCCGGCGCCGACCGGCTGAGCTGGCTGCACAGCCTGACCAGCCAGCACCTGGACCAGGTCGCCGACGGGACCGGCGCCGAGGCGCTGGTCCTGTCGCCCAACGGGCACGTGGAGCACCACCTCGTGCTCGCCGACCTGGCCGGTACCACCTGGGCCGACGTCGAGCCGGGCACCGGCGCGGCGCTGCACACCTTCCTCGACCGGATGCGCTTCATGCTCCGCGTGGAGCCCGCCCTGGTGACCGGGGAGTGGGCGCTGCTGTCGCTGGCCGGGCCGCGCGGGGACGACGTCCTCGCCGCCGCCGGGCTGCCGGTGCCGGCCGGCCCGTACGAGGTGCGGGCCCTGGACGGCGGCGGCTGGGTGCGGCGGATGCCGCCGACCGGTGAGGGCGCACCCCTGGTGGACCTGCTGGTGCCCCGCGCCGAGGTGACCGCCCGCGCCGACGCGCTGCTCGCCGCGGGCGCCACGCCGGCCGGGCTGGACGCCTACGAGGCGCTCCGGGTCGAGGCCCGCCGTCCCCGGGCCGGCGTCGACACCGACCACCGCACGATCCCGAACGAGACCGGCTGGCTGACCAGCGCCGTCCACCTGGACAAGGGCTGCTACCGCGGCCAGGAGACCGTGGCGCGGGTGCACAACCTGGGCCGACCGCCGCGGCGGCTGGTGCTGCTGCACCTCGACGGGCTCAGCGAGGAGCTGCCGACCCCGGGCACCCCCGTGCTGGCCGGCACCCGCGAGGTCGGACGGGCCGGCACCGTCGTCCGCCACCACGAGCTCGGCGCGGTGGCGCTGGCGTTGGTGAAGCAGTCGGTGAAGGCGGACGCCGAGCTGAGCGTCGGCGGTGCGCGGGCGTCGATCGACCCCGACGACGCGCCGGCGGAGGTCGACGACACCCGGGCCGCGGCGCGGGAGCGCGTCAAGGCCGTGCGGTCTGCCACGATCGGCCGGTGAGCTCCGGCACCCTGATCACGCTCGCCCCCACCGGGGCGGAGTCGGCGAAGGCCGACGTCCCCGCGCTTCCGGTGACCGTCGACGAGGTCGTGGCCACCGCGCGCGACTGCCAGGCGCTCGGCGCCGCGGTCATCCACCTGCACATCCGCGACACCGAGACCCGGCCGACGCTGGAGCTGGGTCGGGTGCGCGAGGTGGTCACGGCCGTCCGCGAGGCCACCGACCTGGTCGTCCAGATCTCCACCGGCGGCGCGGTGACCGACCCGTTCGACGCGCGCCTGGCCGTCCTCGACGTCGAGCCCGACGCCGCGTCGCTGTCACTGGGCACCGTCAACTTCGGCCGCGACGTGTTCAGCAACCCCTGGGACCTGATCGTCGAGCTGCACACCCAGATGCAGCAGCGCGGCATCGTGCCCGAGTACGAGGTGTTCGACCTCGGCCACCTGGCCACCCTGAGCCGGCTGCTGGACAAGTACGGCCCACCGCACGGCGGGCACGTGCACGTCGACCTCGTCATGGGCGTCCCCGGCGGCATGCCGGGGAACACCCAGGCCCTGGCCGCCTGCCTGCCCCACCTCCCGCCGGGCGCGTCGTTCGCCGCGACCGGGGTCGGTCGCACCTCGCTGCCGGTCATGCTCGCGGCCCTGTCGGCCGGCGGTCACCTGCGGGTCGGCATGGAGGACACGCTCACCTACGCGCCCGGCGAACCGGTGCGCGACAACGCGCAACTGGTGGCCCGCGCGGCCGGGCTCGCCCGGATCGCCCAGCGCCCGCCGATGAGTACGGGGGACACCCGCGCGTTCCTCGGCATCACTCGCACCACCGTGGAGGCTCTCTCGTGACCCCCGTTCCCCCGCCCGCCGGCGGCGCCGCCGTCGACGCGCTCCTCGACCCCGGCTTCCTCGAGGCCGCCGTGCAGCGGCCGATGGCCGACGTCCGCCGGCTGCGCCGCCAGGCCGAGCAGGAGGAGGTCAACCTCTCCTACACCCGGCGACTGCTGCAGGGACGGCTCGACATCGTCCGCCGCGAGCTCCAGCGCCGCGCCGAGCACGACGGCCGGTCGCTGGTCGACCTGCTGCCCGAGATCCTGGCCGAGAAGGGCCGCGGCCCGGCCCACGGCCTGGGCCGGCACCAGACGGTCCAGCCGGCCGCGCCGGAGGAGTACGAGTCGTGGGTCAACGCGCTGACCCCCGGCGTCGACCTGTCCGCGGTCCCCGAGCTCAGCGACGCGGACCTGGAGACGGCGGCCCGCGCGCTGGCCGCCGCCGAGAGCTCGCTGTCGGAGCGCCGCCGCGGCGTGCAGCAGGTCATGGACGGACTGGCCGCTGAGCTCGGCCGGCGGTACCAGAACGGCGAGGCCGACGTCGCCGCGCTGCTGGCCGACGAGGGCCGGTGACGAGCCGGCACCACCCGGTGCCCTGGCCGGACAACCCGGTGCTGGCCGAGGTGTGGCGGTCCGGGTTCCTGGAGTCGGTGCACCGGGGCGCGCTGGTCGTCGTCGCCCCGGACGGGGAGGTGCTGTTCTCCGCCGGGGACGTCGACCGGCCGGTGCTGCCCCGCTCGGCGAACAAGCCGGTGCAGGCCACCGCGATGCTCGCCGCGGGCTGGACGCCCCGGTCGGCGGAGGAGCTGGCGATCGGCGCCGGCTCGCACACCGGTGAGGACGGCCACCGCGAGCTCGCCGCCGCGGTGCTGGCCGCCGCCGGCCTCGGCCCGGACGACCTCGGCTGCCCTCCGGCGCTGCCGTCGGACGAGGCGACGCGGGCCGCCTGGCTGGCCGCCGGCCGGGCGCCGGAGCGGCTGGCGATGAACTGCTCGGGCAAGCACGCGGCGATGCTCGCCGCCTGTGTCGCGGCCGGCTGGCCGACCGAGGGCTACCTGCAGCGTGACCACCCGCTGCAGCAGGCGATCGAGGCGCGGCTGGGCGAGGCCGCGGGGACGCCGGTGACGGCGGTCGTGGTCGACGGCTGCGGCGCCCCGCAGCACGCGCTGCCCCTCACCGGCCTGGCTCGCGGGGTGTCGTCGCTGGTCGAGGCGCCGCCGGAGAGCCACGGGCGGTCGGTCGCCGACGCCATGCGCGCCCACCCCTGGTTCGTCGCCGGCACCGGCCGGGACGACACCGAGCTGATGCGGGCCGTCGACGGGCTGCTGGTGAAGGTGGGCGCGGACGGCGTGCACGTGGCCGCGCTGCCCGGCCGCGGCGCGGTGGCGCTCAAGCTGGACGACGGCGGCGAGCGGGGCCGCACGCCGGCCCTGTGCGCGGGGCTGCGGCGGCTCGGTGTCCCCCAGGAGCAGCTGGCGCCGTTCGCGCTGACGCCGGTGACCGGTGGGGACGGCGTGGTCGGCGAGGTCCGCTCGGCCGCCGTCCTGCGGGGTTGAGCCGAACGCCGCAGGTGTGAGGCAGCTCACCCAGCGGTGCTAGCCCCGCCGCTTGCAGTTGCTAGCACCGCTGGTTAGCGTCGTGTTCGTGCAGACGCCCGGCGAGTTCGTGCGCGAGCAGGTGACCACCGTCCGAGAGAAGGTGGACGCCCTCGCGGGCAGCGTCGCGGAGACGGTGGCCGCCGAGCGGTCCAAGGTCACCGCGACCAGCTCGCAGGTCGGCAACTTCATCCGGGAGCAGCGCAGCGCCGCCCGGGTGTCCCTGCGCGAGCTCGCCCGCAGCGCCGGTGTGAGCAACCCGTACCTCTCCCAGGTGGAGCGGGGGCTGCGCAAGCCGTCGGCGGAGATCCTGGCCGCCATCGCCAAGGGTCTGAAGATCTCGGCCGAGACGCTCTACGAGCAGGCCGGGATCCTCGACCGCCGGTCCGGCAACCCGGACACGGTGGCGGCCATCCGGTCCGACGCGTCGCTGTCCGAGCGGCACAAGGCGGTCCTGCTCGAGCTCTACGAGACCTACGTCCGCGAGCACGCCGCCGGCCCGACCCCCGCACCCACCCCTCCCCAGACCACCCCCCCTTCCTCGAAGGAGTCGGCATGACCGCCACCGAGAGCCTCAAGAAGGCCAGCCGGACCGTCGTGGTCCAGCAGAAGACCGCCCTGCTCGCCGCCGTCGGCGCCGGTGACCTCGCCGTCGAGCGGGCCCGCGCCGCCGCCACCACCCTCCGCAGCAAGGCCGAGGCCCTGCCCGGCGAGGCCCAGGTCCAGGCCGACCTGGCCGCCAAGGAGGCCCGCACCCGCGCCACCGAGGCCGCCAACCGCGCCAAGGACGCCGTGCAGTCGGCCCGCACCTCCGCTCAGCAGGTCGCCTCCGCCGTCCGCCCCGACGCGGTCGCGAGCACCGTCTCCGGCCTGGTCAGCACCGCCCGCACCCAGGCGGTCGCCACCATCGAGACCCTCGCCCTGCGCGGCGGCAAGGTCGTCGAGGAGCTGCGCCGCCAGCCCGCCGTCCGCAAGATCGTCTTCCGCGCCGAGCGTGCCGTGGACGCCGTCGAGGACCGCCTCGAGGACGTCCTCGAGGAGACCGCCGAGGCCGTGGCCGAGGCCTCCGACGAGGTGACCTCGGTCGCGCAGAAGACCGCCGCCAAGACCGCCAAGGCCGTGGACGCCGTCGAGGAGAAGGCCGCCCAGGCTGCCGACTCGACCAAGGCCGCGCTCGAGGAGACCGCCGAGGTGCCCGCCCCGGCCAAGCCGGCCAAGAAGAGCTCGGCGGCCCGCAAGAGCACGCCGGCCAAGACCTCGGCCCGCGTGACCCGCGCCCGCACCGCCAAGCGCACCGACCCGACGGACGTCCCCGCCAAGAGCGACGCCTGAGTCGTCACACCCCTGACGGGGCCCCGGAGCAACCGCTCCGGGGCCCTGCGCCGTCTCGGGGGTCCTCGACCCTCGCGGGTGACCGGGTTGCACGCGGCTCCGGATCGTGCTCGGGGGCGGGTACCCTCCCGGCATGCTGTCCTTCGACGGGGTCATCTACCTCGGGCTGTACTACGGGGCCCTCGCGCTCACCGCGTACGCCCTCGTCGACGCCCTCGTCCGGCCCGCCGCCGGGTACGTCGCGGCGGGGAAGCTGACCAAGCCGGCCTGGGCGGCGATCACCGGGCTGGCCCTGCTCGTCGTCTTCTGGCAGGGCCCGATGAGCTTCCTCGGGCTGCCGGCGATCATCGCGGCGATCGTCTACCTGGTCGACGTCCGGCCCGCCGTCCGTGGACTGCGCCGGGGCGGCAACAGCTGGTGAGGGGTCAGCCCCGGTCCGCGGGCATGACGATCCACAGCACCAGGTAGGCGACGAACTGCGGCCCGGGCAGGATGCAGGAGAGCACGAACGCCAGGCGCAGGCCGGTGACGGACAACCCGTAGCGCCGGGCGATCCCGGAGCAGACACCCGCGATCACCTTGTGGCGGGTGTCGCGGCGCAGCGGCGGGCGGACAGGCGAGGTCATGCGCCCGACCCTACGGTCGTCGCGTGCTCCTGCGGGCGGTTGCCGGCGACATCACCGAGGCCGACGTCGACGTCGTCGTGAACGCGGCCAACCCCGGGCTGCTCGGCGGTGGCGGGGTGGACGGCGCGATCCACGCCGCCGGCGGGCCGGACATCCTGGCCGAGTGCCGCGCGGTCAAGGCTCGCCTCCCCGGCGGCCGGCTGCCGAGGGGGCAGGCCGTCGCGACGACGGCCGGCCGCCTCCTCGCCCGGTGGGTGGTGCACACCGCCGGGCCGATCTGGTCGGCCACCCGCGACTCCTCGGCGGTGCTCCGCTCCTGCTACCGCGAGAGCCTGCGGGTCGCCGACGGGCTCGGGGCGCGCTCGGTGGCCTTCCCCGCGATCTCCGCCGGGGTCTACGGGTGGCCGCTGGCGGACGCTGCCGTCCAGGCCGTCGCCGGGGTGACCGCGACCGAGGTCGAGCACGTGCAGGAGGTCCGGTTCGTGCTGCGCGGCGACGAGGCGCTGGCGGCGTTCGAGGCGGCGCTGGCCGGACTCAGCGGCTGAACACGCCCTCCGGCGGCTCGGGGGAGGCCACCGCGTCGACGTCGTGCACCGGCTGCGCCCGCCCGGCGAACCGGTCGAGCTCGGCGCCCTCGACCACCCGGCTGGGCATCGGGTCGGCGGCGCAGCGGCGCACGAGTCCGGCGATCGGCAGGTCCGCGTCGGAGGCGACCGCCACCAGGTTCCCGAACCGCCGCCCCTTGAGCGTGCCGGGCTCGGCGAGCAGGCAGACGTGCGCGAACACCGCGCGCAGCGTCGCCACCTGCGCTCGGGCGAAGCGCAGCGGCGGGCCGTCGGCGACGTTGGCGACGAACGCACCCCCGGGCCGCAGCACCCGGCGCGCCTGCTGGGCGTACTCGACGCTGGTCAGATGGGCGGGCGTGCGGGCGCCGGCGAAGACGTCACTGACGACGACGTCCGCGCTCGCCGGGGGCAGCGCCTCCAGCCCCGCGCGGGCGTCGGCGGCGCGGACCCGGATCCGGGCGCCGCGCGGCAGCGGCAGGTGGGCGCGCACCAGGTCGGTCAGCGGCTGGTCGATCTCCACGACCCGCTGCCGGGAGCCCGGCCGGGTCACCGCCACGTAGCGGGGGAGGGTCAGGGCGCCGCCGCCGAGGTGGACGACGTCGAGCGGCTGGCCCTGCTCGGCGGCCAGGTCCAGCACGTGCCCCATCCGCCGAACGTACTCGAACTCCAGGTGGGAGGGGTCGTCGAGGTCGACGTGCGACTGCGGCGTCCCGTCGACCAGGAGCACCCAGGAGCCGTCCCGGTCGGCGTCGCCGAGCAGCTCGGCGACGCCGCCGGCCACGGGGGTGGGGCCCGGGGGGATCACCTCGGGCGTGGCGCGCCGGTTCACCGGCCGCGCAGGAGGGCCTCGGCCGCCGGGTCCCCGTGCACGGTGACCTCGGCCGGCCGGCCCCACAGTCGGCGGAGCAGGGCCTCGGCGGGCGCCTCGAGCCGGGCGTCGGCGTCACCGTCCGGTCCGTCCTGCACCTCGACGGCGCCGTCGGTGACGCCGACCAGCCAGCCGCGGCCGGTGTCGGTGCACCGGACGGCGACCCTGGCCCGCGCCGTGCGCAGCGGCTCGGTGTGGGCCCAGCGCCGGACGACGACGCGCAGCAGTTCGTCGACGCCGTCCTCGGCCAGCTCCGGGTGGACCGCGGTGACCGGGACCCCGGCGGCGACCTCGAGGTCCATCCGGTGGACGGTCAGCTCGTGCGCCTGCCGGCGGACCCAGGACGCGGCGATGCGATCGGCGGCGGGGCTCATGTGCCAGGCGGGCGAGTCGGGCTGGACGGTGCGCAGCGCGGCGACCAGCTCCCCGTGACCGGCCGCGTACCAGTCGAGCAGGCCCTCGTCCGGGGGGTGCGGCGGAGGGGCCGGGCGCTCGGTCGTGCCGGCCCGCACGATCGCGGTGGCCCAGCGGTGCACGGCGCCGAGGTGGCCGACCAGGTCGCGGACGGTCCAGGCGGGCACCCACGGGACCGGGCCGTGCAGACCCGGTGCGGCGGTCAGGCCGGCGTCGACCTCCGAGGCCAGGACGCCGAAGCGCTCACCCTCCTCGACGACGACCTCGGTGCAGCGCTGCCGGAGCGCCTCGTCGATCGCCACGGGGGCCATCGTGCCCGACCGCCCGCGGTCAGACCGGCGCGACCGCCGACCAGCGCACGGTGACCTCGCCCTGCCGCCACCGGCGGGTGGAGCCGACGAACGGCCAGCCCTGGCCGGCGAGCGCCTCGACGGCGGCGGTCCAGCGCTGGCGGGGGCCGAACGTGGACATCCCCGCCGAGACCGCCCAGGCCGCGTCGAACGCCCGGAGGAACTCGTGCACCGGCTGCCCCGGGACGTTGTGGTGGATGAGCGCCTTGGGCAGCCGCTCGGCGAGGTCGGAGGGGCGCTCGAGGTCGGACACGCGCGCCGAGAGGGTCAGGGTGAGCGGCCCGTCGGCGTCCAGGGCCACCCAGACCGCCCGCCGTCCCCACTCGTCGCAGGTGCCCTCGACCAGCAGGCCGCCGGGGCCGAGCGCGGCGCACATGGTCTCCCAGGCGCGCGCCGCAGACTCCTCCTCGTACTGGCGCAGCACGTTGAACGCCCGGACCAGGACCGGCCGCAGCCCGGCCAGCTCGAAGCCGCCCAGCCGGAAGTCGATCCGCGGCGGGTCCCGGTCGGCGGCGACCGCGGCCACACGCGCCGGGTCGATCTCCAGGCCCACCACCTCGAGGCCGGGCACCTCCGGGCCCAGCCGGTCGGCCAGCTCCAGCGTGGTCACCGCCGACGCGCCGTAGCCGAGGTCCACCACGAGCGGGCGCGCCGCGTCGCGCAGCCGCGGCAGCTGGGTGGCCAGCAGCCAACGGTCAACCCGGCGCAGCCGGTTGGCGTTGGTGGTGCCGCGGGTGGGCAGGCCCAGGGCGCGCGCCCGGCCCGCAGCCAGGCGCGGGTTGGCCTTCTTGGGGAGGCTGGCCCGGCGCTTGTGGTCCCCGCCTCCTGCCTCGCTCACCGGTCCGAAGGGTAGTCGCGGTTAGCGTGGAGCCGTGCAGGTCCGACGGAACGCCCCCCTCGCGGAGCTGACGACGCTAGCGGTGGGTGGCCCGGCGGAGCGGCTGGTCGAGGTCACCGACGCCGACGAGCTGGTCGCCGCCGTGCGCGACGCCGACGAGGCCGGGCGCCCGATGCTGCTGCTCGGCGGCGGCTCCAACGTCATCGCCCCCGACGCCGGCTGGCCCGGGGACGTCGTCCTCGTGCGGTCCCGCGGCATCGAGCGGGACGGCGGGCGGCTGGTCGTGCAGGCCGGCGAGCCGTGGGACGACCTGGTCGCCGCCACGGTCGAGCAGGGGCTGGCCGGCATGGAGGCGATGTCGGGCATCCCGGGGTCGACCGGTGCCACGCCGGTCCAGAACGTCGGCGCCTACGGCCAGGAGGTCGCGCAGGTCATCACCGCCGTCCGGGTGTGGGACCGCGCGGAGAAGGCCGAGCGCACCCTGACGCCCGACGAGTGCGGGTTCGCCTACCGCGACAGCCGGCTCAAGCGCGAGCCCGGGCGGTTCGTCGTCCTCGACGTGGCGTTCGTGCTGGAGCCGGGCGAGCTGTCCCGGCCGATCGGTTACGCCGAGCTGGCCCGGCGGCTGGGCGTGCAGCTGGGCGAGACCGCGCCGCTGGCCGACGTCCGCGCCGCCGTGCTGGAGCTGCGCCGCGGCAAGGGCATGGTCTGGGACCCCGCCGACCCCGACAGCCGCAGCGCCGGCTCGTTCTTCACCAACCCGATCGTCGCCGCCGAGCAGGCCGTGGAGGGCTGCCCGAGCTGGCCCGCCGGCGACGGCCGGGTCAAGCTCAGCGCCGCCTGGCTGGTCCAGCACGCCGGCTTCGGCCGCGGCTTCCGCGAGGGCCGGGTCGGGACGTCGTCCCGCCACAGCCTGGCCCTGACCACGGCGGACGGCGCGACCGCGGGCGAGCTGCTCGCCTTCTCGGACAAGGTCATCGCCACCGTGCGGGAGCGCTTCGGCGTGACCCTGGAGCGGGAGCCCACCGCCGTCCGCCCGTGACGGCGGCCCGGCTGGCCCCGTCCAGAGGCTCGCCGCGAGCCCGCGAGCGGTGAGGGGGACGGGGTCCTTCTATTCGCGGTGCACCTTGTGCTGGGCCGCCTGGGCGCGGGGCCGGACGACGAGCAGGTCGACGTTGACGTGGTGCGGCCGGGTGAGCGCCCACGCGACGCAGTCGGCGACGTCCTCGGCCACCAGCGGCTCGCGCACCCCCCGGTAGACCGACTCCGCCTTCTCCCGGTCGCCGACCCGGTTGAGCGTGAACTCCTCGGTCTTCACCATGCCCGGCGCGATCTCCACGACCCGGACCGGCTGGTCGTAGAGCTCCAGCCGCAGCGTCTCGGCGAGGGTGTGCACCGCGTGCTTGGCGGCGGTGTACGACGCCCCGCCCTCGTAGGAGATCAGCCCGGCGGTGGAGCCCATGAACAGCAGGTCGCCGGCGCCGGACGCGATGAGCTTCGGCAGCAGCGCCTTGGTCAGCCGCACGGTGCCGAGCACGTTCACCTCGTAGGTGCGCTCCCAGGAGTCGAGGTCGGCCTCGGCGACCGGCGCGGCGTCGAAGGCCCCGCCGGCGTTGTTGACCAGCACGTCGACCCGGTCGAGGGCGGCGGCGAACTCCTCGACCGACGCCGGGTCGGTGAGGTCCAGCGGCAGCGCCCGGCCGCCGATCGCGCCGGCCAGCTCGGCCAGCCGGTCCAGGCGCCGCGCCCCCAGGACGACGTCGAAGCCCTCCGCCGCCAGTCGCGTGGCGGTGGCCGCCCCGATGCCGCTGGAGGCGCCGGTCACGACGGCGGTGCGGCCCGCGCCGGGCAGGCGCGGGGAACCGGATGCAGACTGGGCGGAGGGGTCGGGCATGTGCCCATCCTGGCGTTGTTGCAGGATGGAGAGTCGAGCGGGTGCCGTCCGGCGCCCTGAGCCGAGGCGGGGAGGTCGGACGTGGCCGCTCGCCGACGCCTCCGGTCGGCCGCGCCCCGGCGGGTGGCGACGCTCTCGGTGCACACCAGCCCGCTCGACCAGCCCGGCGCCGGTGACGCCGGCGGCATGAACGTCTACGTCGTCGAGGTCTCCCGCCGGCTGGCCGCCCGCGGCATCGAGGTCGACGTCTTCACCCGCGCCACCTCCAGCGACCTGCCGCCCGTCGTCGAGATGACCCCGGGCGTCACCGTGCGGCACGTCAGCGCCGGCCCGTTCGAGGGGCTGGGCAAGGAGGAGCTGCCCGGCCAGCTGTGCGCGTTCACCGCCGCCGTCCTCCGCGAGGAGGCGCAGCACGAGCCGGGGCACTTCGACGTCGTCCACTCCCACTACTGGCTGTCGGGCCAGGTGGGGTGGCTGGCGCGCGACCGGTGGAGCGTGCCGCTCATCCACACCGCGCACACCCTCGCCAAGGTGAAGAACGCCGCGCTCGCTGCCGGTGACCGGCCCGAGCCGCAGGGCCGGGTGATCGGTGAGGAGCAGGTGGTGGCCGAGGCCGACCGGCTGATCGCCAACACCGCCGACGAGGTCCGCGACCTGGTCGACCACTACGGCGCCGACCCGCGGCGCACCCTCGTCGTCCCGCCCGGCGTGGACCTCGACCGCTTCACCCCCGGCGACCGGACGGCGGCCCGCCGGGAGCTGGGCGTCGCTGAGGACGCCGTGGTGCTGCTCTTCGTCGGCCGCATCCAGCCGCTCAAGGCGCCCGACCTGCTGCTCGAGGCGGCGGCCCGGATGCTCGGCGACGACCCCGCGCTGCGCGACCGGCTCCAGGTGCACGTGATCGGCGCGCCCAGCGGCTCGGGCCTGGAGGCGCCCCAGCAGCTCGAGCAGCTGGCCGCCGAGCTGGGCATCGCCGACCTGGTCCGCTTCCTGCCGCCCCAGCACGCCGAGCGGCTCGCGCAGCACTACCGCGCCGCCGACGTCGCCGTCGTCCCCAGCCACAACGAGTCCTTCGGCCTGGTGGCGCTGGAGGCCCAGGCGTGCGGGACGCCGGTGGTGGCCGCCGCCGTGGGCGGGCTGCGCACCGCCGTGCGGGACGGCGTGTCCGGCGTGCTCGTCGAGGGCCGCGACCCGGCCGACTACGCCGCCGCGATCCGCGCCGTCCTCGCGCGGCGGGAGCTGCTGTCGGCCGGTGCCCGGCGGCACGCCGGCTCCTTCTCCTGGGAGCGCACCGTCGACTCGCTGGTCGCCGCCTACACCGCCGCCGCCGAGGAGATGGCCGCGGCCGCCCACGGCCGGCTGGCCGGCCCGGTGCTGCGACCGGCCCGCACCCTGGGGGCGGTGCTGCCCCTCCCCGGGGTCGCCCGGTGAGCGTCGATGCGCTCGACGCGGTCATCGAGCAGACCCTCCGCGAGGCCGAACTGGTCTTCGAGCACCCGGCCCCGGGCCGCTGGCTGGTCGACCTGCCCGGCACGAAGAAGCTCAAGACGGTCTGCGGCCTCGTCGTCGGGGAGCACGCGCTGCGGGTGGAGGCGTTCGTCTGCCGGCAGCCCGACGAGAACCGCGAGCAGCTGTGGACCTTCCTGCTGCAGCGCAACGCCCGCATGTACGGCGTGTCCTACTCGATCGACCGGGTGGGCGACGTCTACCTGACCGGCCGGCTGCCGCACGCGGTGGTGACGCCCGAGGAGCTGGACCGCCTCCTCGGCGCCGTGCTCAGCTACGCCGACGAGCCCTTCAACACGATGCTCGAGATCGGTTTCGGCACCTCGATCCGCCGGGAGTGGGAGTGGCGGGTGAAGCGGGGGGAGTCCCTGCGCAACCTGGAGGCGTTCGCCGACTTCGCCGACCCCCAGCGGCGGACCGGCGCGGCCGTCCGGGACCGGGACGGCGAGGGGTGACGGCGGCCGAGCGGACGGCGTCCGGGTCCCCCGCCGAGGACCGCCCCGGCTACGCCCGACGCTGGTGGGTGCTGGCCACGATGACGGTCTGCCTGCTCGTGGTGATCATGGGCAACACGACGCTCAACGTCGCCATCCCCACCCTCCAGCGGGACCTGGGGGCCAGCCAGGGCGAGCTGCAGTGGGCGATCGACGCCTACATCCTGGTCTTCGCCGGCCTGCTGTTCTCCTGGGGCGTGGTGGGGGACCGGATCGGCCGCCGCACCGTGCTGCTGGTCGGCCTGTCGATCTACGCCGTCGCGTCGGTGTTCGGCGCCTTCAGCGACAGCCCCGCGCAGCTGATCGTCTGGCGGGCGGTGATGGGGATCGGTGGCGCGGCGGTCCAGCCGGCCACCCTCGCGGTCATCACCAACGTCTTCCCGCCCGGGGAGCGCGGCCGCGCCATCGGCATCTGGGCCGGCGCCGCGGGGCTGGCCGTCGCCGGCGGCCCGCTGGCCAGCGGTGCGGTGCTCGAGCACTTCTGGTGGGGCGCGATCTTCCTCATCGCCGTGCCGGTCGCCGTCCTCGGGGTGGTGGCCACGCTGCTCGTCGTCCCCGAGTCCCGCGACCCCTCGCCGGGCCGGCTGGACGTCCCCGGCGTGCTGCTGTCCATCGTGGCGCTGGCCGGCCTGGTCTACGGGATCATCCACGGCGGCTCGGGGGAGGGCTGGAGCTCGCCGGGTGTGCTGGTGCCGCTGCTCGGTGGGCTGGGCCTGCTGGCGCTGTTCGTCTGGCTGCAGCGGCGCTCGACCCACCCGGCGCTGGACGTCACGCTCTTCCGCAACCCGGCCTTCTCCGCCGCCGCGGCCGCACTGGGCCTGAACTTCTTCGCGCTCATGGGCGCGACCTTCTACCTCGTCTACTACCTGCAGGGCGTCCTCGGCTACGGCCCGCTGGCCAGCGGCGCCGCGCTCATCCCCATGGCGCTGGGCATGGCGGTCATGGCGCCGGGCAGCTCCCGGCTGGCCGAGCGGTTCGGCGCCAAGGCCGTCGTCGCCACCGGCTTCACCCTCATCACGATCGCCGTGCTCGGCTTCCAGCTGCTCGACCGCGCCTCGCCGCTGTGGCTGCTGCTGGGGATCCTGTCGGTGCAGGGACTCGGCATGGGCGCGGTGATGGCGCCGACGACGGAGTCGATCATGTCCGTCGTCCCGCGGCACAAGGCCGGCGCGGGCGCCGCGGTGAACAACTCCGTCCGGCAGGTGGGCGGCGCCCTGGGCGTGGCCATCCTGGGCTCGCTGCTGGCCTCGTCCTACGGGTCATCCCTCGGGGACGCCGTCGAGGTCCTCCCGCCCGGCGCCCGCACCGAGGCGAGCACCTCGCTGGTGGCGACCCTCGAGGCGGTGGCCGGGGTCCGCGCCGCCGGGGACGCCGACGCCGCCGCCGCGGCGACGAGCCTGCTCGACCCCGCGCAGGAGGCCTTCGTCTCGGCCATGCACGTCACGGCGGTCGGGACGGCCGCGGCCACCCTGGTCGCCGCGGTCGTCGTCCTCGTCTGGCTGCCCGGACGCCGGCGGACGGCCGCTCAGGAGGCGGTCCCGGCCCACCAGTAGGTCGTCGACGTCCGCGGCCGGTCGTCGCGGAACCGGCGCATCGCCTCGGCCACCTCCGGCTCCCGCTCGGCGGGCAGGCACAGCCGGCGCCGGGTGAAGGCCAGGACGACGTCGTCCGGGGCGTCCTGCCAGGGGTCGGGCCGCGACTCGGAGACCGACTCCGCGGGGACGCCGAGCTCGGCCAGCACCTCACCGAAGAGCTCGGCGCTCGGGCCGGTGGGGCGGTCCTGCCCGTGGAATTGCCGCCACAGCTCTCGCATCGAGGTCCAGGGGTGCAAGTCGCTGAGCTCGACGACCACCCGGCGGCGGGCGTGGTCGGTCAGCGCCGCGACGAACCCGGCGATGTCGGGCACGTTGTAGACGACGTCCGCAGCGACGACGACGTCGGCGGGCGGCACCTCCCCCGCGACGTCGGGCCAGCGGCCGCACCAGGTGCGCACCGGCGTGGTCCCGGCTGCCTCCCGGTACCGCTCGAGCATCTCGGGGGAGGAGTCCACCGCCAGCAGTTCCGCGGCGCCCACGGGGAGGCTGGCCCGGCCACCGCCGCAGCCCACGTCGAGCACGCTTGCCGGAGCCGCCTCGCGCGCCACCTCGACGGTGCGGCCCGGGCGGCGGGTGCTGCCGAACAGCCCGGGCGGGAACCCGTACGGCGACTCCGGGGCGGCGGCCAGGATCTCGGGGTCGATGGCCCACGCGGCGAGTTCGTCGGCCCAACGCTGCACTGCGGTCACCCGCTGATGCTCTCCTGTCGCACCGCGAGCTCGCGGGTGGTGGGGCGCCCGGGGGTCGCCCTCGGCTCCTGGCCCCGCTGCAGGGTCCCGCCGCGAGCGTGCGAGTGGTGGGGGGCAGGGGGGTCCTTCTACCGTGGCGACGGTGCAGGACCAGACCGGGCAGCAGCGCTTCGTGCGGGTGCTCGTGGGGCTGGTCGCGGCCTCCGCGCTGGTCTACCCGATGCTGCTGTGCGCGGTGGAACTCGCCCTCGCCCAGCTGGTCGTCGTCGACGTCCCCGCGGTGCTGCTGTGGCTCGCCGTCGCCGTGACCTGCAGCGTCGCCCTGGTCGCCGCGCTGCGCTGGGGTGTCGAGCGGCCGGTCCGCAGCCCATGGCTGCTCAGCGGCCTGGTGCCGCCGGCGGCCTTCGAGCTGTGGGTGGTGTGGCCGCTGCTCACCGGCTGAGGGCGCGTCGGGCAGGATGGCCGGTGTGACGACGACTCCTCCGGGGACGCTGGTGCTGCTCCGCCACGGCGAGAGCGAGTGGAACAAGGCGAACCTGTTCACCGGCTGGGTGGACGTGCCGCTGTCGGAGAAGGGCCGCGCCGAGGCCGCGCGCGGTGGCGAGCTGCTCGCCGAGCACGGCCTGCTCCCGGAGGTGGCGCACACCTCGGTGCTCAAGCGCGCCATCAGCACCGCCGAGCTGGCGCTGGCCGCGGCCGACCGGCAGTGGATCCCGGTGAAGCGCTCGTGGCGGCTCAACGAGCGGCACTACGGCGCCCTCCAGGGCAAGGACAAGGCGCAGACCCTCGCCGAGTACGGCGAGGAGCAGTTCATGGTCTGGCGCCGCTCCTACAGCACCCCGCCCCCGCCCATCGAGGCCGGCAGCCAGTACTCCCAGGACGCCGACCCGCGCTACGCGATGCTGCCGTCGGAGGTGCGGCCGCAGACGGAGTGCCTGGCCGACGTCGTCGTCCGGATGCTGCCGTACTGGTACGACGCGATCGTCCCGGACCTGCGCGCGGGCCTCACGGTGCTCGTCGCCGCGCACGGCAACAGCCTGCGGGCGCTGGTGAAGCACCTCGACGGGATGGGTGAGGACGAGGTGGTGGGCCTCAACATCCCCACCGGCGTGCCGCTGCGCTACGACCTCGACGACGACCTGCGGCCGGTCAAGCCCGGTGGCGAGTACCTCGACCCGGAGGCCGCCGCGGCTGCCATCGAAGCGGTCAAGAACCAGGGCAAGAAGTAGGACGACGACGGGCCCCTCCCGGGATGGGAGGGGCCCGTCGTCGTGCCGCGGAGCGGGTCAGTTCGCCGTGGCGTGCATCTCCCGCTCGCCGGTGACGAGGAAGACCACCCGCCGGGCGACGCTGACCGCGTGGTCGGCGAAGCGCTCGTAATAGCGGCCGAGCAGGGTGATGTCGATGGCCGCCTCCATCCCGTGCGGCCAGTCCTTCGAGAGCAGCTCGCGGAAGAGCTGGCGGTGCAACTGGTCCATGAGGTCGTCGTCGGCCTCGAGGTGGGCGGCGGCCTCGACGTCGAGCTTGGCGATCACCGTGGCGGTCTGGCTGACCAGGCTCTCGGCGACGTGCCCGGCCTGCAGGAAGATCGGCCGCAGCTCCTGCGGGACGGCGGGCTCCGGGAAGCGCATCCGCGCCAGCTTCGCCACGTGGACGGCCAGGTCACCCATCCGCTCGAGGTCGGCGATCATCCGCATGGCCGCGGTGATCGTCCGCAGGTCGGTGGCCACCGGCGCCTGGCGGGCCAGCAGGGTGAAGCAGCGCTGCTCGATGCTCTCCCGGGTGGCGTCGATGCGGTCGTCGCCCTCGATGACCAGGTTGGCCAGCTCGACGTCGGCGTCCAGGAGCGCGGTGGTCGCCTTGCTCATCGCCGAGCCGACCGCGTTCGCCATGTCGACCAGGCAGCTGTTGATGTCGTCGAGTTCCTCGTGGTAGTGCTGGCGCACCGTCGTCCTCCTCGTCGGCCGGCCGGACCGGTCCGTGGCTGGCGCGCCCGGTGCCCGTCGGCTGGACTCCCCGGCGCATTCCTCGTCGAGGGTAGGGCCGCAGTGTTCCCGCATCCGGCCCCGTGGGTGAACGAGCGGGCACGGGAACGTGAACAGTCCCGGTACGGGAACGGCCGCCACTCGTACGGGGGATGACCGCGCCTTCCCCCCGCCTAGCATCGGTCGTGTGAGCCCCACGGTCGCCCTCGTGGTCGGCCTGGTCGTCGGTGGCGTCCTGGTCGCCACGGTCCTCCTGCGCTACGCCCGAACCGACGCCGACCACCCGGTCCCATCGCCGTCGCCGCCGCTGGCCGAGGCCGTGTTCGCCCGCCGCCTGCTCGACCTCATGGACCCGGCGGTCGTGGTGCTGGACGGTGACGACGTCGTCGTGCTGGCCAACCCGGCCGCGCGTGCCCTCGGCATCGTGCGGGACACCCGGCTGCTGGTGACGGACCTGCTCGAGCTGGCCCGCGAGGTCCGCGCCGGCGGACGGCGGCGGGCCGACGTCTCGCTGCCCGGCCCGCTGGTGGGCGGGGGCCCGCGGCTGGTCGGCGTCCACGGCGTCCGTCTCGAGGCGGGGTCCACGCCGGGTGGGCCGGTGGCGCTCGTGCTGCAGGACGTCACCGAGGCCCGCCGGGTGGAGGCCGTCCGGCGCGACTTCGTCGCCAACGTGGGCCACGAGCTGAAGACGCCGGTGGGGGCGCTGTCCCTGCTGGCCGAGGCCGTGGAGGACGCCTCGGACGACCCTGAGACGGTCCGCCGCTTCGCCGCGCGCATGACGCACGAGGCCGACCGGCTGGCGCGGCTGGTCCGCGAGCTGATCGACCTGTCCCGGCTGCAGGGCGGCGAGCCGCTGCCCGAGCTGGTGCCCGTCGACGTGGACACGATCGTGGCCGAGGCCGTCGACCGCACCAAGCTGCCTGCCGCGGCCAAGCGCATCGCGATCGCCAGCGGCGGCGAGCGCGGCCTGGTGGTGCGCGGGGTGGAGGCCCAGCTGGCGACGGCGGTGACCAACCTGCTGGCCAACGCCGTGGCCTACAGCCCCGAGGCGACGCGGATCGCCGTCGGCGCCCGCGCCCGGTCCGGCTTCGCCGAGATCACCGTGACCGACAGCGGGATCGGCATCCCGCGGCAGGACCGCGCGCGGATCTTCGAGCGCTTCTACCGGGTCGACCAGTCACGGGCCAGCAGCACCGGCGGCACCGGCCTCGGGCTGGCCATCGTCAAGCACGTGGCCAGCAACCACGGCGGCTCGGTGAGCGTGTGGAGCGAGGAGGGCCTCGGCTCCACGTTCACCCTGCGGATCCCGCTCGCCGCCCGGACGGCGGGTGGCCCCGCCCTCGGCGACGCCGCCGACCAGTCAGATCTCGCCGGCGACGCCGTCGCCGAGCACCCCATCGCCGGCGACGCGGTCGTCGGCGACGCCCCGAAGGGACGCTGATGACCCGCGTGCTGGTGGTGGAGGACGAGGAGTCCTTCTCCGATGCGCTGTCCTACATGCTGCGCCGGGAGGGCTACGACGCCGTCGTGGCCGGGACCGGCCCCGAGGCGCTGGCGGAGTACGACCGCGGCGGCGCCGACGTCGTGCTGCTCGACCTGATGCTGCCGGGCCTGCCGGGCACCGAGGTGTGCCGGGCGCTGCGTTCCCGCGGGAACGTGCCGATCATCATGCTGACCGCCAAGGACTCCGAGGTGGACAAGGTCGTCGGGCTGGAGCTGGGCGCCGACGACTACGTCACCAAGCCGTACTCCGCCCGCGAGCTGGTGGCCCGGATCCGCGCGGTGCTGCGCCGCCGTGGCGACGTCGAGGTCCCGGTGGACGCCACCCTCGAGGCCGGCCCGGTCCGGATGGACGTCGAGCGGCACGTGGTCGCGGTCGACGGTGAGCCGGTGGCGCTCCCGCTCAAGGAGTTCGACCTGCTCGAGCTGCTGCTGCGCAACTCCGGCCGGGTGCTGACCCGCGGTCAGCTCATCGACCGGGTGTGGGGGTCGGACTACGTGGGCGACACCAAGACCCTCGACGTCCACGTCAAGCGGCTGCGGGCCAAGATCGAGCCGGACCCGGCCAACCCGAAGTACCTGGTGACCGTCCGCGGCCTGGGCTACAAGTTCGAGGCGTAGCGCCTGGACCCGAGGCCCCGCAGGGGCCCGCCGCCGGCCCGTCCAGGGCCCCGCCCCGAGCGTGCGAGGAGTGGAGAGGACGGGGTCCTCCTCCGGTGGGGGCAGGGGTCCTGCTACTGCCCCCGGCCGGTCTCCTCCTGGAGTTCGTCGATCTTGCGCGAGGCGTCGGCCTTGGTGAGGTCGTCGGGGACCTCCTCGCCGGCCTCCCGGGCGAGGGTGCCCAGGTAGCTCTTCTGCGCGCCGGTGGCCGGCTCGTCCCCGGTGACCCAGTCCGAGGGGTCCTTCTCGGTGGTGCGCTCGGTGTGTGCGTCGGATTCGCTCATGTGTTCGAGCGTAGGCCCGGGCGCGGCCGCGCGCACGGCGAACTCAGGCCCGCGCCAGCTCCGGCGCCGGCCGGGCCGGGACCGCGCGCTCCTCGGTCCGCTGCCGCCGGGTCTCCTCCCAGCGGCGGCCGGTGCGGTAGACGTGCACGGCGCCGCAGGAGGGGCACTCGACGTGCATCGCGATGTGGGTCGGGTGGTTGACCACGGAGCGGATCCGCCGGTCGGCGACCAGCTCGTCGGTCCGGGTGACGGGGCAGGTGATCAGGAACATGGGAAGAGCGTGCTCCCGGTCACAGTGGCTGCACGAGTGGCAGGACTGACCGCAATCGCAAGTTCTCTGCCATGATGTCGGCATGGCAGCCAGGGGTCGTCCGCTCGTCGTCAGCTGCGTCGTCGCCGACGGGCTCGTCGGCAGTTTCGGTCTCGGTGTGGCCGCCGAGGTCTTCGGCTACGACCGGCGCGCCATGGGGCTGCCTCGCTTCGACTTCGCCCTGGTCACCGAGCAGCCCGGCGTCGTCCGCACCGACACCGGCATCCCGATCACGATCGAGCACGGCCTCGAGCGGCTGGCCGCCTCCGACATCGTGACGATCACCGCCTGGGAGCTGTTCAGCCGCGTGCCCACGCCGCAGCTGCTCGACGCGTTCCGCACCGCGCACGCCAACGGCGCGCTGATCGTCAGCCAGTGCACCGGCGCGTTCGTGCTCGCCGAGGCCGGCCTGCTCGACGGCCAGCGGGCCACGACGCACTGGAAGTACGCCGGCGAGCTGGCCGCGCGGTACCCGGCGGTGCACGTCGACCCGACCGTCCTCTACGTGGACAACGGCTCGATCATCACCGGCGCCGGCACCGCGGCCGGGGTGGACACCCTGCTGCACGTCGTCCGCCGGGAGTGGGGGGCGGCCGCGGCCAACGCGCTGGCCCGGGAGATGGTCGTGCCGCCGCACCGCGACGGCGGCCAGGCCCAGTTCATCGACGCCCCCGTCGCCACCTGCGAGGACGACCTGCTCGGCGCCGTCCTGGAGTGGGCCTCGGCGCACCTGGCCGAGGACATCAGCGTCGAGGTGCTGGCGCGGCGGGCGCTGATGAGCCCGCGCAGCTTCGCCCGCCGGTTCAAGGCCACCACGGGGACGACGCCGCACGCCTGGCTGCTCGGTCAGCGGCTGGCCGCCGCGGAGGAGCTGCTCGAGAACAGCGACGCGCCGGTCGAGGAGATCGCCCGGCTGGTCGGCTTCGGCACCGCGGCCGGGCTGCGCGAGCAGTTCACCCGCCGCCGCGGGGTCTCGCCCCGCGCCTACCGGCAGACGTTCCGCAAGGCGCTCCCGGCGGTCGCCGGCGAGGAGACCGCGGCCTGATCAGGCGTTCGGGATGGGCCGGGCGATGCCGACGAGGGAGTCCAGCCGCCCGGCGTTGGCCGGTGCCAGCGGGCTGCGGATCACCCGCGTCAGCGCCAGCCCGGCCCGGGCGAGCAGCAGCGCGTGGGTGCGCGGCGTGAAGTGCCAGATGTGCTCGGTCGGCTTGAGCGTCCACCAGCGGGTGCCCAGCAGCCGGGCCGGCAGCGACGAGTAGTAGGGGGTCGAGAAGACCACCACGCCGTCGTCGGCCACCTGGGCGCGCACGGTGCGCCAGAACGACAGCGGGTCGGGCACGTGCTCGACGGTGTCCCACGCGCAGACGACGTCGAAGCCCGGGGTCAGCGAGGCGTCCTCGAGCTGGCCGCAGAACACGTCCAGGCCCAGCGTGTCCTGCGCGTGCTTGGCGCCGGTGCGGGACAGCTCCACGCCGGACGTCGTCCAGCCCGCGTCGCGCGCGGCCGCCAGGAACAGGCCGTACCCGGCGCCGACCTCCAGCAGCCGCCCGCCCGCCGGGGCGCCGTCCCGGGCGCGGTCGACCAGCCGCAGCCGGCCCGCCGTCCACGTGCGCTGCAGCAGCATCGCGGGGGAGAGGCTCCCGGACGCCGGGGCGTCGGCGGCGGAGGAGACCGCGTTGCCGTACACGCCGCCCTCGAAGTAGCCGACGTCGTCGTAGAGCCGCTGCAGTGCCTCCGGGCGCAGCCGCGGGCTGATGAACACCAGCTCACACTGCGGGCAGCGCACCACCCCGAACGGGGCGACGTCGTGCACGAGCGTGCCGGCGACGCCGCACAGGCAGCAGACGACCTCCTCGGTGTCCTGCGCCGTCCAACGCGCGAGCTCGTCCACGGAGGTCAGCCTACGGAGCCGTCGGCGACGTCCCGGGCAGCGGGCGACCGAACCGGGACCGGCGGGTCGGCCGGCGCCCGCTCGGTCCGCGCGGCGCCCTCGGCGGCGCCCGGGTAGCGCAGCGCGAGCAGGCTCTCGATCCGGCGCCGGACGACGGGCGAGACCAGGCCGTCCTCGCCCTCGGCCGCCAGCAGCTCACCGGGGACGACGACGTAGCGGTCCGGCGCGGCGTCGGCTTGGGCCAGGAAGGCGCGCCGGACCGCCTCGGGGTCGGCGTCGGCGGGCGCGGCCGTGACGGGGGAGTCCACCACCACCGTGAGGTCGGGCAGCAGGCCGCGGGTCGCCCACAGGGACGTCCGGAAGATGCGGTCGGCGTCGAGGCCCTGCCCGGCGCCGTGGAAGGCGATCGAGGTGTCCACGTAGTGGGTGTTCACCACGACCTGGTTGCGCTCGAGCGCGGGCCGGATGACGGTCGCGACGTGCTGGGCGCGGTCCGCGGCCGCCAGCAGCGCCGCCGTGTACGCCCCGACCGGCTGCCCGTCGTCGTCCAGGGCGGGCTCGGGGGACGGGAAGCCGGTGCCCGAACCCGGCGGCGGCGGGAACAGCACGCCACGCACCTGCCGGCCCAGCTGGGTGTCGCTGGGTTCGGAGGTGACGACGACCGGGCAGCCGCAGTTGCGCAGCACCCGGGCGACGTCCTGCGTGTACCGCCGGGTGAGCTCGCGGTCAGCGCCCTCGACGACGACGAACAGGCCGACGCCCGACGACGACGCCGACAGGATGTCCGAGCTGCCCCAGATCAGGCGCAGCACGTCGCGGAAGCGGGTGCGGGAGCGCCCGGCCGCCACCTGCCGCCGGGCGTAGGCGCTCACCACCAGCGCGATCAGCCCGCCGACGAGCAGTGTCAGGCCGGGACCGGTGACGGTCAGCCGCAGGTCGCCGAACTGCAGGTCGTGGCCGCCCAGCAGGCCGGCCAGGCCGGGGCCGACGGCCACGGCCAGCAGCAGGACGATCCGCACCGAGGAGACGACGAAGGAGAAGACCCGCCCGCGCAGCCGGTCCTCCACCTCGAAGCCGATGAGCGTGTAGCCGATGATCCAGCTCACCCCGGCGAACAGGCCGACGAGGAAGGCCGCCCCGGTGGCGAGCACGAAGTCGCGCAGCACCGACATGGCCAGCAGCGCCATCCCCGCCAGGCCGATCGCGTTGGCGAACACGCTGCGGCGGGGGACCGTCGGCAGGACGCGCGGCCCCACCAGCATGCCGATCGCCAGGCCGGTGAAGACCACCCCGAAGACGACGCCGTACCCGGCGGTGCCGGCCTCCAGCGTGGCGACGTAGAGCTGGGCGACGCCGATGGTGAGCCCGCCGGCGCCGAACGCGCCGATGACGCCCACGTAGAGGGCCCGCATCAACGGCCGGCCGCGCAGGAACGACACGCCCTCCACCACGAGGGAGAAGACGTTGCGCTGCTGGCCTTCCCGGTCGGCCGGCGTCCCGGGGATGAGCCGCCGGGAGAGCAGCACGGTGAGCGCGCTGAGGCCGAAGCTGGCCGCGTTGATCACCAGGGCCACGACGATCGCCGTCCTGGCCTCGCCGCCCTCGCCGCCGCCGGGGAACACCCGGGTGATCGTCGACAGCAGCGCGAACAGCAGGGAGGCCACCGGGACCGCCCCGTAGACGGAGAACAGCGAGATCTGGTTGGCCACCGCCAGCCGCTCGCGGGGCACGATCGCCACCCACATCGCCTGCTTGGCCGGGTTGGTGAACAACCCGACGGCCTCGACGAGGAACTGGGCGACGTAGAGCCAGGTCAACTCGTAGGTGAAGGCGATGGACAGGTACAGCGACATCGCCAGCAGCTCGCCGACGACCACCGTGGTGCGGCGGTCCAGCCGGTCGGCCAACGCGCCGGCCAGCGGGCCCAGGACCAGGTCGGGCAGCAGCCGGGTGAGGATCACCCCGGAGATGGCCGCCCCCTGCACGGCCAGGGACTCCTCGCGGGTCAGCTGCTGGGCCATCGCCGTGGTGGCCAGCAGGCCCAGCCAGTCGCCGAGGCTGGAGACGGCGATCGCCGCCCACAGCCGCCGGAACACCGGGATGCGGACCAGCGCCAGGAAGGCGTTGTCGGGGCGTGCACCGTCCCCGCGGGACCGCTCCCCGGCCGAGGGAGGGCCCGCCGTCGCGCGCGCCTCGGTCACAGTCCCCGCCGTCCGCTCGTCGGTTCGTCCGAGGGCGAGGGTAGTGGCGCGAGGCCGCGGCTCAGGGCGGCTGCACCCCTGACGAGGGAGACGCCGTCGGTCGCCGGCGCTGCAGGACGAGCGGCACGGGGGCCGGGCTGGCCGGGTGCGGGGCGACCAGGCCCTGGTCGAGCCGGGCCTCGGTGAGCCGGCGCAGCTCCTCGTAGGCCGGCGCGCCGAGCAGGGCGGTCAGCTCCGCGGCGTAGGTGAGGACGAGAGGCTCGGCGGACACGTGCGCCGCGGGCGAGCCTGTGCACCACCAGTGCAGGTCGTGCCCACCCGGTCCCCACCCGCGGCGGTCGAACTCGCCGATGCTGGTGACCAGCACCTTCGTGCCGTCGGGCCGCTCGACCTCCTCCTGCTCGCGCCGGACGGGCAGCTGCCAGCAGACGTCGGGCTTGGTGAGCAGCGGGTGCAGGTCCTCGCGCAGTGCCATGCGGTGCAGCGCGCAGCCGGCGCCGCCGGGGAAGCCGGGACGGTTGAGGAACACGCACGCGCCGTCGACCAGCCGCGTGCGCAGGGCCCGCACGCCCTGCTCCTCGTCGTCGGCGTCGTCGGGCTCGGTCCACGCGCCGCGGCCGACCGGGGCCAGCTGCCAGTCCTCGTCGGTGAGGTCGGCGACCGCGGCGGTGACCCGCGCCAGGTCGTCCTCGTCGGTGAAGAAGGCGCCGTGGCTGCAGCAGCCGTCGTCCGGCCGGCCCTCGACCACCCCGGCGCAGCCGCGGCCGAACACGCAGGTCCAGGCCGACGACAGCCAGGTCAGGTCGGCGCGGACGACGTGCCGCGGGTCGGCCGGGTCGGGGAACTCCACCCACTCGCGGGCGAAGTCGAGGGGCACCTCGGGCGGGACGTCCTGCACCGGACCGAGGGTAGGCGGGCCGCGCCGTCCCGCCGTCCTCCCAGTGGCCCCGGCGGCTCACGACGACCCCCCGTGACCGGCCGGTTCCGCGGGCGACCGGCAGACTGACGGCATGCGGCTCGGGGTGCTGGACGTCGGATCGAACACCGTCCACCTGCTCGTGGTCGACGCCCACCGCGGCGCGCACCCCACCCCGATGCACGACGACCGGTCGGTGCTGCGGCTCGCCGAGCACGTCGGCCCGGACGACGTCCTCTCCAAGGAGGGCGAGAAGGCGCTGGTCAAGGCCGTGCGCCGGGCGTGCGACCAGGCCGAGAAGGAGGGCTGCGAGCAGCTGCTGGCCCTGGTGACCTCGGCGATCCGCGAGGCGGTCAACGGGCTGGAGGTCCTCGAGCGGGTGCGGGAGAGGACCGGCGTCGACCTCCAGGTGACCAGCGGCGAGGAGGAGGCGCGGCTGACCTTCCTCGCCGTCCGCCGGTGGTTCGGGTGGAGCGCCGGGCGGCTGCTGGTCCTCGACATCGGCGGCGGCTCGCTCGAGCTGGCCAGCGGCCTCGACGAGGACCCGGACGTCGCGCTCTCGCTGCCCCTGGGCGCGGGGCGGATGACCCGCCGCTACCTGCCCGAGGCCACGTCCGGCGGTCGTCCCGACCTCGCGGCGCTGGCCAAGCTGGACGGGTACGCCGCGGAGCTGCTCAAGCCCGCGGCGAAGAAGCTGCTCGCCGACGGGCCCCCCGACCTCGTCGCGGCCACGAGCAAGACCTTCCGCACGCTCGCCCGGCTCACCGGCGCCGCGCCGTACTCGGCCGGGCTGCGGGCGCCGCGGGAGCTGTCCCGCGATGGGCTCGAGCAGCTGATCGGGTTCGTGTCGCGGATCGAGTCCTCGGCCCTGGCCGAGCTGCAGGGCGTCTCCCCCGACCGCGCCCACCAGATGCCCGCCGGCGCCGTCGTGGCGCACGCGGCGCTGCGCGCGCTGGACGTACCGTCCGTCCGGATCTGCCCGTGGGCTCTGCGGGAGGGGGTCATCCTCCGGCGCCTGGACCAGTTGGGGGACGAACGATGACCGCCCCGAGGGACCGTCGCGACGTGCCCCGCAGGGACCCGGAGACGGCCGGCCGGCCGCTCGCCGACATCCTCCGGGAGGCCGGCCTCGACTCACCGCGCGGACGGCGGCGGCGCGGGGACGACGAGCCCGACACCGGCGTCCGGCAGCGGGGGACCGGTGGTGACCGCGGAACGGACACCGGTGTCCGCCGGCGGGCGGCCGACGCCCGTACCGGCGACACCGGGCGCGTCGGGCCGCGCACGCCCTCCGGGCGCCGGACGAGCGACCACACCGGTGACCCCGCGCCGCCGTCCCCGCAGCCCGACCGCCGGGCCGTGGGGGAGGCGGGCCCCTCCACAGCGGCCATCCCCGGCCTGCGGCCCTCCCGCAAGCCCGGTGTCCCGGGGACGACGACCACCCCTGCGGCCGGCCGCGGCTCGGTGGCCGCCCGCGGCGCGGGACCGGCGACTGGGCCGTCGACCGGCCCCATCCCCGTCGCCCGTGCCGACGACGACGCACCGCTGCTCGAGGACGAGGCGCTCGGCCCGAAGGAGGGTGCCCTGGCCTGGCTGCGCTTCGGCGGCGAGCTGGTCGTCGCCCTCGCCGTCGGCGTCGGCATCTACTTCCTGTTCACCGTGCTGTGGGAGCTGCTGCCCTACCTGGCCGTGGTGCTCGCGCCGCTGGCCGTCGCCGGGCTCGTCGCCGGGGTGGGCGCGTGGCGCCAGCGCCAGGACAAGGAGCACCTCGGGGTGCGGCTGGTCGGCATCCTGGTCTTCGCCGGGACCCTGCTCACCATCGCGCCGGCCGCCGGTCTGCTGTCCGGGACCTGAGCGCGGCCCCCGTGCAGGGTCCCGCCGGCCCCGTCCCGGGGCCCGCCCTGAGCCTGCGAAGGGTGGGGAGGACGGGGTCCTTGCTCAGTCCTCCTCGTCGTCCTCCGCGTCGGGGCCGGCGGCGAACTGCTCGACCATCGCCGCGGTGAAGGCGTCGAGGTCGTCGGGCTTGCGGCTGGTGACCAGGTTGCCGTCGACGACGACCTCCTCGTCGACCCACTTGGCGCCGGCGTTGCGCAGGTCGGTCTGCAGCGAGGGCCACGAGGTCATCCGCCGCCCGCGGACGACGTCGGCCTCGGCGAGCACCCAGGGGGCGTGGCAGATCGCGGCCACCGGCTTGCCCGCCTCGAAGAACGCCTTGACGAAGGCCACCGCGTCGGCGTCGGCGCGCACGAAGTCACCGTTGATGACGCCGCCGGGCAGCACCAGGGCGGCGTAGTCGTCGGGGTCGGCCGCGCTGACGGCGACGTCGACCTTCTTGGTGTCGGCCTTGTCGATGTGGTCGTAGGCGGTGATCTCCCCGTCCTCCAGGGACACCAGCTCCGGCTCGGCACCGGCCTCCTCGAGCGCCTGCCAGGGCCGGTCGAGCTCGACCTGCTCCACGCCGTCGGTCGCGAGGACGGCCACCTTCATCCCGTCGAGTTCTCCTGCCATGCGGCGGCGGCTACCCCGGCCCCGCGGGCGGCACACGCCGCGCGCACTACCGTTCGGCTCGTGCCCGCGCAGCCGCCTCCTCCGGTGTTCGCCCTGCTCGGTCGCCGCCTCGGCGCCCTGGTGGGAACCGCTTCGACGGTGGACGAGGCGGTGCGGGCGGTCGCCGAACTGACCGCCTCGGGGTCCCTCGTCGCCCTGGAGCACCTGCCCGGTCCCGGCACGGCCGACCCGGCGGCGGAGCTGCGCGCGCTGGCCGCCCGCGTGGCGGAGACCGCGCCGGCCGCGGCCTGCGAGCTCACCGTGCCGGTCGACCGGCTCGGGGCCGACGCCGGCGGGGTCGCCCGGGCCGCCGTCGCGGCGGGGCTGGGAGTGGCCCTGGCCGGCGCACCGGCCGCGGTCGACGCCCTGGCCGCGGAGCTGCCCTCGGCCACCGTCGTGGTCCCGGCGGGCAGCCCCGGGGCCGAGGAGCGCTGCCGGGACCTCGCCGACCGCCGCGTGCGGTTGCTCGACCAGCGCGGCGCGTCCGCCGACCTCGCCTTCGTGCGCTGCCTGAACGTGCTGATGGCCGGGTCCGGGCGGCCGGCCCTCGCCACCACCGACCCGCGGCTGGTCGCCATCGCCGGCGAGCGCGCCGCCTGGAACGAACGAGCACCCGACAGCTGGGAGTACGTCATGCCGTGGAGAGTCCGCACCGAGCAGCAGCGCCGGCTGGCGGCCGGCGGGTACGGGGTGCGGGTCGCCCTGTCGTCGGGTGAGGGGGCCACGGTCGCGGCCGTGCGCCGCCTGGCGGGCCGGTCGTGACCGGGCGGGAGGGCGCCGGCCGCTCGGGTCTGGCGATCATCGGCGGCGGGAAGATCGGCGAGGCGCTGCTGTCCGGGCTGGTCCGCCGCGGCGGAGCCGACGGGATCCTCGTCTGCGAGCGGCACCCGGAGCGGGCCGCGGAGCTCGCCGAGCGGTACGGGGTGCCCGCCGTGGGGCTGGCGGAGGCCGCCGCCCGCGCCCGCGTGCTGCTGCTCGCGGTCAAGCCGCAGGACATCGGCACCCTGCTGGGCCTGCTCGCCGACGTCGTCGACGCGGGGCACCTGGTCGTCTCGGTCGCCGCCGGCGTGCCGACCGCGACCATCGAGGCGGCGCTGAGCGACGGCGTCCCGGTCGTGCGGGTCATGCCGAACACCCCGGCGCTGGTGGACGAGGGGATGTCGGTGCTCTCGGCCGGCGCCCACGCCGACGAGGCGCACCTGGACGAGGCGGAGACGCTGCTGGCCGCCGTCGGTCGGGTCCGGCGGGTGCCGGAGAGTCAGCAGGACGCGGTGACGGCCCTGTCGGGCAGCGGTCCGGCCTACTTCTTCTACCTCGTCGAGGCGATGATCGACGCCGGGATCCTGCTGGGCCTGCAGCGGGAGCTGGCCGCCGACCTCATCGTCCAGACCGCTCTCGGGTCGGCGGTGATGCTGCGGGACTCCGGCGAGCACCCGGTCCAGTTGCGGGAGGCGGTGACCAGCCCGGGCGGGACGACGATCGCCGCGATCCGGGAGCTGGAGCGGCACGGTGTGCGGGCGGCGCTGATCGCGGCCATCGAGGCCGCCCACGCCCGCTCGGTCGAGCTCGGTCAGCGCGCGAGGGACCGGTGAGGCTACCTCGAACGGCGGACGACATGTCAACGATCCGTGACTGGACGACGACGTGTCGTCCGCGACGCGCCAGGACACACGTCGACGTAGCTACATAGGTGTAGTTCTGCCCAGGACGGACCGGTCCGCATGTTCGTTTCTTCCATCGCTTCTGTCACGCCAGTCCCCCTACGCTCTGTATCAGCACGTGCGTGTCCCGTAGTCGGTGGGGAAGCCGACGCCCGACGCGTGCTAGGTCCGGAGATGAAGTCATGACCATGCCCCAGCGCAACGCCACTGCTGCCGCCTACGTCCGCCCGGGCGTGCCCGGTCCGCGACCGGTCGGCCGTCCCGTCCCCGCTGCCGCCATGGCCCGCCCGATCGCGCCGGCCCACCCGGCCGCCATGCCGGTCGGCCGCCCCTCCGTGCCGGCCCCGCGCTCGGCCGTCACCTTCCTGACCGTCGCCGAGGTCGCCAGCATGATGCGGGTCTCCAAGATGACCGTGTACCGCCTCGTGCACGCCGGTGAGCTCTCCGCCGTCCGCGTCGGCCGCTCGTTCCGCGTCCCGGAGCGCGCCGTGCAGGACTACCTGCGTGAGGCCTACACCGACATCGCCTGAGAAGGGACCTCCCTGCCCCCCGCCGCCCGCACGCTCGCGGCGGGACCCTGCAGGGAGGCCGCCCGTCCTCCCCACCCTCAGCGTGGGACCCGGGACGGGACCACCGGTCGCAGGTCGACCGGGCTCCTCGCCACTCCCCTCTGGGAGTGGCACCGCACTCCGGCCCGCTCCCGCGGCAGCGTCGCCGCGGGAGCGCCGGGTACGCTCGGGCGCCGAGTGACGCCGGGCCCGGTCCGGGCGTCGCACACGAGCTGATCACCACTCGCGCGGCGCCCGACGTGACCCCACCGGTCACCGGCGGACGCCGCGCGGCGACGACGTCGGGAGCACCAACATGGGTTCGGTCATCAAGAAGCGCCGCAAGCGGATGGCGAAGAAGAAGCACCGCAAGCTGCTCAAGAAGACGCGCGTCCAGCGGCGCAACAAGAAGTGAGCTGACGCTCGTGCCGCCCGCCGTCGTCCTGGTCACCGGTGTGAGCCGGTGGTTGGGTGGTGCGCTGGCGGCCGAGCTCGCTCGTGACCGCTCCATCGAGCGGGTCATCGGGGTGGACACCGTCCCCCCGTCGCCGGAGGTCCTCCGGCGCCTCGGCCGCACCGAGTTCGTGCGGGCCGACATCCGCAACCCGTTGATCGGCAAGGTCATCGCGACGGCCTCGGTCGACACGGTCGTGCACATGAACATCAGCTCCACGCCCGCCGGCAGCGGCGGCCGCGGGCCGATGAAGGAGCTCAACGTCATCGGCACGATGCAGCTCCTCGCGGCCTGCCAGCGGGCCCCCTCGGTGCGCCGGTTCGTGCTGAAGTCCAGCAGCGCCGTCTACGGCGCCTCCTCGCGCGACCCGGCCGTCTTCACCGAGGCGATGCAGGCCCGGCGGGTCCCCTCCGGCGGGTTCGCCAAGGACAGCCTCGACATCGAGGGCTACGTCCGGTCCTTCGCGCGCCGCCGTCCCGACGTGGGTGTGGCGGCGCTGCGGTTCACCAACTTCATCGGCCCGCGGATCGACTCGCTGCTCACGCACTTCCTGCGCATGCCGCTGGTCCCCACGGCGCTGGGCTACGACGCCCGCGTGCAACTGCTACACGAGGACGACGCCCTCGCCGTGCTGACCCGGGCCACCACGGGCGAGTTCGCCGGCACGGTCAACGTCGGCGGGGAGGGCACCCTGTTGCTGTCGCAGGTCATCCGACGGCTGGGCCGGCTGCAGGTGCCGCTGCCCACGCCGACCCTCGGGTCGGTGGGCCGGCTCAGCCGGCGCTTCGGCTTCGTCGACTACTCGCCCGAGCAGATGCGCTTCCTCAACTTCGGCCGGGTGGTCGACACGACCGTGCTGCGCGAGGAGTTCGGGTACACCCCGCGCCACACCACCGAGCAGGCCCTGGCCGACTACGCCGCGACGGTGCACCCCGTCGTCTCTCCCGACCTGGTGCGGGGCGTGACCGACACCGCGCGCGCCCTGGTGCAGCGGGTGGGCGCGACCGCCGGTGTGGTGGGGCAGCGGTTGCGGCCGGCGCCGGCGGCTCCCGACCTGCGGGCGGTGCACGATGCCTGAGGCCCGCGTGATCCCGCTGCGGCCCGACGACGAGCCGCGGGTCCACCGGGCGTCGCCCCCCTCGTGGGAGGAGCAGGTCGCCGGCGGGCTGGAGTTCCTGCGCCGGCGGCTGACCGGCGACTACGGCACCGACGAGTTCGGCTTCGACCCCGACCTCACCGACCACGTGCTGCTGCCGTTGCTGCGGCCGCTGTTCAACCGCTGGTTCCGGGTGGAGACCCACGGGGCGGAGAACGTCCCGTCCACCGGCGGCGCGCTGGTCGTGGCGAACCACTCCGGCACGCTGCCGGTCGACGCGTTGATGACCACGGTGGCGCTGCACGACGACCACCCCGCCCAGCGGCGGCTGCGCCTGCTCGGCGCCGACCTGGTGTTCGACCTGCCGGTGGTCGGGTCGCTGTCGCGGAAGATGGGCTCCACGCTCGCCTGCAACGAGGACGCCGAGCGGCTGCTGACCGAGGGGGAGCTGGTCGGGGTGTTCCCCGAGGGCTTCAAGGGCATCGGCAAGCCGTTCCGCGAGCGGTACACCCTGCAGCGGTTCGGCCGGGGCGGTTTCGTCACGGCGGCACTGCGCACCGGGGTGCCGATCGTGCCGTGCGCGATCGTCGGGGCCGAGGAGATCTACCCGATGATCGGCAACGTGAAGACCCTCGCGCGGTTGTTCGGGCTGCCGTACTTCCCGATCACGCCGACCTTCCCGGCGCTGGGCCCGCTCGGGCTGCTGCCGCTGCCGTCCAAGTGGCACATCGCCTTCGGCGAGCCGATCGAGACGGCGTCCTACGGCCCGGGCGCGGCCGAGGACCCGATGCTGGTGTTCAACCTCACCGACCAGGTGCGCGAGACCATCCAGCAGTCGCTCTACCAGCTCCTGCTGCAGCGCAAGTCCGTCTTCGGCTGAGCTCCGGCAGGCGAGCGTCCGCCTGGATGCGGATGAGCGAGGTGTGTGCACTCATCGTCGTCGAACGACGCCGGAGACCGCGGTGAGTGCACACACCGCGGGGCGTCCCGCTCACCAGGGGAGCTTGTTGCGGCGGCGGAGGGCCAGCGCGCCGCCGACCAGGCCGCCGGAGACGGCGGCGGCGGCCACCGTGGGGACGCCGATCTTGGCCGCCTTGCGCCCGGTGCGGAAGTCGCGGACGTCCCACCCGCGGGAGCGGGCCACCGCCCGCAGTTCGGTGTCGGGGTTCACCGCCACCGCGGTGCCGGTGAGGGTGAGCATCGGCAGGTCGTTGGAGCTGTCGCTGTAGGCGGTGCACCGGTCGAGGTCCAGGCCCTCCCGCTCGGCCAGCGCGCGCACCGCCTCGGCCTTGGCCTCGCCGTGCATGAGCTCCCCGACCAGGCGGCCGGTGTAGTGGCCGTCGACGACCTCGGCGACGGTGCCCAGCGCGCCGGTGAGCCCCAGCCGGTGGGCGATGATGCCGGCCAGCTCCACCGGCGTGGCCGTGACCAGCCAGACCCGCTGGCCGGCGTCCAGGTGCTTCTGGGCGAGCACCCGCGTGCCAGCCCAGATGCGGTCGGCCATGAGCTCGTCGTAGATCTCCTCGCCGGCCTGCACGATGTCGGCCACCGGCCGGCCGGCGACGAAGGCCAGCGCGTTCTCGCGGATCGTGTGCATGTCGTCGGCGCTCTCGTTGCCGGCGATCCGGAACTTCGCCTGCTGCCACACGAACCGCGCCAGGTCGCGGCTGCTGAAGTACTTGCGGGCGGCCAGGCCTCGGGCGAACCAGAACAGCGAGGCGCCCATCATCATCGTGTTGTCGACGTCGAAGAACGCCGCGGCGGTGAGGTCGGGGACGACGGCCGGCGCCGGCTCGACCTCGGCCGCGGCGGCCGACGCGACGCCGGCGACGTGTGCTCGCGTGCCCTCGTCGGGCAGCTCCGCCGCCTCCCGTGCACGGCGGCTGCGGAAGGGCAGTCCCGGCACCGTCGACCTCCCCCTGTCCGGCCCCACGAGTGCTGCGGCTGGGGCGGTTGGCCTGTCCCTGGACCCTAGTGGCCGCCCGGAGTGAGGACCGACGCGCCTCAGCAGACCAGCGGCCGGATGCAGATCGGCAGCGGCGTGTCGATCAGGGGCGGCCGGGAGGGCGACGAGGACGGCGGCGACGTCTGGGGCGACCCGACGACCGGTGGCAGCGGGACCGGCAGCGACGGCGTCGAGGGCCGAGTCCGGGCCGGGGCCTGCGGCGAGGGTGACGGCGCCCGGTCGGCGCCCCTCTCCGGGGTCCCGGTGCTCCGGCCCTCGGGCGGGGTGACCGGTGCGGGGGGCGCACTCGGCGCGGGGGGCGCCGACGGTGTCGTCGCGGCGTCGCGGTCGGAGGACTCGTCGGCCGGGGCCCCGGCCGACGGCTGCGAGGGGTCCGCGGCGGGGACGGACGGGGCCGGCGCGGGGACCTCGGCCGGGCACGGGACCGGCACCGGCCCCAGGGTGTCGCTGCCACCGGTGGCCGGCCCGCCCGGGCAGGCGAGCGCCGCCTGCAGGTCAGCGGCCCGCGCGCCGACCGCGGCGAGCAGGTCCGACGACTCGTCCAGGTCGGTCGTCGCACCGGCGGGCATCCCGGCCTCCACCGCGGCCAGGCCGGCGTCCTGCCGCGCGGTCCAGGCCGCGAGCTCGTCGAGCGGCGCGGCGTCCCGGCCGTCCACGGCCCGGGTGGTGAGCAGGGCGGCGCCCTCGGCGGTCTGCGCGTCCATCGTGTCGAGCAGGCCGACGACGACGTCCGCCGCGCCGGTGCCGGACAGCTCGTCGAGTTCCTCGAGCCGGGTGGCGGCGAACTGCAGCAGTGTGAGACCGCGGTCGTCGCCGGCCAGCGCCAGCTGGGTCTGCTCGGTGCCGCGCTTGAGCCCGTACAGCGCGTCGCCGGGGCGGGCGTCGCTCGCCACCGCCACCAGGGTGCCCAGCGTCGTGACGGTGAGCGCCGCACCGGCCAGCCCCGCGGTCACCCGCGTGCGCCACGGCCGCGCCACGGCGTCCTCGGCCCGGCCGGCGACCAGCCGGCGCAGGCGCGAGCGAGGGGCCGGCTCGGGGGTGCGGACGGCGGCCATGGCCACCAGCCGGTTCCGGGTCGCGGTCCGGAAGGCGGGGTCGGGCTCGTCGTCGAGGGCGGTGGCGAGGGCCGCCAGCCGCGCGAGGACGGTGTCCTCCTGCTCCCGGACGGCGGCACGGCGCGACCCTGTGGGCGCGGGTCCGTCGTGCGGGCTCACCGAGGGCCTCCGGAGGGTCGGGCGGGTCTGTGGGGGCGCCGTCCCGTGCAGCGCACCCACTCGGGCAACGACGCGGTGCGTTCGGCCGTTACGGCCTGCCGCGGGAGGACTCCTGTGGCGTTCACCGCAGCCCCTCCGGCAACAGCGCGGCCAGCCGCCGGACGGCGCGGTGCTGGAGGGCCTTGATGGCGCCCTCCTTCTTCCCCATGACCGCCGCGGTCTCCGACACCGACAGCCCCTGCAGGAAGCGCAGCGCGATGCACTCCTGCTGCTCCCCGCCCAGCCGGCGGATGCAGGCCAGCAGTTCCTCGTTGGTCAGCTGCTGCACGACCGCGTCCTCCGGACCGTCGGTGCTGCGATCGGCGTCGCGCATGTCGGCCGTCGTGACCTCGAGCCGGAACCGGCTGCTCTTCACGTGGTCGAGGACGATGTTGCGGGCGATCGTCACCAGCCAGGCGCCGACGTCGCGGCCCTGGAAGGACAGCGAGTCGATCCGCCGCAGGGCGCGCACGAAGGTCTCGCTGGTGAAGTCCTCGGCCAGCGCCCGGTTGCCCACCCGGTGGAGGACGTAGCGGTAGACCACCGTCACGTAGTGGTCGTAGAGGCGGCCGAACGCCTCGGCGTCGCCGTCCTGGGCCTGCCGCACCAGCGCCCAGACGTCGACCGTGGGCGGCGGGACGCTCGCGCCGATCGCCGCGAGCTCCTCGGCGACGCCGGCCTCGTCCTCGACGGCGTCCGGCGGAGGGACGGCGGCCGGACGCGGTTGCGGGGTGGGGCGGGGACGCGGGGCCGGGCCGGGCCGCTCCGACCGCCCGTCGGGGACCGGTGCGGGGCGCGCGTCCACCTGGCGCGACCGGGTCATGCGGGCGTCGGACCTCCTCGTCGGCCCGCCGGAGCCGCGTCGGCTCGCTCCGGACGCGCGACGGGTCAGCCGGCCGCGCGGTGCTGCGGGACTGAGCCCATGGTGACAACATCGTCGCAGCCCGTCCACGCCACCCGGGCACAGAGCGTCGGGATGCCCCTCCTGTGCGTGGAGTGACAGAGGCTCCGACAGGAGGTGTCCGTGACCGACGGAACCGACCCGGGGATGTCGCTGGCCGCGCTCGTGCGGGCCGCCGCGCGCGCCCGGCCGGATGCGCCGGCGGTGGTCGCGGGGAACGAGCGGCTGACCTGGGCCGAGCTCGACGCGCAGGCCGACCGCGCGGCCGCGGGCTACGCCGCCCGGGGCCTGCAGCCGGGGGAGCGGGTCGCCGTCCAGCTGCCCAACGGCACCGACTGGCTGCGCGCGAGCCTCGGCGCGCTGCGGGCGGGGCTGGTCGTCGTCCCGGTGAACACCGGCTACACCGACCCGGAGCTGGAGTACCTGCTGCAGGACTCCGGCGCGGCGCTGCTCGTGGCCGCGGGCGGTCGCGACCCGGTCGCCGGTGTGCCCGTCCTCGCCGGTCCGCCGGCCGACGACGCCGACCCGCCCGAGGTCGCAGAGGACCCGGCCGCGCTGTCGTTCCTGGCCTACACCAGTGGCACCACCGGCCGCCCCCGCGGGGCGATGCTCTCCGCCGGGGCCCTGCACGCCAACCAGGTGCAGTGCCTGGCGATGGACCCCGCGCCCGTCCGGCCCGACGACCGCGTGCTCGGGGTGCTCCCGCTGTTCCACGTCTACGGGCTCAACGCCGGCTTCGGTCTCGTCGCGGCGACCGGCGCGTGCGCCGTGCTCCTGCCGGCCTTCGACCCGGCGGCCTCCCTGGAGGTGATGGCCCGCGAGGAGGTCACCGCCGTCCCGGCCGCGCCGCCGGTGTACCAGGCGTGGCTGGCGGCGGCCGACGCCGCCGGCTCCGACGCCGGCCTGCGCCGGGCCTTCGCCGCCGTCCGGGTGGCCACCTCCGGGGCCGCGCCCCTGCCGGAGCAGGTGTGGACGGCGATGCGCGAGCGGGCCGCGGTGACCGTCTGGGAGGGCTACGGCCTGACCGAGGCGTGCCCGGTGGTGGCCAGCACCCTGGCGACCGGGCGGGCGAAGCCGGCCTGCATCGGCGGGCCGATCCCCGGGGTGGAGCTGCAGCTGCGCGACACCGCCCTGCACGAGCCGGAGGAGGAGGCCGGGGACGGCCCGGGCGAGATCTGGGTCCGCGGGCCGAACCTCTTCGCCGGGTACTGGCCCGACGGCGCCGACGGCCCGGACGCCGAGGGCTGGCTGGCCACCGGCGACCTGGCCTACGCCGACGAGGACGGCGACCTGCACCTGGTCGACCGGCGCAGCGACCTGGTGCTGGTCAGCGGCTTCAACGTCTACCCCGCGGAGGTGGAACGGGTGCTCGACACGCACCCCGCGGTCGCGGAGAGCGCCGTGATCGGCGTCCCCGACCCGCGCACCGGGAACGCGGTGCGGGCGGTCGTGGCGCTGCGGCCGGGACGCGAGGTCACCTTCGAGGAGCTCCGCGCCCACGCCGCGGCGTCGCTGGCGCGGTACAAGGTGCCGACGTCGGTGCACGTGCTCGCGGCCCTGCCGCACTCGCTCACCGGGAAGGTGAGCCGGGCGCGGCTGCGCGAGCTGGGCCTGATGCAGCCGGACGAGGACGCCGGCGCCGAGCCGGCCGGGACGGGAGGGGCGACGTGACCGAGGCGCGACTGCAGCTGCTCACCCGGGAGGGCTGCCACCTCTGCGAGGACGCGGCGACCACCCTCGCCCAGATCGCCGCCGAGGCCGGCCTGCCGACGGGGTCGGTCGACGTGGACTCCGACCCGGAGTTGCAGGCCGAGTACGGCGACCGAGTGCCGGTGGTGCTGCTCGACGGCCGCGAGCACTCGTACTTCGCGGTCGACGTCCCGAGGTTGCGCCGGGACCTCGGCCTGACCTGACGACAGCCGCGGGTCACCCGGCTGGGGCGATCCGGGCGGCGCGGGGTATGGTCTCCACCACAGCAGGGCGCTTCTGCGCTGGCGTGTGGCCGATCAGGCCCCCAGCGACTTTGTTCCTGCGTTCACAAGCGGTTACCGTGGCTGTCGCCGGGCGGCAATCCGCCCGGGTCCCCGATGTCGTACGACCGCATCCGGCACCCGCCGGAGGTGCGGGCGCGACCGCTGTGGAGTAGTCACGTGACCGAGCCGGCGAGGTCATGCGGCGGAGCAGCACGCGCGGCACGGGGTCGACGAGCGCCGGCGAGGAGAGTCCCGTGACGCAGCCGCGGCCCCGGATCCCGGAGGCCACCGTCGCCCGCCTGGCCGTGTACCTGCGGGTGCTCACCGGTCTGGCCGGCGGCCGCAGCACCGTCTCCTCCGGCGAGCTGGCCTCCGCGGCCGGCGTCAACCCCGCCGGGCTGCGCAAGGACCTCTCCCACCTGGGCCCCTGTGGCGTACGCGGGGTGGGCTACGACGTGGCGACCCTGCGCGACCGCATCGCGCAGGTGCTCGGCGTCGAGCGATCCCGTGCCTGCGTCCTGGTCGGGATCGGCAACCTGGGCACCGCGCTGGCCGACTACGCCGGCTTCGGCAGCCGCGGGTTCCGGTTCGTCGGCCTGTTCGACGCCGCCCCGGCGCGGGTGGGCCAGCACATCGGCGGCCAGCCGGTCCGTCCCATGGCGGAGCTCGACGAGGTGGTCGCCACGACGGCGGCCACGATCGGGGTCATCGCGACACCGGCCGAGGTCGCCCAGTCCGTCTGCGACCGGCTCATCGCGGCCGGGGTGAGGAGCATCTTGAACTTCGCACCGGTGGCGCTGTCCGCGCCCGCGGGGGTCGACGTCCGTCAGGTCGACCTCTCCGTCGAGCTGCAGGTCCTCGCCTTCCTGGGCCAGCAGCGCGGTGCCGCCGCGCCGGCCGTGGAGGTGCTCGCATGAGCCTGCTCGCGGTCGGCGTGAGCCACCAGACGGCCCCGGTCGCGCTGCTCGAGCAGTTCGCCATGGGCCACGACGACACCGTCAAGGCCCTGCACGAGCTGCTGGGCAGCGACCACGTCAGCGAGGCGATCGTGCTGGCGACCTGCAACCGGGTCGAGGTCTTCGCCGAGGTCGAGCGCTTCCACGGCGGCGTCACCGATGTCAGCCGGGTGCTCGCCCGGCAGGCCGGGGCCACGGTCGAGGAGCTCTCGCCGTACGTGACCGTCCACTACGAGGACCAGGCGGTCACCCACCTGTTCACCGTGGCCGCCGGGCTGGACTCGATGGTCGTCGGCGAGACCCAGGTCCTCGGTCAGCTGCGCAACGCCTACGCCCTCGCCCGCGAGCAGGGTTCCGTCGGCCGGGCCCTGCACCCGGTCGCCCAGCGGGCGCTGCGCGTCGGCAAGCGGGTCCACTCCGAGACCGGCATCGACAAGGCCGGCGCCTCGCTGGTGTCGGTGTCCCTCGACCGCGCCGAGGGCCGCATCGGCTCCCTGGCCGGCCGCCCGGTGCTCGTCGTCGGCGCCGGCTCGATGGGCGCGCTGGCCGCCACCACGCTGGCCCGCCGCGGCGCCGCGGTCACCGTCAGCAGCCGCACCCCGGCGCACGCCGAGCGGCTGGCCGTGTCGGTCGAGGGCCGCGCCGCCGACCTCTCCCGGCTCCCCGAGGAGATCGCCGCCGCCGACGTGCTGGTCACCTGCACCGGCGCCCGCGGCCTGGTCATCGGCACCGACGTGGTCGCCGCCGCGATGGCCGACCGCGTGCACCGCCCGCTGGTCGTCATCGACCTCGCCCTCCCGCGGGACGTCGACCCCGGTGTCGCGGCCGTGCCCGGCGTGCACGTCGTCGACCTGGCGCTGCTGCAGGGCGAGCGGAACGGAGCTCTCCTGCACGGCGAGCGGGCCGTCGCGGGCACGGTGGCCGCCGACGACGTCGCCGCCGCTCACGCCCTGATCGAGGCCGAGACCGCCCTGCTGCGCGCCGAGCGCCAGGCCGCCGCGGTCGCCCCGACTGTGTCGGCGCTGCGCAGCCAGGCCGCCGAGGTCGTCGACGCCGAGCTGCTGCGGCTGTCGACCCGGCTGCCCGACCTCGACGCGCGCGCCCGCAACGAGGTCGCCCGCACGGTGCGCCGCGTCGTCGACAAGCTGCTGCACGAGCCGACCGTGCGGGTCAAGGAGCTGGCCAGCGCGCCGGGCGGCGTCGACTACGCCGACGCGCTGCGTGCGCTGTTCGGCCTCGGCATCGACGCGGAGCTGGCCCCGGAGCGGGCCAACCTCGCCCAGGCGGTCACCGTCGACCCCGACGAGCTGCGGCAGGGCGGTGGGCACGCATGACCACCACCACCACCGGCACCCTCCGCCTGGGCACGCGGGCCAGCCAGCTGGCCACCACCCAGTCCCGGGCGGTCGCCGACGCGATCACCGCGGCCAGCGGCGTGCCCGTCGAGCTGGTGCACATCAGCACCGAGGGCGACCGCTCCTCGGCGGCGATCGCGCAGCTCGGCGGCACCGGCGTGTTCGTCGCGGCGATCCGCCAGGCGCTGCTGGAGGGCACCGTCGACGTCGCCGTCCACAGCTACAAGGACCTGCCGACGCTGCCCGAGCCCGGCCTCGCCGTCGCCGCCGTCCCGCCCCGGGAGGACCCGCGCGACGCGCTGGTCGCCCGCGGCGGGCTGACCCTCGGGGAGCTGCCGCCCGGCTCGCGGGTGGGCACCGGCGCCCCGCGCCGCGTCGCCCAGCTGCGCGCGCTCGGCCTGGGCCTGGACATCGTGCCGATCCGCGGCAACGTGGACACCCGCATGGCGCGGGTCGTGCCGGGTGACCTCGACGCCGTCGTGCTGGCCCGCGCCGGGCTGACCCGGCTGGGCCGGCTGGACGCCGTCACCGAGACCCTCGACCCGCTCCAGGTGCTCCCCGCGCCGGCGCAGGGCGCGCTGGCCGTGGAGTGCCGGGCCGACGACGACCGCACGCGGGAGCTGCTCGCCGCCCTCGACGACCCGGCCACCCGGGCCTGCGTGGTCGCCGAGCGCACCACTCTCGCCGCCCTCGAGGCCGGCTGCAGCGCCCCGGTGGCCGCCTACGCCGAGCTGGCCGAGGGCGAGGACGGCCCCGAGCTGTTCCTCCGCGCCTCGGTGACGGCGCTGGACGGCAGCGACGGCGTCCGCGGCTCGATCACCGGGCCGCCGGCCGAGGCCGAGCAGCTCGGCCGCGACCTCGCCGCCGAACTGCTCGACCGCGGCGCGGCCGAGCTCATGGCGGCCGCCCGATGAGCCCCATCCCCCCGGCCGGGCAGATCCCCCCGGCCTCCCGAACCCCCGCACACCAGCCCTCACGGGCCAGGAACAGGAGCACGCGATGACGCGCTTCCGCAAGCAGAACGGCGGGACGGCCGGCACGGTCGTCTTCGTCGGCGCCGGCCCGGGCGACCCCGGGATGCTGACCGCCCGGGCCACCGTGGCGCTCGCCGAGGCCGACACCGTCCTCGTCGACCCCGGGGTCCCGCAGACCCTCCAGGACGCCGTCCGCGACGAGCGCCCGGGGCTGGAGCTGACCACCGTCACCGGTGAGCCGGCCGAGGTCGCCAAGACCGCGGTCGCGGCGGCGAAGAACGGCAGCACCGTCGTCCGGCTGGTCGCCGGTGACCCGTTCACCTCCGACGCCGCGGTCAAGGAGGTGCTGGCCGTGGGCCGCACCTCGGTCGGCTTCGACGTCGTGCCCGGCGTCGCGTCGGCCACCGCCGTCCCGGCGTTCGCCGGCGTGGCGCTCGGCAGCACCGCGGTCACCGCGGACCTGCGCGGCGGCGAGGCCGACCTGGCCGCGCTCGCCGCCGCGGCCAAGGGCCTCGACGCCCCGCTGGTCCTGCAGGGCAACGCCGAGGACCTCCCCGACGCCGCGGCGCGGCTGGTCGAGGGCGGGCTGTCCGGCAGCACGCCGATCGTGGTGACCACCGGCGGGTCGGGCACCGGCCAGAAGAGCGTCGTCGCCAAGCTCACCGCCGTCGCGGAGAAGACCGCCGGGCTCGACGCGGTCACCGGCCCGGTCGTGGCCACCGTCGGGTCGGCCGTCGACAAGCGCGGCAAGCTGTCCTGGTGGGAGAGCCGGCCGCTGTTCGGCTGGCGGGTCCTCGTGCCGCGCACCAAGGACCAGGCCGGCGAGATGAGCGACCGGCTGCGCGCCTACGGGGCGGTGCCGGTCGAGGTGCCGACGATCGCCGTCGAGCCGCCGCGCAGCCCCGCGCAGATGGACCGCGCGATCAAGGGCCTGGTCACCGGCCGCTACGGCTGGATCGTGTTCACCTCGGTCAACGCCGTGAAGGCCGTGCGCGAGAAGTTCGTCGACCTGGGCCTCGACGCCCGGGCCTTCGCCGGCGTCAAGGTGGCCTGCGTCGGCGAGCAGACCGCCGAGGCGGTGCGGGCCTTCGGCATCGTGCCGGAACTCGTGCCGACCGGTGAGCAGTCCAGCCAGGGCCTGCTCGCCGACTTCCCGGAGTACGACGACGTCCTCGACCCGATCGATCGCGTGCTGCTGCCGCGCGCCGACATCGCCACCGAGACCCTCGCCGCGGGCCTGAAGGAGCGCGGCTGGGAGATCGACGACGTCACCGCCTACCGGACCGTCCGGGCCGCTCCGCCGCCCGCCCCCGTCCGCGAGGCGATCAAGGGCGGCGGCTTCGACGCGGTGTGCTTCACCTCGTCGAGCACCGTGCGCAACCTGGTCGGCATCGCCGGCAAGCCGCACGCGAAGACCGTCGTCGCGGTGATCGGTCCGCAGACGGCCGCGACCGCGCAGGAGTTCGGTCTGCGGGTCGACGTCCAGCCGGAGACCGCCGCCGTCGGGCCGCTGGTCGACGCGCTGGCCGAGTTCGCCGCGGCCCGCCGCGCCGAGGAGGAGGGCGACTCCAAGTGAGCGGAGGCGCCGCCATGACCCCCCCGGCCCGACCCCTCGCGCGCGGGCGTCGGCTGCGGTCGACGCCCGCGCTGCGGCGGCTCACCGCCCAGACGCGGCTGGCCCCGGCGGACTTCGTGCTGCCGGTGTTCGTCAAGGAGGGCATCGGCGAGCCGGTGCCGATCTCCTCGATGCCCGGCGTCGTCCAGCACACGATGGACTCGCTGCGCAAGGCCGCGCACGAGGCGGCCGAGGCCGGCATCTCCGGGCTGATGCTCTTCGGCATCCCCGCGGAGAAGGACCCGGTCGGCTCGCAGGCCGACGCCGCCGACGGGATCGTCAACCTCGCCCTGCAGCAGTTGCGCGCCGACCTCGGTGACGCGCTGGTGCTCATGGCCGACCTGTGCCTGTGCGAGTACACCGACCACGGGCACTGCGGCGTCGTGACCCCGGCCGGCGTGGTCGACAACGACCCGACGCTGGACCGTTACGCGTCGGTGGCGATCGCCCAGGCCCAGGCCGGGGCGCACGTCATCGCGCCCAGCGGGATGATGGACGGCCAGGTCGCGGCGATCCGCGCGGGCCTGGACGGCGCCGGCCACACCGAGACGCCGATCCTCGCCTACGCCGCCAAGTACGCCTCGGGCTTCTACGGCCCGTTCCGCGAGGCCGCCGAGGGGGCGCCGCAGTTCGGCGACCGCTCGACCTACCAGATGGACCCGCCCAACGCCGACGAGGCGCTGCGCGAGGTCGCGCAGGACCTCGCCGAGGGCGCGGACGCCGTCATGGTCAAGCCCGCGCTGCCCTACCTGGACATCGTCGCCCGGGTCGCCGACGCCGTCGACGTCCCGGTCAGCGCCTACCAGGTCAGCGGCGAGTACGCGATGGTCGAGGCGGCCGCGGCCAACGGCTGGGTGGACCGGCAGCGGGCGATCCTCGAGACGCTCACCGCCATCCGCCGCGCCGGCGCCGGGTCGGTGCTGACCTACTGGGCGGTGGAGGCCGCCCGCTGGCTGCGCTGATGCCGTACGTCGAGCCCGGGGGCTCCTGGCGGCCGTTCTGGCTGGTCGCCGGGGCCCTCGGGCTCCTCGTCGTCCTGGACCTGGTGCTGCCGGGGCCGGGGGTGCCGACGGGTGTCTGGGCGGGTCTCGGGGTCCTGACGGCGCTGCTCGCGGCGAACGTGGTCAGCGCCCGCCGCGCGTGGACGGTGCGGGTGGACGACGAGGCGCTCGCGGTCGGCCCGGAGCGGCTGCTGCTCACCGACGTCGATCCCGCACACCTGCGCGCCGTCGCCGCCGGCACCGCGGGGGTGGACGCCGGCGCGCCGGTCCTCGGCGGCGCGGCATCGCTGCCGCGCGGGCGCACCGGGCTGCCGCTGCGGCTCACCGACGGCCGCACAGTCCTCCTGCCCACCCGCGACCCGGCCGCGCTCACCACCACCCTGCTCGCCGCCGTGCCGGACACCCCGCACGGCCTCCCAGACCGGAAGGGGACACTGGGCTCGTGACCTCGCTGGACAGCCCTCCCTACGCCTACGAGGCCCCCACCTCCGCCCGCCTGTTCGCCCGCGGACAGCAGGTCACCCCCGGCGGGGTGAACAGCCCGGTGCGCGCCTTCCGCGCGGTCGGCGGTACCCCGCGGTTCATGGTGTCCGGCCAGGGCCCCTACCTCACCGACGCCGACGGACGCCGGTACGTGGACCTGGTCGCCTCCTGGGGGCCGCTGATCCTGGGCCACGCCCACCCGGCCGTCGTCGAGGCGGTGACCGCGGCCGCCCGCCGCGGGCTGACCTTCGGCGCCCCCACCGAGGGCGAGCTGGAGCTGGCCGAGGAGATCATCGCCCGGATGCCCCCGGTCCAGCGCGTGCGGCTGGTGAACTCCGGCACCGAGGCGGTGCTCTCGGCGGTGCGGCTGGCCCGCGGCGTCACCGGCCGCCCGCTGCTCGTCAAGTTCGCCGGCTGCTACCACGGCCACGTCGACGCCCTGCTGGCCGCCGCCGGCTCCGGGGTGGCCACCCTCGGCCTGCCCGACACCCCGGGCGTCACCACCGGCGCGGCCGCCGACACCGTCGTCCTGCCCTACAACGACGTCGCCGCGGTCGAGGCCGTCTTCGCCGAGCGCGGCGGGGAGATCGCCGCGGTCATCAGCGAGGCCGCGGTCGGCAACATGGGCGTCGTCCCGCCGCTGCACGGGTTCAACGCCGAGCTGCGCCGGATCACCGCCGAGCACGGCGCGCTGCTGATCCTCGACGAGGTCATGACGGGCTTCCGCGTCTCCCGCTCCGGCTGGTACGGCCTGGACCCGGTCGACGCCGACCTGTTCACCTTCGGCAAGGTCATGGGCGGCGGCCTGCCCGCCGCCGCGTTCGGCGGCCGCGCCGACCTCATGGACCACCTCGCGCCGGCCGGGCCGGTCTACCAGGCGGGCACGCTGTCGGGGAACCCGGTGGCCGTCGCCGCCGGGCTGACCACGCTGCGGCACTGCACCGACGAGGTCTACGCCCGCTGCGACGAGGTGGCCGTCACGCTGCGCGGCGCGGCCAGCGCCGCCCTCTTCGCCGCCGGCGTCCCGCACCGCGTGCAGCAGGCCGGGTCGATGTTCTCGGTGTTCTTCGTGCCCGACGAGCGGCAGGTGCGCGACTACGACGACGCCCGCAGCCAGGACGCCGCCCGCTACACCGCCTTCTTCCACGCGATGCTCGCCCGCGGGGTGTACCTCCCGCCGTCGGCGTTCGAGGCGTGGTTCGTCAGCGCCGCCCTGGACGACGAGGCCGTCAACCGCGTCCTCGAGGCGCTGCCGGCCGCCGCCCGCGCCGCCGCGGCCGCCGACCCCGCCACCGCCCCGCCGGCCGAGGACCCCACCGAGGTGACCACCTGATGGCACCGTCGCAGGGGCAGACCACCGTCGTCCACGTCCTGCGCCACGGCGAGGTCTACAACCCGGAGAAGGTTCTCTACGGGCGGCTGCCCGGCTACCGGCTGTCGGAGACCGGTGAGGCGATGGCGCTGGCCGCCGCCGAGTGGTTCGAGGCCGGTGCCGGTGCCCACCCGCCCGTCACCCACCTGGTGTCCAGCCCGCTGGAGCGGGCGCAGCAGACCGCCGCGCCGATCGCGAAGACGCTGGACCTGCCGGTGACCGTCGACGAGCGGCTGATCGAAGCCGGCAACGCCTTCGAGGGCCTGCGCGTCGGCGTCGGCGACGGCGCCCTGCGGCAGCCGCAGCACTGGTGGAAGCTGCGCAACCCGTTCCGGCCGTCCTGGGGCGAGCCGTACGTGGAGATCGCCGCGCGGATGCTCGCCGCGGTCGAGGCCGCCCGCGACGCCGCCCGCGGCGCGGCGGCCGTGTGCGTCAGCCACCAGCTGCCGATCTGGACGCTGCGGCTGCACCTCGAGGGGCGCCGGTACGCGCACGACCCGCGCCGCCGGCAGTGCGGCCTGGCCAGCGTCACCTCGCTGACCTACGAGGGCGACCGGTTCGTCGGCCTCTCCTACGCCGAGCCGGCCGGCGCCACCGACCCCGACGCGGTCCCAGGCGCATGAGTCACTCCCCACGAGGACGCTCCGCCGGCGCTCCGCGTCCCCGCGGGGGCCCCGGTGCGACGCGGCTGCTGGGGACCCTGGCCGCGGCGCTGCTGCTCGCCGGCTGCTCCACCGGCGCCAACGCCGTCGACGTCAACAACGGCGGGGAGTTCCGGTTCGTCGCCGGCACCCCGGCCGGGGAGGTCATCCCCGAGGCCGAGCGGGCCGCCGCGCCGGAGTTCTCCGGGACGTTGCTGGGCGGCGGCGAGTTCTCCTCCACCGAACTCGACGGCGACGTCGCCGTCCTCAACTTCTGGGGCTCGTGGTGCCCGCCCTGCCGGGTGGAGACCCCGCAGTTCCAGGAGGTCTACGCCGAGGTCCGCGACCGGGGGGTGGCCTTCCTCGGGCTGAACGTCAAGGAGACCAGCGAGCAGTTCGCCCAGGCGTTCGTCGACAGCGAGGGCATCGAGTTCCCCTCGCTCTACGACCCGCGGGGCGAGGTCGCGCTGGCGTTCCGGGACTACCCGGCCAACGCGATCCCGTCCACCATCGTGCTCGACCGCGACGGCCGGGTGGCCGCCGTCTACACCGGCGAGGTGGCGCAGGACGACCTGCGCGGCGTGCTCGACCGGCTGCTGGCGGAGGAGGGCTGATGGGCGAGACCTTCAGCGGCCTGGTCACCGACGGCCCGCTGCTCGTCGCGGCCGCGGTCGCGGCGCTGGTCGGGCTGGTCAGCTTCGCCTCGCCGTGCGTCCTGCCGCTGGTGCCCGGCTACCTGTCCTACGTCACCGGCCTGGCCGGCGCGGGCGCGCGCCCGACTGCTGCGGTCACGACCCCCGCCGGGGGCGGGACGGCGACCGCGGTGCGCACCGAGGCCGACGAGCGCTCGCCGCGCGGCCGGATGGTGCTCGGCGCGGTGCTGTTCGTCCTCGGCTTCACCGTCGTCTTCGTCGCGTTCGGCGCGGCCTTCGGCGGCCTGGGCCGGCTGCTGCTGCAGCACGCCGACGTCCTCACCCGCGTGTTCGGCGTGGTCACGATCGTCATGGGGCTGGCCTTCCTCGGCTGGCTGCCGTTCCTGCAGCGCACCGCCCGGCTGTCCGCCCGCCCGGTCGCCGGGCTGGCCGGCGCTCCGCTGCTCGGCGTCGTCTTCGGCCTCGGCTGGACGCCGTGCCTGGGGCCGACGCTGGCCGCGGTGAACTCCCTGGCCTACGTCGAGGCCACCGCCGGGCGCGGCGCCCTCCTCGGCGTCGCCTACTGCCTCGGCCTCGGGGTGCCGTTCGTGCTGGTGGCGCTCGGTGCCCGCTGGGCGCTCGGCGCGACGTCGTTCCTGCGCCGGCACGCCCGCACGGTCACCCGCGTCGGCGGTGCGCTGCTGCTCGTCGTCGGCGTCCTGCTGGTCACCGGCGCGTGGACGGAGATGATGGGCTGGCTGCGCTCGTGGCTGGCGGCCACCGGTCTCGCGGAGACCTCGCTGTGAGCGTCGCGAGGACGACGGGGGAGCGAGCATCGCAGCGAGCGCCAGTGAGCGAGGAGCGGAACGAGCCCGGAGTCGAGCTGTGAGCATCGAGGCCCCGCCGCGGCCGGCTGTGGCGCCGCAGCCGCCTGCCCGCCCCTCGCTGGGCCGGCGCGCGCTGAACCTGTGGCTGCGCTGGTGGCGCCGGCTCACCGCCATGCGGACGGCGATCATCCTGCTGTTCCTGCTCGCGCTGGCCGCCATCCCCGGGTCGCTGCTGCCCCAGCGCTCGCTCAACCAGAACAACGTGCGGCAGTACTTCGCCGACCACCCGACCCTCGCCCCGTGGCTGGACCGGCTGTACGCCTTCGACGTCTTCAGCTCGCCGTGGTTCGCCGCGGTCTACCTGCTGCTGTTCGTCTCGCTCATCGGCTGCGTCGTCCCCCGGCTGGTCGAGCACGTCCGCGCGCTGCGGGCGGCGCCGCCGGCGGCACCCCGCCGGCTGCTGCGGCTGCCCGACTCCGCCGAGCTGGCCACGCCGCTGGCCGGGCCGGCCGCCCTCGACGTGGTCGAGGAGGAGCTGCGGGTGCGGCGCTTCCGCGTCGTCCGCCGCTCCTCCCCGGCCGGGGACGAGCTCTCCGCCGAGAAGGGGTTCTGGAAGGAGTCGGGGAACATCCTGTTCCACCTCTCCCTGGTGGCCCTGCTGCTCGGCCTGGCCGGCGGCAAGCTGTGGGGGTACGAGGGCAGCATCCTGGTCACCGAGGGCCAGGGGTTCTGCAACAGCTTCCAGCAGTACGACACCTACTCCGCCGGCCCGCTGGTGGAGGGCGCCGACCTGACGCCGCTGTGCGTCGACCTCGAGGACTTCCGCGCCGAGTACGAGGAGAACCTGACCGCGGCCTCCTACACCGCCGACATCGCCTACGGCGCCCCCGGCGAGGAGGGCCGGCCGACGACGATCGGCGTCAACGACCCGCTGCGGGTCGACGGCGACCGCGTCTACGTCACCGGCCACGGCTACAGCCCGCGGTTCACCGTCACGCTGCCCGACGGCCGGGTCTTCGACGGGGTGTCGGCCCCCTTCCTCCCGACCGACCAGTCGACGCTGGCCAGCGAGGGCGCGCTCAAGCTGCCCGACCTCGGCGCCGGCGTCGACGACCAGCTGGCCATCCAGGGCTTCTTCGCCCCGACCGGCGTGACCCAGGGCGGCATCCTGACCTCGGTCGACCCGCGCCCGCTCGACCCGCAGGTGGCGATCCTGGCCTACCAGGGCTACCTGGGCCTGGACTCCGGCCTCCCGCAGTCGGTCTACTCGCTCGACCAGAGCCAGATCGACCGCGGCCGGCTGACCGAGGTCGGCCGCGCCAACCTCGCGGTGGGGGAGACCCTGACCCTGCCCGACGGGACGGCGATCACCTTCGACGGCGTCTCCCAGTTCGCGGCGATGCAGTTCTCCCACGACCCCGGCCAGGTGTGGGTGCTCGGCGCCGCGGTCAGCCTGCTGGGCGGCCTGCTGGCCCTGCTGCTCCTGCGCCGCGAGCGGTTCTTCGCCCGGGTCGGCCCCGCCCCCGACGGCGGCGGTACCGTGCTGACGGTCGGCGCCCTGACCAGGGGCGGCGGCGAGAGCGCCACCCGGTTCGCCGAGCTGACCGGCCGGCTGGAGGCCGCGCTCGACGAGCGTGCCCGCACCACCCCTGCCCCGTCGTCCGGCGGGGTCCGCACCGGAACCGGAGGCTCCCCGAGTGCCCGTTGACCAGTCGCTGGCCGAGCTGTCGGACACCCTGTTCTCGATCACCGTCGCGATCTACTCGGTGGCGGTCGTCGCCTTCTCCGCCCAGCTGGCCTTCGGCCGCCGGCCGGCGCGCGAGCTGGTCACGGCCGGCGTCGGGGCGAGCGAGGCAGGTGCGGCCGGCGACGCGCCCGCCGTCCGGCCGCGCAGCGCCCGCTGGGGACTGGTCGGCGTCGGGCTCACCGTGGTCGGCGTGGTCGTGCACGCCGCCGTCCTCGTCACCCGTGGGACGGCTGCCGGGCGGCTGCCCTGGGGCAACATGTACGAGTTCGCCACCGCCGTCGTGCTCATCGGGGTGGTGGCCTTCCTGGTGCTCGCGGCGCGCGTGCCCAGCGTGCGCAGCATGGGCGCCTTCGTGCTCGCCCCGGCGGTGCTCGCGCTCGTCGGGATCGGGCTGTTCCTCTACGCCGAGGCGGGGCCGCTGGTGGCCGCGCTGCGGTCGAGCTGGCTGGCGGTGCACGTCACCACGGCGATCATCGGTTTCGGGGTCTTCTTCGTCAGCGGGATCGCCAGCGTGCTGTACCTGCTGCGCGTCCGGTACGACGCCCGCGGGGAGGACGGCGGGACCTCGGTGCTGGCCAAGCTGCCCGCCGCGGCGACGCTGGACCGGGTCGCCCACCGCACCATCGTCTTCGGGTTCCCGGTCTGGACGTTCGCGGTCATCGCCGGCGCCATCTGGGCCGAGAGCGCCTGGGGCCGGTTCTGGGGCTGGGACCCGAAGGAGACCTGGGCGTTCATCGCCTGGGTCGTCTACGCCGGCTACCTGCACGCCCGGACGACGGCGGGCTGGCGGGGCCGCCCGGCGGCGTGGGTCAACGTCGTGGGCCTGGTCGTGATGGTGTTCAACCTGCTCTACGTGAACATGGTGTCCACCGGCCTGCACAGCTACGCCGGGGTCAGCTGAGTCCCTCCGTCGGGGTGACACGCCCGGCGTTCCGGGGCCGAACGACGTGACGCGGGGCGTCGCGCGTGCTTCCATGCGCGCATGACGCGATACCGGGCGGTCCGCCGTGGGTAGGCACGCGGCCGCCGACGGCGCCGCGGTCCACCCCGTCGTCGCCGCGGCGCTGGCCCGGCGGGCGGCGGGGCTGCCCCCGGGGCGGCACGGGGACCTGCGCGCCGAGGGCACGCACAGCAACGTCGGCTGGCCGGCGCGGGTGGACGAGCAGCCGTCCACCGGTAACCCCACGGGCTGGCCGGGCGGCATGACCGAGCAGTCGCCTCAGCAGGCACCCGCCGCGCCGGCGCGGCCCCGCGGCTGGCGCCGGTTGTTCGGCTCCCGCGCGGCCTGAGGGAGGACCCCGGCCTCCCCGCCACTCGCGAGCTCGTGGCGGGACCCTGCAGGGGGCCGAGGTCGGGGCTACGCCGGGGAGCCGTCGTCCCGCCGGGTGCGGCGCTCCAGTTCGCGCAGGAACTCCGGGTCGTCGTCCGGGGCGACCGGGCGCACGTTGCGCTGCGGCCGGGGACGCGGCCGGCGCGCGGGACGCACGCCACCGCCCCCGGCGGGACCGCCCGCAGCCGCGGCGGCGCGCATGACCAGCACCACCACGGCGACCGCCACCACCAGAACCACCAGGAAGACCATGGCGCCCGTTCCCCCTCGCCCGTCGAGCCCGAGTGCACTCCACAGTACGTGCGCGGCGATACTCGACCGCGGCAGGCAGCCGAGGGGTGAGGGGAGAGGGCCATCGACGCCGTCGACCGGCAGCTGATCGACCTGCTGCGTGCGAACGGGCGGGCGACCTACGCCGAACTGGCGCGGCAGGTGGGGCTGTCCTCCCCGGCGGTGCACGAGCGCGTCGGCAAGCTCGAGGCGGCGGGCGTCGTCCTCGGCTACGAGGCGATCGTCGACCCCACCGCGCTCGGGCTCGACGTCACCGCGCTGGTGAGCGTCATCGAGAGCGACTCGGTCGACGACACCGGCATCGAGGAAGCGCTGCGCGCGATGCCCGAGGTCGAGGACTGCTGGCGGGTCGCCGGCGCCGAGGGCTACGTCCTCAAGGTGCGGGTGACCGACATCCCGGCACTGGAGGCGGCCATCAGCGCGTTGAACAGGATCAGAGGCGTCGCACGCACCCGGACGACGGTCGTGCTGAGTACCAAGTGGGAGGGCCGCCATGGCCGAGAGCGCTGAACCGACGGTGCCGCAGGCGCCGACCGGAGGGCCGGCGGCGCGGCCGCGGATCGCCCCGTGGCTGGTGATCTACACCGTGGGCCGGTTCGCCATCGCCGCCGCGCTGGTGCTGCTGCTGTGGTGGCTCGGCCTGGACTTCTGGTCGGGCGCCCTCTTCGGCCTGCTGCTGTCGATGCCCGTCTCCTACCTGCTGCTGCGGCCCTCCCGCGAGCGGCTGACCGAGGCGCTGGCCGCGCGCAGCGTCGCCCGCAAGCAGGCCAAGCAGGACATCACCGCCCGGCTGACCGGCGACGGCGCCTAGCTGAGGGCCAGCCCCGCGCCCAGCAGGACGCCGGTGGCGAGCGTGAGCAGCCCCGTTCCCTGCAGCGCGCCGATGAGCACCCGCCCGCGCCCGCCGGAGAGCACGGTCCGCACCGGCGGCACGGCCAGGGGGACGGCGAGCAGGGCCAGCAACGCCCAGGGCCGGACGACGCCGATGCCGACGACCACCGCGAAGGCGACGACCACCAGCGCGGTGAACAGCACGCGGGTGCCCCGGTCGCCCAGCAGCACCGCCAGCGTGCGCTTGCCGACGGCGGCGTCACCGTCGATGTCGCGCAGGTTGTTCACCACGAGCAGCGCCACGATGAGCAGCCCGATCGGCACGGAGGCGGCCACCGCGAGCCCCTCGATCGTGCGGGTCTGCACGAACGTCGTCCCGACGACGGCGACCAGGCCGAAGAAGACGAAGACGAACACCTCGCCCAACGCCCGGTAGCCGTAGGGCAGCGGGCCGCCGGTGTAGGTCCAGGCGGCGGCGATGCAGACCGCGCCGACGGCGACCAGCCACCAGCTCGACAGCGCCGCCAGCACCAGCCCGGCGACCCCGGCGACGGCGAAGAACAGCACCGCCGCCAGCAGCACCTGGCGGGGCGTGGCCGCGCCCGAGCCGACCAGCCGCATGGGACCGACCCGCGCCGCGTCGGTGCCGCGGGTGCCGTCGGAGTAGTCGTTGGCGTAGTTGACCGCCACCTGCAGGGCCAGCGCGACGACCATCGCCAGCAGCGCCGGGCCGAGGCGGAAGCCGTCGAGGGCGGCGGCCGCGCCGGTGCCGACGAGCACCGGCGCCACCGCGGCGGGCAGTGTGCGCGGGCGGGCGCCGGCCAGCCACTGCGCGGGGGTGGCCATGGTCAGTGCCTCCCGTCGGTCACCGCGGCGGCGAGGCCACGGCGGTCGGGCTTGCCGGTGTGCAGGGTCGGCACGGCGGCGATCCGGTGCAGTTCCCGAGGGGCGGCGGGGCCGCCCAGCCGCTCGGCCACCCACGGTCGCAGCGTGGCCAGGTCGGGCTCGGCGCCGGGGGCCGGGACGACGGCGGCGACCACCCGCTGCCCCCACTCGGGATCCGGCCGGCCGAACACCACCGCGTCGGCCACGTCCGGGTGCTCGCGCAGGGCCCCCTCGACCGCCTGCGGTGCCACGTTGACCCCGCCGGTGACCACCACGTCGTCGAGCCGGCCGTGCACGGTGAGCCGGCCGTCGGTGCCGAGCGTCCCGGCGTCGCGGGTGCGGAACCAGCCGTCGGCGAACGCGGCCGCGGTGCCCTCGGGGTCGAGCCGGTATCCGAGCGCCAGCACCGGACCGGAGAGCTCGACACCACCCTCGCCCACCCGCACGCCGACGCCGGCCAGCGGCTCGCCGTCGTACACGCAGCCGCCGGCCGTCTCGGTCATGCCGTAGGTGGTGGCGACGGCGACGCCCGCCTCCCGCGCCCGCCCGAGCAGGGCCGGGTCGGTGGCCGCCCCGCCGACCAGCACCGCGTCGAACGCCCGCAGCGCGTCGGGCTCGGCGTCGAGGTACCGGCGCAGCTGGGTGGGCACGAGGGCGGTGTAGCGCCGTCCGCCGGGCATGCGGGCGAGGGCGTCGGCGAGCCGCTCGCCCCGAGCCGGCACGGTGGGCCGGGTGCCGGCGAGGATCGACCGGGCGAGCACCTGCAGCCCCGCGATCGCCGACACCGGCAGCGCCAGCAGCCAGGCGCCGGGGCCGCCGAGGCGGGCCAGCGTGGCCTCCCCGGAGGCGCGCACCGCGGCGGCCGGCAGCAGCACGCCGCGGCCGCCGCCGGTCGAGCCGGAGGTGACGACGACGAGGTCGGCTCCGGGCTCGAGCGGCTCCTCGGGGCGGAGCACCGCGCGGGCGGCCGCCACGGCCGCCGGGGGTCCCGCGGGCAGCACGGCCAGGGGTGCGGCGCCGTCGAGGGCGGCGCGCAGCGGGGGCAGCAGGTCGAGGGGATCGGCCGGCGCGGGGAGGAGGGTCAGCTGCCGGGACACGGGTCCCGAGGGTAAGGACCCCCCTGCCCCCTCGAAGGACCCCCTCACCCCCCGCCACTCGCAGGCTCGCGGCGGGGCCCTGCAGGAGGGCCGGATTAGGCTGCTCGTGTGACGGACGCGGCGGGGATCGACGCCGTGCACGTCTGGTCGGTGCCGATGCGCACCCGGTTCCGCGGCATCGACGTCCGGGACGGCGTGCTGGTGCGCGGCCCGGCCGGGTGGGGCGAGTTCTCGCCGTTCTGGGACTACGACGTCGCGGAGAGCCGCCGCTGGTGGGCCGCGGCCGTGGAGGCGGCGTGCGAGGACTGGCCCGCGCCGGTGCGGGACGCCGTCCCGGTCAACGCCACCGTGCCGGCGGTCGACGCCGACCGGGCGCACGCGATCGTGTCGGCGTCCGGGTGCCGCACCGCCAAGGTGAAGGTGGCCGAGCCCGGGCAGACGCCGGCCGACGACCTCGCCCGCGTCGAGGCGGTCCGCGACGCGCTGGGCCCCGCCGGCGCGATCCGGGTCGACGCCAACGCCGCGTGGGACGTCGACACCGCGGCGGCCCGCATCCGGGAGCTGGACCGGGTCGGGCTCGAGTACGTCGAGCAGCCCTGCGCCACGCTCGCCGAGCTCGCCGCGCTGCGCCGCCGGATCGACGTGCGGGTGGCCGCCGACGAGGTGGTCCGCCGGTCGGCCGACCCGCTGCGGATGGACCTGCGCGAGGCCTGCGACGTCGTCGTCCTCAAGGTGCAGCCGCTGGGCGGCGTGCGGGCGGCGCTGCGCGTGGCCGAGGCGCACGGCCTGCCGTGCGTGGTCTCCTCGGCGCTGGAGTCCTCGGTGGGCATCGCCGCCGGGGTCGCCCTGGCCGCGGCGTTGCCGGAGCTGCCCTTCGCCTGCGGGCTGGCCACGGTCGCGCTGTTCACCGGCGACGTCACCGGCGACCCGCTGCTGCCGGTGGACGGCGCCCTCCCGGTGCGGGGCGTGGTGCCCGACCGCCTGGCCGAGGTCGCCGCCGACGCCGGCACGGAGCAGCGGTGGCGGGCGCGGCTGGCCGCGGTGGCCGCGTGAACCCGTCCACCGCGTTCGCCCGGGTGCTGGTCGACGAGCTGGTGCGGGGCGGCGTCACCGACGCGGTGCTCGCGCCCGGCTCCCGGTCCGCGCCGGTGGCGCTGGCGCTGTTCGAGGCGGAGCGGGCCGGCCGGCTGGCCCTGCACGTACGTATCGACGAGCGGACGGCGGCCTTCCTCGCCCTCGGCCTGGCGAAGGCCTCCGGCCGCCCGGTGCCGGTGCTCACCACCTCCGGGACGGCGACCGCGCACCTGCACGCCGCCGTCCTCGAGGCCGACGCCGCCGGCGTGCCGCTGCTGGCCCTCACCGCCGACCGCCCGCCGGAGCTGCGCGACACCGGCGCCAACCAGACCATCGCCCAGCCGGGGCTCTACGGCCGGGCGGTGCGCGCCGCGGTCGACGTGGGCGTGCCCGAGACCGGCCGGGAGGCCGCGCAGAACCGCTACTGGCGCTCGCTGGTCGCCAAGGCCCTGCTCACCGCCCGCGGCGCGCTGTCGGCCGACCCCGGCCCGGTGCACCTCAACCTGCCGTTCCGCGAGCCGCTGCTGCCCGACGACCCGGCAGCGGCCGAGCCCGACGGGCCGTGGGCCGGCCGCCCGGGCGGCGCCCCGTGGACGGACGGCGCCGTCCCGCGGGTCCCGCCGCCGGCCGACGGGGGCCCGGCGCGCACCCTCGTGGTCGTCGGCGACGCGCCCCCGGCCCTGGGCCGGTCCGCGGCCGAGCTGGCCGCGGACCGCAACTGGCCGGTCGTGGCCGAGCCCTCCAGCGGGGCGTGGGCGGGGTCGGTCCGCGGAGGCGCGCTGCTGCTGGGCGCGCCCGCCTGGCTGGCCGCGCACCGCCCCGAGCGGGTGCTGGTGGTGGGCCGGCCGACCCTGTCCCGGCCGGTGTCGGCGCTGCTCGCCGACCCCGCCGTGCGAGTGGAGACCGTCGCGGCCGCGCCGCGCTGGGCCGACGCGGGCCGGTCGACCGCGGCCGTGGGCGCGCTGCCCTTCGGGAGCCCGGCAGCCGACCCCGCCTGGCGGGACGCCTGGTGCGCGGCGGCCCACCGGGTGGGGACGGCGGTCGACGGGCTGCTCGACGCCGTCCCGGGACTGCCGGCCGGACGGCTGGCCCGCGACCTGGTGGCCGGCCTGGCCGACGGCGCCCTGCTGGTCCTCGGCTCGTCGACCCCGGTGCGCGACGTCGACCGGCTCGCCGTGCCGCGCGGCGGGCTCACCGTGCTGGCCAACCGCGGGGTCGCCGGCATCGACGGCACCGTCTCGACCGCCGTCGGCGCCGCGCTCGCCCACCAGCGGGCCCGCGGCGGCCCCGCGGTGGCGCTGCTGGGCGACCTCACGTTCCTGCACGACCTGCAGGGCCTGCTCCCGGGCGACGGCGAGGCGCTGCCCGACCTCACCCTCGTCGTCCCCGACAACGACGGCGGCGGCATCTTCGCCCAGCTCGAGCCCGGGCAGTCGCGCTACGAGGCCGGGTACCGGCGGGTGTTCGGCACCCCGCACGGCCGCGACCTGGTCGCCGTGGCCGAGGCGCTCGGGTGGCCGGCGACCGCGGTGGACGGTCCGGCGCAGCTGGCCGGGGTCCTGGCGACCGGCGGGCCGCGGGTGGTGGTCGTGCGGACCGACCAGCGGGCCGAGGCGCAGCTGGCGGCGGCGCTGAGGACCGCCGCGGCGGAGGCCCTCACAGCACCGTGACCGGGGAACGAACCGGTTCCCGGACGGGTGGGGGTGGAGGCTCAGGGCTACCGTGCTCGGGTGGCCGAGCGCGACGAGCCCCGCCGAGCGGGACGATCGGGCCAGAGCACCGACGAGCAGCGCCCCGCCCGGGCGTCCGGTGACGGGCCGGGTGCCGAGGGCGCGTCCGGCGAGCTCGGCGAGGTGATGGGCCAGGTCGCCCGGGCGCTGCAGCAGGAGCACGGCGACGTCGAGGCCACCCTGCAGACCATCACCGCCACGGCGGTCGACGCCATCCCGGGTGCCACCGACTGCACGATCACGTACGTCATCGGCCGGGAACAGGTCGAGCCGCGGGCGTCCACCGGCGACCTCTCGCGCCGCATCGACGAGATGCAGGACCGGGTCGGGCAGGGGCCCTGCCTGGACGCGGTCTGGGAGCAGAGGACCGTCCGGATCGACGACATGCGTGTCGAGCGACGGTGGCCCCGCTACGCCGCGGAGGCGGTTGAGTTGGGGGTCTTCAGCGGGCTGAGCTTCCAGCTGTTCGTGCAGGGCGACAACCTGGGCGCGCTGAACGTCTACGCGCGGGAGCCGCACGCGTTCGGCGAGGACTCCGAGGACGTCGGCCTGGTCCTCGCCGCACACGCCGCCGTCGCGCTGGCCGGCGCCCAGCACGAGGAGCAGCTCCACAGGGCGATCACCAGCCGGGACCTCATCGGGCAGGCCAAGGGCATCCTCATGGAGCGCCACAGGATCGACGCCGACCGGGCCTTCCAGGTGCTGGCCCGGGTCTCCCAGCAGACCAATCGCAAGCTCGTCGACATCGCCGACGAGCTCACCAGGACAGGAGCCGTGCCCGGCGTCGGTTGAGCCGGTGATCGTCGGGGCACGGGCAGCCCACGGTGCCCGGAGCAGCCGGCAGCTCCGGAGCACCCAGGCCCGGCAGTCCAGAACCAGGGCTGCCGGGCCGCCCCGTGTCGGATGGCAGGAGGACCGGCGGCGGAGCAGGCTGGGACCCCCAGCACACCGGTAGAGGAGCCTGCGATGGTCACTCCCGAACCCGAGGCCGGCCGCGAGTTCTGGCGGGACATCAAGCCCCTGGAGAACGTCTTCCGCAAGGACGCCGCCCCCGAGGTCTTCCTGCCCGACACCCTGGACGACGACGAGCGGTACTTCGTCCCGCTGTCGGAGACGGTGGGGTCGCGGCCGCTGTGGATCTCCCTGACGCAGAACCGCTGGGCCGACGTCCTCATGGCCAAGCAGGCCGGCCTGGTGAACCGGCACTACCACCCGCACCAGGTCTTCGGGTACACGCTGTCGGGCAAGTGGAGCTACCTCGAGCACGACTGGGTCGCCACGCGCGGCACGTTCGTCTACGAGACGCCGGGGGAGGCGCACACCCTGGTCGCGCACGAGTCGGACGAGCCGATGCGGGTGCACTTCAACGTCACCGGCCCGCTGATCTGGCTGGACGAGAACGGCGAGCCCGAGGGCACCTTCGACGCCTACGACTACCTGGAGCTCGCCCGCGACCACTACGAGAAGGTCGGGCTGGGCGCGGCCGCCGTGGAGAAGCTGCTGCGCTAGCTCTCGAGCGCGGCCTGGAACGCCGCGAACTTCGCCTGGGTCTCGGCCAGCTCGGCGGCCGGGTCGGAGCCGGCGACGATGCCGCACCCGGCGAACAGCCGCGCGGTGGCGGGGTCGTCGTCGCACAGTTGCGCGCAGCGCAGGGCCAGGCCGAACTCGCCGTCCCCGCGGGCGTCGAGCCAGCCCACCGGCCCGGCGTAGCGGCCGCGGTCCATGCCCTCCAGCTCGCCGATCACCCCCGCGGCCGCCGCCGTGGGGGTGCCGCACACGGCGGCGGTCGGGTGCACCGCGCCGACGAGCTCCAGCAGGCCGGCGGCGCCGCGCGCGCCCGTGCGCCGCTGGACGCCGGCGACGTCGGTGGCCAGGTGGCGCACGTTGGCCAGCGTGAGCAGCTCGGGCTCCTCGGGCGCGGTGAGGGTCGAGCAGTACGGCTCCAGGGCGCGCACCAGCGACTCCACGGCCAGCGCGTGCTCGGCGCGGTCCTTGGCCGAGCCGAGCAGGGCGGCGGCCAGCCGCTCGTCCTCGGCGCCCGCCCCGCGCGGCGCCGTCCCGGCCAGCACGCGGGAGGAGAGCTCCCGGCCGGTCCGGCGCAGCAGCAGCTCGGGGGTGGCGCCCAGCAGCCCGTCGACGGCGAAGGTCCAGCAGTCGGGGAAGCGGGCGGCCAGCCCGGCCAGCAGGGCCCGCGGGTCCAGCGGCGCGTCGGCGGTGACCAGCAGGTCGCGGGCGAGCACCACCTTGGCCAGCTCCCCGGCGGTGATCCGCTCCACCGCGGCGGCCACGGTCGCGCACCACGAGGCGGAGTCCATCGCGCCGTCGGCGTAGCGCAGCCGCCCTAACGGGGCCGGTGCCGCAGCGGGAGCCGGCGCGTCGAGGGCGACGTCGCCGGTGGTGGTCACCCACGCCACGCCGTCCCGCCGTCCCACGACGACCTCCGGGACGACGAAGACCGACGTCCCGGCCGCCGGGTCGAAGGCGATGCTGGCGAAGACGACCGGCCCCGACCCGGGCACGCCGAGCGGGTCGTCGACGTCGAGGCCCGCGCTGTGCTCCACCCACCACTCGGCGGCCTCGGCCAGCGCGGACGGCCCGGAGACCTCCAGCCGCGCGGCCTCGCCCCAGCCGACCAGACCCTCGCCGCGGCGCACCCAGGACAGGGCGCCGGCGCCCGGCAGGAGGTCCAGCAGCGCGGGCGGGTCGGGGAGCGGGGTGGTGGTGACGACAGGGGTGACCGCCTCGGTGCTGGTCACGGCTGCCGCGGTCACGGACCCAGCGTAGGCAGCCCGGTAGCGTCGCCGCCGTGGGAGACCGGCGAGAGAGCGCACACACCGCGGGGATGCGGGCCGGTCTGGACAAGCAACCGGCCGACGTCGCGGCCATGTTCGACCGGGTCGCGCGGCGCTACGACCTGACCAACACGGTGCTCTCCGGAGGCCGGGACGCGGCCTGGCGCCGCGCGACGCGCGAGGCCCTGGGTGCCCGCCGGGGGCAGACGGTGCTCGACGTCGCCGCGGGGACGGCGGTCTCCACGGTGGAGCTGGCCGGCGGGGGCGTGCGCGCCATCGCCTGCGACTTCTCCCAGGGCATGCTCCGCGCCGGCGCGGCGCGCGCGGTGCCCAAGGTGGCCGGCGACGCCATGGCACTGCCGCTGGCCGACGAGAGCGTGGACGGCGTCGTCATCTCCTTCGGCCTGCGCAACGTCGCCGACCCCGACGCGGCGCTGCGGGAGTTCGCCCGGGTGACCCGGCCGGGCGGGACCCTCGTGGTCTGCGAGTTCTCCAGCCCCACCTGGCGGCCGTTCCGCACGCTCTACACCGAGTACCTCATGCGCGCCCTGCCGCGGATCGCCCGCGCGGTCAGCAGCAACCCGGACGCCTACGTCTACCTGGCCGAGTCGATCCGGGCCTGGCCCGACCAGCCTGCGCTGGCCGCCCGGCTGCAGGCGGCCGGCTGGGCCGACGTCTCCTGGCGCGACCTCACCGGCGGTGTGGTGGCCCTGCACCGGGGCCGGAAGCCGCAGACCTGAGCGGGTGTGCGAACTCCGGCCCCGTCCAGCGGCTCGCCGCGAGCTCAGGTGGCCCCGTCCGGAGGCTCGCCCCGAGCGTGCGAGGGGGGAGGGGGACGGGTCCTCCTCGAGGAGGACGGGGTCCTTGATGCAACCGTGACGTGCGGTTCGCGGGAGCCCACTTGTCACCAACGTCACACCCCGGCATAAGGTAGGGACGACGGACTTTGTGAAGCATTTCACAAAGTCACACGGACTCGACGCGAGGGGGCCGAGGTGGACGACGGCGACCGGCGGGCCGACGTGCTCGTCGTCGGTGCCGGCCCCGCGGGGTCCTCGGCCGCGTGGCACCTCGCGCGGGCGGGTCTGGACGTCGTCGTGCTGGAGAAGGCCCGGTTCCCGCGGGAGAAGGTCTGCGGCGACGGGCTCACGCCGCGCGGGGTGAAGGCGCTGGCCGACATGGGCGTCGACACCACCGGCTGGGTGCGGCACAAGGGGCTGCGGGTCACCGGTGGCGGCCGGGTCGTGGAGGTGGACTGGCCGCGGCTGGCCTCGTGGCCGTCGTACAGCCTGGTCCGCAACCGCCGCGACCTCGACGCCGGGCTGGCCGCGCACGCGCAGGCCGCAGGCGCCCGGCTGGTGCAGGACGTGACGGTCACCGGCCCGCTGCTCGACGACGCCGGGCGGGTGGCGGGGGTGCACACCGAGGAGGGGCCCGACCGCACGCCCGCCCGGTGGACGGCGGCGCTGGTCGTCTCCGCCGAGGGGCTGTCCGGCAGGCTGGGCAAGGCCCTGGGCCTGGTCCGCCGCGAGGACCGGCCGCTCGGGGTCGCCGTCCGCCGGTACGTCCGCTCCCCGCGCACCCACGACGACTACCTCGACATCTCCTTCGACCTGTCCTCCTCCGGCCCCAGTGCGGACTCCATGCCCGGCTACGGCTGGGCGTTCGGCATGGGCGACGGCACCAGCAACGTCGGGTTCGGCCTGCTCGACCGGCGCCGGGGCACCGGCGCGGAGCCGCGTGCGGTGCTGCGCGAGTGGCTGGCGACCCTGCCGCCGGAGTGGCAGTTCGGCGACGAGCACGCGGTCACCCCGCTGCGCGGCGCCGGCCTGCCCATGGCGCTGCACCGCCGCCCGGCCTACACGCGGGGGCTGCTGCTGGCCGGGGACGCCGCCGGCACGGTCAACCCGTTCAACGGTGAGGGCATCAGCTACGCGCTGGAGACCGGGCGGATGGCCGCGGAGGCGGCGATCGAGGCCCTCGCCCGCCCCGAGGGGCTCGCACGGGAGGCGGCGCTGCGGTCCTACCCGGCCCGGCTGCGCGAGGACTACGGCCGCCACCACCGGCTGGGCACGGCCTTCCTCGCGCTGCTCGACCGGCCCGCGCTGGTCCGCTTCGCCACCGCGCACGGCCTCAAGCGGCCCGCGATGGTCGACGCCGCGCTCCGGCTCATGGGCAACCTCTCCGACGGCCGGGACGGCGACCGGTTCGACCGTGTCGTCTCCGTGCTCACCCGACTGGCTCCGGCGGTCTGACCGTGCGCGCCGGACCACCCCAGGACCCCCTCGCCGGAGGGCGCTGCTGATGCTGTCGACCTACGTCCCGATCGTCGGGCTGTTCGCACTGGGTGCGGCGTTCGCGCTGTTCTCCGTGACGGTCGCGCCCTACGTGGGCCCGCGCCGCTACAACCGGGCCAAGCTCGACGCCTACGAGTGCGGCATCGAGCCGGTGGACCAGCCGCTGACCGGCGGCCGCTTCCCGGTGAAGTACTACCTGGTCGCGATGCTCTTCATCGTCTTCGACATCGAGATCGTCTTCCTCTACCCGTGGGCGGTCGCCAACGACGCGCTCGGCGTCTTCGGGCTGGTCGAGATGGTCGTGTTCATCGCCACCGTGTTCATCGCGTACGCCTACGTGTGGCGTCGCGGCGGGCTGGACTGGGACTGACGGGAGCCGATCCATGGGACTCGAGGAGAAGCTGCCGAGCGGCGTGCTGCTGACGACGGTGGAGAAGCTGGTCAACTGGACCCGCAAGTCCTCGCTGTGGCCGGCCACCTTCGGCCTGGCCTGCTGCGCGATCGAGATGATGGCCACCGGCGCCGGCCGCTACGACCTGGCCCGCTTCGGCATGGAGGTCTTCCGGGCCTCGCCGCGCCAGGCCGACCTGATGATCGTGGCCGGCCGGGTGAGCCAGAAGATGGCGCCGGTCCTGCGGCAGATCTACGACCAGATGCCCGAGCCCCGCTGGGTGCTGGCGATGGGCGTCTGCGCCAGCTCCGGCGGGATGTTCAACAACTACGCGATCGTGCAGGGCGTCGACCACATCGTCCCGGTGGACATGTACCTGCCCGGCTGCCCGCCGCGGCCGGAGATGCTCACCGACGCGATCCTCAAGCTGCACCACAAGATCATGAACGAGCCGCTCGGGGCGAAGCGGGCCCGTGAGCTGGAGCAGGCGCGGGCCGAGGGGCGGGCGAAGGACCTGCACGTCGAGATGCCCTCCACGGTGCGGGTGGACAAGGCGGCGCGGGCGGCCTACGAGCGGGCCGCGGCCGAGCGGCGCACCGGCCAGTTCGCCATCGAGCAGCGCGGCGGCAACGCCGTGCTGCTGCCCGAGCCGTACGTCAGGAGCGACTCGTGACCGGCCCGGGCGACCGCAGCGGCACGGACGCCGGCCAGGGCGCGGTGGCTCCCGCGGGTGGGTTCCGCAAGGGCGCGTTCGGCGTCTCCGGGAGCGGGGACACCTCCGGGTTCGGCGGCCTGGTCCGCGTCGAGCCCGGTGGGGCGGTCGCGCTCCACTCGACGGACCGCCCCTACGGGGGCTGGTTCGACGAGGTCACCGACGCGCTCATCGAGGCCGTCGGCCAGGAGACCTACGACGCGGCGGTGCAGCGGGTGCTCGTCGACCGCGGGGAGATCACCTACTTCGTCGCCCGCGAGCACCTGCTGACGCTGGTGCAGGCGCTGCGGGACGACGAGGCCCTCCGCTTCGAGCTGTGCAGCAGCGTCTCCGGGGTCGACTACCTCGACAGCGGCGGCCCGGCGGTCGCCCCGGGACGGCCACGGCTGCACGTCGTCTACCACCTGACCTCGATGACCTACCGCCGGCGCATCCGGCTGGAGGTCGCGGTGACCGCCGAGGACCCGCACGTCCCGTCGGTCGTGCCGGTCTACCCGACGGCGGACTGGCACGAGCGGGAGACCTGGGACATGTTCGGCGTCGTATTCGACGGCCACCCGGCGCTGACCCGGATCCTCATGCCCGACGACTGGGACGGCCACCCGCAGCGCAAGGACTACCCGCTCGGCGGGGTCCCGGTCGAGTACCACGACGCGACCATCCCGCCGCCCGACACGCGCCGGAGCTACCGATGACGACGACCGATCCGTACGCCGGCTCGTACGAGACCACCGAGGGGCGCGTCTACACCGTCACCGGCGGGGACTGGGACCAGACGCTCGGCACCGAGGCCTACGGCGAGGAGCGGCTCGTCGTCAACATGGGGCCGCAGCACCCCTCCACCCACGGCGTCCTGCGCCTGGTGCTCGACCTCGAGGGCGAGACGGTCACCAAGGCGCGGGTGGTCATCGGCTACCTGCACACCGGCATCGAGAAGAACACCGAGTACCGCACCTGGACCCAGGGCACGACCTTCGTGACGCGGATGGACTACCTGTCCCCGCTGTTCAACGAGACCGGCTACTCCATGGCCGTCGAGAAGCTGCTCGGCATCGAGGTGCCGCAGCGGGCGCAGACCATCCGAGTGCTGGTGATGGAGCTCAACCGCATCGCCTCGCACCTGGTCGCGCTGGCCACCTTCGGCATGGAGATGGGCGCGCTCACCGGGATGACCAACGGCTTCCGGGAGCGGGAGCTGGTCCTCGACCTGCTCGAGGAGATCACCGGGCTGCGGATGAACCACGCCTACGTCCGCCCCGGAGGCCTGGCGCAGGACCTCCCCGAGGGCGCGGTCGAGCACATCCGGGAGTTCCTCGACGTCATGCCGGCCCGGGTGGCCGACTTCCACAAGCTGCTGACCGGCCAGCCGATCTGGCAGCGCCGGCTCAAGGACGCCGGGTACCTCGACGTCACCGGCTGCGTCGCGCTCGGCGTCACCGGCCCGGTGCTGCGGGCCACCGGCCTGCCGTGGGACCTGCGCAAGGTGGAGCCCTACCTGGGCTACGAGACCTACGACTTCGAGGTGCCGACCGCCGACACCTGTGACGCGTGGGGGCGCTACCTGGTCCGCATGGCCGAGGTGAACGAGTCGCTGAAGATCATCGAGCAGGCGCTGGACCGGCTGGAGCCGGGCCCGGTGATGGTGCAGGACAAGAAGATCGCCTGGCCCGCGCAGCTCTCCCTCGGCCCCGACGGCATGGGCAACTCCCTCGAGCACGTCCAGCACATCATGGGCCAGTCGATGGAGGCCCTGATCCACCACTTCAAGCTGGTCACCGAGGGCTTCCGGGTGCCGGCCGGGCAGGTGTACGTGCCGATCGAGTCACCCCGCGGCGAGCTCGGCTACCACGTGGTCAGCGACGGCGGGACCCGGCCGTGGCGGGTCCACGTGCGCGACCCCAGCTTCGTCAACCTGCAGGCGACGGCGGCGATGAGCGAGGGCGGCATGATCGCCGACGTCATCGCGGCGATCGCCTCCCTGGACCCGGTGATGGGGGGAGTGGATCGATGAGCGCTCTTCCTGGGAGTGCGGAGGGGACGGCGGTCACGGGGCTGGACTCCAGCCCGGTCGAGCCTGCCCCGGCCGACCTGCCGCCGCTGACCGAGCAGACGCGGCTCGAGGCGCGGGAGATCATCGCCCGCTACCCGCAGCCGCGCTCGGCCCTGCTGCCGATGCTGCACCTGGTGCAGAGCTACCAGGGCTACGTCTCGCCCGAGGGCGTGGCGCTGTGCGCCGAGGAGCTCGGGCTCACCAAGGCCGAGGTGGGCGCGGTCGCGACGTTCTACACGATGTACAAGCGCCGTCCCACCGGCCGGCACCTGGTCAGCGTGTGCACGAACACGCTGTGCGCCGTCCTCGGCGGGCAGCGGATCTTCGACGCGCTCGCCGCCGACCTCGACGTCCACCACGACGAGACCGCCCCCGACGGCTCGGTCACCCTCGAGCACGCCGAGTGCCTGGCCGCCTGCGACTACGCCCCCGTGGTCACCGTCGACTACGAGTTCTACGACCAGCAGGACGTCGAGAGCGCCCGCGCGCTCGTCGCGGCCCTGCGGCGCGGTGAGAAGCCGCACCCCACCCGGGGCGCGCCGCTCACCGACTTCCGCGGGATCTCCCGGCAGCTGGCCGGCTTCGACCAGTTCGGCAGCGAGCGGGCCCGGCGGGCCGCGATCGACGCCGAGGGGGCCATCGGCCCGACGCTGGCCGGCCTGCGGCTGGCCGCCGAGCGGGGGGAGGCGGCGCCGCCGATGCCGGGGCCGGAGCAGCCGCCGGCCGACACCGGCGAGCCGCGGGAGACCGTGCGGCCCTCCGGGCAGACCGGCGAGACCCCGGAGAGGGAGGCCGCCGACGCCCGTGTCGCCGCCGCCGACACCCCGGCCGAGCGGGCCGGTGCCGCGCAGGCCCACCCCGACGAGGGCGCCGAGTACGGGCAGCCGCGGGGCCGGCAGCGGGCCGGCACGGAGACCCCGCCCGCCACCGAACCCGCCACCGGCACCACCCCCACAGACAGCAAGGAGGCCTGACCCGTGCCTCTCGCACCCGTCCTCACCTCGCGCTGGGCCGAGCCGCAGTCCTGGCGGCTGTCGACCTACGAGCGGCTCGACGGCTACACCGCGCTGCGCACCGCCCTCGACATGGGCCCCGACGAGCTGGTCGCCCTGGTCAAGGACTCGGGCCTGCGCGGTCGCGGCGGCGCGGGCTTCCCGACCGGCATGAAGTGGAGCTTCATCCCGCAGCCCAAGCCCGGCGAGACGCCGACCGGGCCCGCGGCGATGCCCAAGTACCTCGTGGTCAACGCCGACGAGGGGGAGCCGGGCACCTGCAAGGACCTCCCGCTGATGATGGCCGACCCGCACTCGCTCATCGAGGGCGTGGTCATCGCGGCCTACGCCATCCGCTCGCACCTGGCGGTCATCTACGTCCGCGGCGAGGCCGTGCACGCCCACCGCCGGCTGGTCAACGCCGTGCAGGAGGCCTACGAGGCCGGCTACCTCGGCACCGACATCCTGGGCTCGGGCTACGACCTGGAGCTCGTCGTCCACGCGGGCGCCGGCGCCTACATCTGCGGCGAGGAGACCGCGCTGCTCGACTCGCTCGAGGGCTACCGGGGCCAGCCGCGCCTCAAGCCGCCGTTCCCCGCCGTCGCCGGCCTCTACGGCGCCCCGACGATGATCAACAACGTGGAGACGCTGGCCAGCGTGCCGTTCGTCGTCCGCGGCGGCTCGGACTGGTTCAAGGAGTTCGGCCCGGAGAAGTCGCCCGGCCCGAAGATCTACTCGCTGTCGGGCCGCGTCGTCCGGCCCGGCCAGTACGAGGCCCCCATGGGGACGACGATGCGCGAGCTGCTGGAGATGGCCGGCGGCATCCGCCCGGGGCACGAGCTGAAGTTCTGGACGCCGGGCGGCTCGTCGACGCCCTACTTCACCCCCGAGCACCTCGACGTCCCGCTCGACTTCGACTCCGTGGCCGCCGCGGGCTCGATGCTGGGCACCACCGCGCTGATGGTCTTCGACGAGACCGACTCGATCGTCGAGGCCACCCTGCGGTTCACCGAGTTCTACGCGCACGAGAGCTGCGGCAAGTGCACCCCCTGCCGGGAGGGCACGTACTGGCTGGTCCAGATCCTGCAGCGGCTGGTCGACGGGCGGGGGACGGCGGCCGACCTGGACCTGCTGACCGACACCTGCGACAACATCCTGGGCCGCTCCTTCTGCGCCCTCGGTGACGGCGCGACCAGCTGCATCGCCAGCTCCCTGAAGTACTTCCGCGACGACTACGTCGCGCTGCTGCCGCCGGAGGAACAGGCCCGTCTGGGCCGCAGCCTCCGGCTCGAGCCCGTCGGAGTGGCCTCGTGACCGAGCTCGCGAGGTCACGCACGGGCGCAGTACGACACGGCGCTGGTCCGACGAGCGCCAGCGAGGAGGACCAGTGACGACGCCCCAGCCCGCACCGGCCGCGGTGCCGGCCGTCCCCGGCCCGCACACGCCGCCGGACGCCGTCCACTGCACCATCGACGGCTTCGACGTGGCCGTGCCCAAGGGGACGCTGATCATCCGGGCCGCGGAGATGATCGGCGTCCAGATCCCCCGGTTCTGCGACCACCCGCTGCTCGAGCCGGTCGGCGCCTGCCGGCAGTGCCTGGTCGAGGTCGAGGGGCAGCGCAAGCCGGTGGCCTCCTGCACCATGCCGGTCACCGAGGGCATGGTGGTGAAGACCCAGCTCACCAGCCCGGTCGCCGACAAGGCGCAGCAGGGCACGATGGAGCTGCTGCTGATCAACCACCCGCTGGACTGCCCGGTCTGCGACAAGGGCGGCGAGTGCCCGCTGCAGAACCAGGCGATGAGCAACGGCCGCGCGGAGAGCCGGTTCGTCGACGTCAAGCGGACCTATCCCAAGCCGCTGCCGATCAGCACCGAGGTCCTGCTCGACCGCGAGCGCTGCGTGCTCTGCGCCCGGTGCACCCGGTTCTCCCAGCAGGTGGCCGGCGACCCGTTCATCGAGCTGTTCGAGCGCGGCGCGCTGGAGCAGGTGGCGATCTACGAGGACGAGCCGTTCTCCTCCTACTTCTCCGGCAACACCACCCAGATCTGCCCGGTCGGCGCCCTGACCAGCGCCCAGTACCGGTTCCGCTCCCGCCCGTTCGACCTGCGCAGCGAGCCCACCGTCTGCGAGCACTGCGCGTCGGGCTGCGCGCAGCGCACCGACTACCGCCGGGGCAAGGTGCTGCGCCGGCTGGCGGGGGAGGACCCGCAGGTCAACGAGGAGTGGAACTGCGACAAGGGGCGCTGGGCCTTCCGGTACGCCACCGCCAACGACCGGCTGACCACACCGCTCGTCCGGCGCGACGGCGTGCTGACGCCGGCCTCCTGGCCCGAGGCGTGGGCCGCGGCCGCGGAGGGGCTGCGCGTCGCACGGGACGCCGGCGGCGTCGGCGTCCTGCCCGGCGGCCGGCTCACCGTCGAGGACGCCTACGCCTACGCCAAGTTCGCCCGGGTCGCGCTGGGCACCAACGACGTCGACGCCCGCGCCCGCGCGCACTCGGCGGAGGAGCTGGCCTTCCTCGCCGCCCACGTCGCCGGCACCGGCCCGGCCAACGGGGCGGTCACCTACGCCGACCTGGCCGCGGCCCCGGCCGTGGTCCTGGCCGGGCTCGAGCCGGAGGAGGAGTCGCCGATCCTCTTCCTCCGGCTGCGCCGGGCCGTGCGCACCCGCGGGCTGGCCGTCTTCGACCTCGCCCCGTTCGTGACCCGCGCCGCGGAGAAGCTGCAGGCCACGGTGCTCGCGGCCCTGCCCGGCACCGAGGCCCGGTCCCTGGCGGCGCTCGCCGAGGGCACGTGGGGCGGCCCGGCGGTCGAGGCGGTCCGGCGGCCCGGCGCGATCGTGCTCGCCGGCGAGCGGCTGGCCGAGGTCCCCGGCGCCTTCTCCGCCCTGGCCGCCCTCGCCCGGGCCACCGGTGCCCGCGTCGCCTGGGTGCCCCGCCGCGCGGGCGAGCGCGGCGCGGTCGAGGCCGGGGCGCTGCCGACGCTGCTGCCCGGCGGCCGCCCGGTCACCGACGCCGGCGCCCGCGCGCAGGTCGCCGCCGCCTGGGGCGTGCCCGAGCTGCCGGCCACGCCGGGCCGCGACACGACCGGCATCCTCACCGCGGTCACCCACGGGCGGCTCAAGGGGCTGCTCGTCGGGGGGGGGGGGGGCGCCGCCCGGCCCGCCCCGCCGCAGGCCCCCGCGGGCCTGGGCGACCCCGACAACTAGGTCTGACACCAGA